>DNXU01000194.1:369-5890 GCA_003505715.1 Cyanobacteria bacterium UBA8803 | reverse complement strand
ATCCCTCATCCCTCATCCTTCTTCCCACCTCCAACAATCGTGACGATTTCTAGTTTGTCCCCCTCTTTAATCTGAGTTTGAGACCAAAATTGCCTGTGGAGGATCTCTCCGTTGTATTCCACAGCAACGAGGCGGGGATTTAAGCCTAGGTGTTCTAGGAGTTGGGGGAGATAAGTTTGAGCGGGACAGGTACGGGATTGGCCGTTAACCTGAAGGGTGATTTCATGAGTATGGTTAGGCATGAGACTGAGGGAGGCGGGATTGAATGCGACGGAGGGTTTGCTCTTTGGCCAGTTGGGAGAGAAAATACTGAGTGAGTAGAGTTGGTTGTTCTGCCTGCATGATGGCACGCACGATCGCCACTCGTTGAGCGCCAGCAGCTAAGACATCATTAAGATTGGTGGGATCAATGCCGCCAATGGCAAACCAGGGAATTGGAGAATTCTTAGCAGCATACTTGACATAATCGAGACCTGCGGCTGGTTTCCCTTCTTTGGTTGGTGTCTCGTAGACAGGCCCGACACCGATGTAATCAGCTCCTTCAGCGATCGCTCGTTGCATTTCATCCGAGTTTGTGGTAGAGCGACCGATCAACCGCTGGGGGCCTAGTAGCTGTCGTGCTAGGGCAATTGGCACATCCTGTTGCCCTAAATGAACGCCATCAGCATCAACGGCTAAGGCTAAATCAACTCGGTCATTCATGATAAACAACGCCCCGTAGTGATGGCATATTTGCCGCAGTTTCTGGGCGTGGGAGAGCCTTACTGTATCGTCGGCATTTTTTTCCCGATACTGCACTAAGGTCAGTCCGCCTTGGAGAGCTGCCTCTACGGTGAAAAATAGCTGCTCTGAACTGGAAGTGACAAGGTAGAGGTACGCTTGATCGAGCAGTCGATGGCGTCGATAGGATAGCAAATTACTCTCTAGGGTATAAACCCGATAGCGCATCTGCTTCAAGGCTGTGCCCATATTGGAGCTATACAGCTTGCCGTATTCTTCCAAAACCCGCAGCGCCTCTTCAACCCGGCAAATATTGGCTTGCAATACCTGCTCTATGCTGGCGCGTTGTTCTTCCTGGGGATGAGTGAGTTCAGTGCCGAGATCTCCAGGGGTATCCCTTGCAGCTCGGATCTCAGAACTGTGCCAACTAGCTAATTCCTGGCGCATTTGCTTGCATTCATTAGCCATCTGGACGTTGTTGAGACCAAAACGACACCACTCCTCAATAATTCGCAAGCCTTCTCTGGCTCGGTCTAAATTTGCATCTAAAATGCGGCAAACTGCTGCCTCTTGCCATCCACCACCACTCTGCTGAGCGCTCATTGTGAACTACTCCACTATTTTTCATCCTAACAGGGCTTCTCCCGAAAATTTCGACCGATTAGGTTGGCCGCCGACAATCGAGTAGGAACTCCTTTTAGCTTAATAGTTACCTTACCCAAAAATCTCATGGAAAACTCACCCGTGTGGGCAGAAGGCAGTCTCTATTAGTAGGGTGCGTTACGCGAAAGTTAACGCACCATTACTATATATGCTGTAGCTGCGTCAGTCCTGATTGCGTAAGTCCGAGAACCCAAGAAAAAGGTAAATATGCAGTTTAAATACCACCTGCTAGAGTAGACTCAAAAAATAAGCTTACATGTAATTGACGGAACTTAGATGGGTCTGCCTTCGCTCATTCAATTGCTGCCCCACCTGGCTCAATCCTGGCGTAGGGAATGGTCTATATCGGCGGTTTCTATAGGATTCATCGCGATCGCTACCGTCGGCTGGCGAGTCCCAATAGCTGTGGCACAGTTAAAACTGGCTCAGAGTCCCAGTCTCACCCAGGACGAGTCAGAGGTTATTTGGTTATTTGTTAATCCAAGCACTGGGGATGATAAGACGGGTAATGGCCAAGAGCGATCGCCGTTTAAAACCATCGCTCAAGCGCTACAGGCTGCTCAACCCAACAGTGCGATCGCTCTAGCTCCCGGCGTTTACAGCAGCGCAACTGGTGAAAGCTTTCCCTTGATTATGAAGCCTGGGGTAACGATTCGGGGTAATCCTCGTACTAGAGGAGAGAATATCACCATCCAGGGGGGCGGTATTTTCAACAGTCCTACTGCCAAGAGCCAAAACATTACGATTTTGGCAGCTAACGGAGCAAGTTTAATCGGGGTCACTGTGACTAATCCCGATCCCCAAGGGTATGGTCTCTGGATTGAATCCAGCTCCCCTATCGTGGTAGATAATACTTTTACCGGGAATGGCAGTGGTGGCATTGCCGTTCAGGGCAACAGTGCGCCGACGATCCGCAGCAATTATTTCTACAACAATGGCGGTAATGGGATTGTTGTGGAGGGGATATTACAAGCCGATGTGCGGGAGAATGTTTTTGAAACCAGAGCATTGGGAGTGGCGATGGTCGAGAATGCTGCTCCTGAAACTAAGCAACCAGAGATACCCTTACAGATTGTGCCGCAGGATGGCACAACCAACAATTTATCCTTGTCAATTGTTGAACCTAGACCTACTGAGGCAGTTAGCGTTCCTGCTCCATCCCCTGGGGTTGTACCTGAAAGGACTGTTGATTCGGGAAATAATAATTCTAATACTGTAGAGAATAGGGCGATTACTTCGACGCAGGGCGAAACCGTACCATCAAGTAGTCCCATTACGGCAGACTCCTTTCCCGTCCCCTCCAGCCTGCATTCTCAAAACTCGACAGCACCTACTCAGACAAGTGGCAATGAACCGGAAGGGAATTCTGCTCAACTTTCTGTTCTTGGGGAATTCCGGCAAATGGGTGGTATTGAAATTACCGTCCCTTCACCAGATTCTAAAGTAGACTCCAATCCCCCCCCTACGGAGGAACCTATTTTAAATTCTAGTTCCCAAGGGGCTGAGGTAGAGCCAACTAATCGAGTTGGGAATGCCGCGTCCCTATTAGAGGGGGATAACTCCTTGGCCAACAATGGGGAACGGCCAACTACAGCATCAGAGAGTCAGTACTACCGGGTTTTGGTTGAGGTCGAGAGTGAAACTCAGCAAGATATGGTGCGATCACTCGTTCCCGGTGCTTTTCGCACCTCCTTTAACGGGCAAACTATGATGCAAGTTGGGTCTTTCAGCAGTCGCGATCGGGCGGATGCTTTAAGGGAACTGATAGAGAGTAAAGGTTGGAGTGCTAGGGTTGAAAATTAGTAATGGGTAATTGGGATTTGGGTTTTTTGTTTGTGAGTTTAGGTTTTGGTGTCTGGCTTGAGAATCTAGAGCGCTCGATAGCATGAACAAACAGATTGCTTTTCTGGGACTTGGTGTTATGGGGGGGCCGATGGCCGCTAATTTGGCACGAAGCGGTTACTCGGTTACAGCCTGGAATCGCACTCCTCATCGTCCCGGCTTGGAGGTGGCAGCAGAGGCTGGCGCTACGGTAGTATCCTCCATCTGCTCGGCAGTCGAGTCCGCAGATATTGTGTTTTCTTGTTTGGGGGACGTTCCTGATGTCGAGGAGGTTATCCTGGGTAGTGGGGGGGTGGCTGAATTTGCTCGACCGGGTACGCTAGTTATTGATACCAGTACTATTGGCCCAGATGCAGCTCGCCAGTTAGGCACTGCACTCAAGCAATGCGGTCTCCGCTTTCTGGATGCACCGCTTTCTGGGGGTGACATTGGAGCTAAGAGCGGCACCCTGACTATTATGGTTGGGGGTGAGGTCGCAGATTTTGAGGAGAGCAAGCCGCTGTTAGATGTACTGGGTAAGACGATTCGTCTTTGCGGGCCAGTTGGCAGCGGCCAAGCGGTGAAACTTTGCAATCAAGTACTTGGTGCTATCCATATGGTGGCGCTGTGCGAGGCGATGCAGCTTGCCCAACAACAGGGAATTGACCCTAATTTAGTGATTGAGGTTTGCAGTACTGGTGCGGCGGGATCTTGGGCGTTGTCTAAACTAGGCCCCAAAATTGCCCAGTCTGATTTTCAACCGGGTTTCATGATTAAGCACATGCTTAAGGATTTGAGGTTGGTGCAGGAAACTCTTAAGTCCTCTGGCGATCATTTGCCGGGAGTGGAAATGGCTGACCTCTTATTTAAAACGGTGAGAGAGTTTGATGAGGGTACGGGTGCTGAATTGGGAACTCAGGCCATGATTCGTGCTTATCGGGAATCTGACCCCTCCGACTCCCGCTCGGGCAAATAGAGCCACAATAGAAACATGGTTTAAGACCCTAGCCTCTCCTTATGGAAGAATTATTTGCTCTCAAAGACTTGCTACTCAAAGGTGATATCCCAGGAGCATTAGCGATCGCTGAAGAACTCGAAGAAATAAGCCGTGATGACAAAATTAGTAACATTCGCAGCTATGGTGTGATTTTACTACTACATTTAATTAAGCAGCAAGCTGAAAATCGTACAACTCGCTCTTGGGAACTTTCAATTCGTAATGCTGTACGGGGTATTCAAACTAAAAATAAACGACGCCAAGCAGGTGGTTATTACTTAAACCCCGAAGAATTGAGCTTAGCTCTCCAAGAAGCCTATCCAGAAGCAATGGATCGGGCTGCGCTAGAAGTTGAGGAAGGCCGTTATGAAACTAGCGAATTGGATGCTTTGGTTAATCAAGAAGAAGTTATTAATCGAGCTATGATTTTAATAAGAGACGAGGGATGATCAATGGTATTAAAATAATATAATAATATTTTTGCAGAGGAGTCAGGGAGACTGCTACCCCCACCTTGCCAACAACCAACAACCAACTTCTATGGCTAGTGTTATTTTTGAATATGTAACTAAGAAATTTGAAAATTTTGTAGCAGTCAATGACCTTAATCTAGCAGTTGAAGATGGAGAATTTCTGGTTTTTGTTGGCCCTTCTGGTTGTGGAAAAACTACTTCTTTGAGGATGTTAGCTGGTCTGGAAGACGTGACGATTGGTAACATTTACATTGGTAATCGGCGAGTTAATGATATCCCGCCCAAAGACCGAGATATTGCGATGGTTTTCCAGTCTTATGCTCTCTATCCCCATATGTCCGTGTACGAAAATATGGCATTTAGTCTGGAGTTGCAAGGGAAGCGTAAAGGTGAAATTAAGGCTAGGGTAGAGAGCGCAGCTAAGCAGTTAGGGATCGACTCTTTATTGCATCGCAAACCTAAAGAACTGTCAGGGGGCCAGCGGCAGCGGGTGGCAGTTGGTCGTGCTATTGTGCGTAATCCGGCAGTATTTTTAATGGATGAGCCGCTATCGAATCTGGATGCTAAGTTGCGGGTGCAAGCGCGTGCTGAGATTAGCAAGTTGCACAAGCAATTGGGAACTACCTTTATTTATGTTACTCACGACCAAGTTGAAGCCATGACGATGGGGACTCGCATTGCTGTTATGAATGGGGGAGTTTTGCAGCAAATTGATACGCCTCAGAACTTGTACAACCATCCCAAAAATATTTTTGTCGCTGGCTTTATTGGTTCTCCAGCAATGAACTTCTTTGAGGCTAGGTTAATTAGTAGAGAGGGAAACCTGTATGTGACGACGGACTCGTTT
>DNXU01000194.1:0-312 GCA_003505715.1 Cyanobacteria bacterium UBA8803 | reverse complement strand
ATTTTTGGCATTCGCCCGGAAAGCATACACGATCCAGACTACGTGCCTCCTGGAATTCCCTCAGCTTTAGTGAAAGCAACGGTATCGGTAACAGAAATGATGGGAAATGAGGTGATCGTTTATCTCAACACCACAGCTAATCAGGAATTTGTGGCACGGGTCGATCCGCGATCGCAAATGATTGTAAGTCAATCTGTCAGTGTTGTCTTCGATCGCTCTGGTTTCCACCTTTTTGATAAAAATACCGAGCAGATTATTGAATTGTTTCAGCCCAAGGAAAATCAAGGTCTCACCCCAGAGTGACAAAAGAGG
>DNXU01000198.1 GCA_003505715.1 Cyanobacteria bacterium UBA8803 | reverse complement strand
ATCATGTATTCACAGTATACGGTGCTACGCGGTTAAAACCGCCTACTTGCGTTCCTCCTGGTGAGAGAGCCACAAGTCTCCCACTCAGCGCTCACAACGCCTCAGAGGCAGTTCGATTTGAAAGGTTGAGCCACTTCCGACTACGCTGGTAACCTTAATCTGGCCGCCATGGGCTGCAACGACTTGCTTAGCGATCGCCAATCCCAAACCAAACCCTCCTGCTGAGTGCGATTGTTTCGTATCCACTCGGTAAAACCGCTCAAAAATATGGGACAAATCGGCTTGCGCAATCCCAACACCACTGTCTGAGACCTGAATCACTGCCCAATGATAATGGGTAAACAGACGTAACTTTACTGTACCGCCAGTTGGTGTATATTTACAGGCATTACTGAGCAAATTTACCACTGCCTGACGCACAAGGTCTGGCTCTGCTATTAATTTCACTGCTAGCTGAGGTAAATCCCTTTTCAAACTCAGCTGTTTTTCAGCAGCTTGGGCAGTGTAAAAGTCTGCTAGCTCATGAAGCAAACTGGTTAGGTCAACCTCTTTTAAGGATTCACGGGCGAGTCTTCCTGAATGACGAGCCAGAAGCAGCAGATTACTAACCAAGGTACTCATAGACTTCGCTGCCGCTACGATCTGCTCCAAATAATGGTGTTGCTGCTCTGGCTCAAGCGGAACCAGCAAACCAACCTGAGCATTACTAAGAACTGCTGCTAAGGGAGTGCGTAACTCATGGGAAGCATTAGAGGTGAAACGCTGTAGCTGATCGTAAGCTTGGCGAATTGGCTGCATTGCCAATCCTGCCAAAATCCAACCCCCAATACCAATAATTCCTAAGGTGGCAGGCACGCACAATGTTAACAAAAGCAAGAACTCTCTCAGCTTTTCTTTGACAGGGATTATGGGGGAAGCAATCTGAAGATGACCGATCGCAATTCCTTTATACTGAACGGGTAGCGTTACCTGACGAAGCCATTCCCCTTTAAGTCTTCTCCCCATCCGGACAGGAGTAGTTTTGATGGTGACAAACTCATTTGCCACTATTAACTGCTTTTTGGGAGGCATTCCGTAAAATTGCAGCAATTGCCCTTTGGGATCGTACCAACGGGCATAAACAATTTCAGTGGACAGCGCTTGCGGGTTATTGCCCAAGAGGGGAACGTTATCCAAGTCTATCTGCAATCGACCCTCAATCATTTCGTACTGCACGCTTGCTGCCATGAGTGCGGCTTTTTTGTAAAGCAGTCGATCCAATGCCTCTAGCTCATCGGTTATTTTCTGGTAGTAGATTGCACCTGTATAGACAACCAAAATACTGCCCATGGACAGGGTAAACCAACGTGCCAGATTGCGACGGCTGTCATAAAACATAGGCAGAGAAAGGTTAGGGGAACTTGAAGCTCAGAGGAGTTCAGTTTGTTCAAGGTCTAGAAAATTCTGAACTTCTTTACTCTTTGTTAATTACTCTGGTGGTTGGAGACGGTATCCCATGCCGTAGACTGTTTCAATCCAATCCGCTACCCCCACTACCTGCAAGCGCTGCCGCAGTCGGCGTATCAATGCTGTGATGGCATTACTTTCGGGTTCTGAACCCCACTCCCACAATGCTTGTTCGATCTGGTATCGAGTTAAAATCTGACGGGGGTGACGCCAGAAGTACTCTAGCAACTTAGATTCCTGACTGGATAATTTGACGCTTGCCTGACCCCGTTCAATGGTAAGACTATGCAGGTGCAGTTGCAAATCTAAGAGGTGAAGAGTGTCTCCCAACCATAAGGGCGATCGCCTACCCAAAGCACGCACTCGCGCTAACAGTTCCACCATATCTATGGGTTTGACCAGATAATCATCAGCTCCGGCATCCAAGCCAATTACTTTATCAGGAATGTTGTCTTTGGCTGTTAAAATTAGCACAGGTGACGTTTTCCCGGATTGTCGATAGTCCCGACATAGTTTGATGCCGCTGATATCTGGCAACATCCAGTCTAGAATCAACAGATCGTAGTTTTTCTGAGAGAGCAGCCACTGAGCGGTTTCTCCCTCTTGAGTGCCATCAACAATGTGTCCGGCTTGGGACAAGACTGTGTGAATTGGATTTAATTGTTGTGGATCGTCTTCTACGAGTAATATCCGCATAGTTCGGCCTCGAGAACTATTTCTCCGTCCTAGGTTCAAGATAGTGAAGCTAGGCGGGCTAAACGTCCTCCACTAGTAAGATTCTCAAGCTAGGCAGTCTAAGGTATGTTTGTCGTAAACTTTAGTGCAATGGCGCTGTTAATCTATGTCCTCACCCCGTTGGTGGCAAGACTTACATTTGCTCTGGCTGGAATTTTGGCTACCTCTACCTCTGCTAGGAGTTTTATTTTGGTTGGGCGGGAACTTGACGATCGATCGGGTATTAAGCCGACCTTATACGACAGCCAGTAAGCTGCAAGCTGATACAGAAAGAGAAGTACAGTTGCCAGTCACTGTGTTATTAATCAAAGCAGAAATAAAAAAAAGTGAGGGGCTGACCAAAGTTGAGATCAAAACAGCAGATCCCATGCTCAAAAAGTTGGAGTTTGAGTTACCAATTACACAATTCGAGCAAGTGGAAGCTAGTCTGGCTCAAAAACTCGGGTTATCTCGTGAAGATGTGAGGAAATTGGCGCGATATCAGCTAAAAGAATAGGCTGATTAACCCCCCTAACCCCTCAACCTTGGGGGGAACCAAATCGATTAGCCTTAATTCCAATAAGTACGCTTAGCTCAAATTTGTGGGAATATTTTCAGGAACTACCCAGTAGTAAATCGTGTGCTGGCGAGTTGATCCTTGTACTCGTTCTACGCGCTCGGGTTGCCACGCCCCCATGTCGAAGTCGTGGGATACGATTCGAGTGCCCGGTTTGAGTTCTTGGAGTAGTTTGGGTCGCAGCTTCAAGTTGATCTCAGGCAGCAGGTAAAGCGTCACTACCGTTGCATCGCTCAGATCGGTTTGGAAAAGGTCTTGTTGCACGAACTCTACCCGATCGGCAACCCCTGCTGCTTGAGCGTTAGCTCGACTGCGCTGGACAAGCTCTGGATTAATTTCTACACCAGTGCCACGAATGCCGTGTTTTTGGGCAGCTGTAATCACGATCCTGCCATCACCACTGCCGAGGTCGTAGAGAATATCATCATCCCTCACATTAGCGAGTTCGAGCATTCTAGCCACAACTTGATCCGGTGTTGGCACGTAAGGCACATCAGCTTTAGGTTCTGGCGTTGGTACAGCAGGTAAGGGTTGCTGAGCTTGAGGAGTGGGTTGAACTTCATTGAAGTTACGTTCTTGGGCACACCCAACCAAGAGCAAGCTACTGACACTCACACTGGCAACCACCAATCCCATTATTCGTCCTAACTGCATAGCACATTTCTCCTATTGATAGATGGGAAATACCACTTTCATTCATGGCTGTGAAATTTTTTCATCGGAACTACCTTCTAACTTCTGCCTTCTTGCACAGAGCAACAGGGGTACACCAGCAGCTACCACTGCTACTCCTACTAGCGCCCCAAAATCGGTATAGACAACGCTGGAGTAGAGTAAATAACCACAAATGAGGCAAAAGAGGATGGGTGTTAGAGGATAGAAGGGCACCCGAAAAGGTCGAGGCACCCGTGGTTCCCGCACCCGCAACACGAACAGCGACACTCCTGTTAGTAGGAAAAAGAACCAAAATACAGGGGTGGTATAGTCCACCATCGTCTCAAAGCCTTGCCGCGTCATAGTTCCCAGCAACACCAGCGCTAAAGCGATCGCACCCTGCACCAGCAAAGCATGAGTTGGTGTACTAGCGCGATGGTGCCAGCTTCCGAGGAAGCTGAATAAGGAAAAGTCCCTCCCTAGGGCATAGTTTGTGCGAGAACCCGTGAAAATCGTGGCATTGATTGCGCCTAAGGTGGAAACAGCGATCGCAAAACTGATAAACCAAGCACCAGGTTCACCAACCGCACGACGCATCAAATCAGCAGCAACGGCTTCTGATGCTGCCATCTGGGTTAACCCTAATCCGTGGATATAGGCTACGTTGATCGCCAAGTAAATTACGGTGATAATGCCAAGACTCCACAGCAGCGATCGCACCATGTTACGCTCTAGATTCCGTAACTCTGCCGAGATATAAGCCGCTTCATTCCAACCGCCATAAGACAGCAGCACAAAAATCATTGCCATTCCCAAATTTCCTTGGGATGCAGGTTCAGCAGATACTTCGGGAACCGCAGGAGCAGCAAAAGCCAAGCCAAAGATAATAACTAACACCAAGCCAAGGACTTTTGCCACTGTCAACCAATTCTGCGTATGCTTGCCTTGCTGGATGCCGATGATGTTTAGCGCTGTCAAAATAACAACGGCAAGTGCAGCGTAAAGGGACGGTGAATATTGGCCAAGGCGCAATAACTGTGAGGCATAATCTCCAAACACGAAGGCTAAAAGCGCGATCGAACCCGTTTGAATTACTGTCATTCGCGCCCAAGCAAACAGAAAGGCCACTCTTATACCAAAGGCACGCCTCAGGTAATAGTAATTGCCGCCACTATGGGGATAGGCCGTTGCTAATTCTGCGTAGCACAAAGCGCCAACCAAGGACATCCCGCCTCCCAAAAACCAAACCAGCAGCAAAACTTGTATACTATCGACATTGGCAGCAACCAGGGCTGGTGTCTCGAAAATACCTGCACCAATAACAATCCCAACAATTAGGGCAATAGCGTCGGCAAAGGCCAGGGTTGGCTGCGGCGCTGCCCTTTGATGTGCCTTTAAAGTCGGCTTTGGTATACTGTAGTTTACAAGTTTGCTCACGTTAGATTATCTCAGTTAAATGTGCTTCTTCTAGCCGCTGCTCTTCTGCTGTCATTTTTGATTATTGAAACTAAATGTGATTAGAAAGTGATAGTGGTGTCTTAATTAATTGGACTTGGGCTACAGCATAAATTAACTTAAATTGAGATTCATGACCCTTGATTTCCCTACTTCTTTCCTCTAGGTTTTTATAGGGCTAGAGGCATCCTCCTATTGGGATAGAAACAGATTTAAAGCTGAGCAAATAACTCTATCAATAGTTGGATTCATAACTAGTGAATCCTATCAATAATCGATTATCACTTTCTAGTCACATTTGTTTGTGACTCTGGAAAATAAAAGGCGCGAATTACTAATAGAACAGCAATAGAGATGGACATTTCTTGCTTGAGGAGATACCATGAGCGAACATAATAAGATTGACGAGCACGACAATTCGCTAAAAGTTGGTTCGCGGGGGCCAACTTTGATGGAAGACTTCCACTTCCGCGAAAAGATGACGCACTTCGACCACGAGCGCATCCCAGAAAGAGTAGTCCACGCACGCGGCTCTGGAGCGCACGGTTATTTACAAGTCTACGAATCGATGGCAGAGTACACCAAGGCCAAATTCCTGCAAGACCCATCAGTGAAGATACCAGTGTTCGTGCGGTTCTCCACAGTGGTAGGATTTCGTGGCTCGGCGGATACAGTTCGGGACGTGCGGGGCTTTGCGACCAAGTTCTACACGGAGGACGGAAATTTTGACCTAGTGGGCAATAACATGCCGATCTTTTTCATCCAGGATGCGATTAAATTCCCCGACCTCGTCCACGCCGTCAAGCCCGAACCCCATAACGAGATGCCTCAAGCTTCTGCGGCTCATGACAACTTCTGGGATTTCATCTCGCTGATGCCCGAATCTATGCACATGATCATGTGGGTACTCTCCGATCGCGCTCTGCCCAGAAGCTACCGTATGATGGAGGGCTTCGGAGTTCACACCTTCCGCTTTATCAACGAACAGGGCAAGGCACGCTTCGTCAAGTTCCACTGGAAACCGACATTAGGAATGCACTCCCTGGTATAAACTACTCAGGCTTGCC
>DNXU01000424.1:31493-37413 GCA_003505715.1 Cyanobacteria bacterium UBA8803 | reverse complement strand
TTCAGGCTAAAAGCTAAAACCCGTTAAAACGGGTTAAAGATTTTTGTGCTAACAACCTTGACGGCTGCTATACGTGCAAAATAGGAAGCGATGTAAACAAATGCAAAGAAGCTCCTAGCCGGAAGTTGCTTGCGACAACTTGCAAGACGCGATCGCGACATCCTCAGCTTTGAGGAATCCTCCACCCGTAAAGGTTATGCGTCGCGATCGCGTCCCAATACCTAATTACCAGTTCTTTGTTCCGGAGTGCAGCAAGACGAAAATGGCGCCTGATTCATAGATCCCAAATTCACCTGCTGTAATAAACTCACCCAAGCATTTGCAATCGATTTTTGCTCTGAGTGACTGCGATAAAGGTTAGCTAAAATATTAAACGCTTCAAACCAAATGCCATTGGCTGCATACAAACTAACCTGTTCTATTGGTGTTGCCCCTTGCAAGCGATTTTTTAAGGCAGCATCCAAGTTAACCCGCTCAATAGTTCCTTTGACAAATACTGAGGTAGAGGGTTTATCTGGATCGCAGTAAACTGAGAGCGTCCAGGAATAAGTTTTGCCCACCTCCAAAGATTTAACCGTCGAGGGCATCTCCAGATTGATTAAACCCGATTTGGTTTCAGGGGCAGTAAAACGAGTATTGTAAACGTAGTTGTCAGCAGCATCTTGCAATACAAATTCGACCGGGGTTTGGGCAGTCAACTGGTTGGGTAGATAAAACCAGAATGTGGGGCGCTCGCTCGTCGTTCGTCCCCAAACTATACCATGGTTAGCGGGAACCAATGCCGTCAGGGCTTCAAATTGACGGCATGGCCCTCTACTAGCACCGCCCCGTTGTCTGCCGCTGGGCGAACCTTGACTCGGTGGAGTTGGATCATTAAAGATAATTTGTGTTTGTTGAATGTTCTGTTGGCTAGGAACAGATTGAGATAAAGTTATTTGACCTACACTACTTAGACCGAGTGTGATCGCTGCCAATGTCCAAACTTGAATAGATTGAAAATAGCTTTTAAGCGGGAACATAAACTTTAGCGTTCAGGTAACTGTTAATACCTACCGTAATAACCAATGTAATTCCGGCAGGAACCAGAGGAACCCAACCTCCTTGAGTCAGAAGTAGAAAACTAAGTCCGGTGAGATTTCCCAATGCGGTGACGCAAACTGCTCCCTGTTGCAGTGGCGATGACACCCACACCAAGCCAAGCCCACCAACCAAAGCCCAAGCCCCGATCCAGATTGCTTCCCCTAACCAACTCCAAACCCAAATTAGCGATCGCCCATCAAGAACCGCACTTAAAATTTGACTGGTCATCTGTGCCTGAATGAAAACCCCCGGTACTTTTTGGTTTATTCCTGTCCCATAAGGCGTTGCCCAAAAATCGCTACTACTATTAGCCGTAACACCTACCAATATAATCCGATCCTTAATTGCCTCTTTTCGCACTTTTCCACTCAAAACCTGATTCAGGGAAACTTGAGGCGCGATCGCTCGTAAAGAGGGCAAAGAACGGTAATTCAGCATAATCTGATTGCCTGCTGCATCAATTCCTTGATACCCTCCTGTCCACCTTTGCAATCGCTTGAACGCGACATTGCCAAGTTTAAGGTTACCCTCAGATGTAAACTTAGGAGAAATTCCCTTAGCTTCCAAATAGCGAAACGCTAACCGCACATTGAAGGCATAGGGAGTAGTGCAAGGTGAAGCTGGATCGGGATCGATGAATAGAAGTTGGCGACGTAATACTCCGTCATCATCCTCTAGAAAATCGCTAAACCCGACTCTGGACGTGGGCACTTCTGGAGGAGGCGCAATTCCCGTGGGATCGTATTTAGCATCGCTACCTTTGCAGATAGCAACCAGGCGTTTATTTTGCCGCAGTTGGGCGATGAGGGTGGGATACTGGGAAGGGGTGGCAAAGTCGCGGTAAATATCGATTCCGATCGCACGAGGTTGATGGAGTTCTAGGTGGTTGAGAAGTTGATTAAATACCTTGTCCGAGAGGGAACCTTGTCGCTGATAGGGATCTTGAGCCTGGATATCGGCCTCGCTAATGGTAACAATGAGAAAGCGAGAATCAGGCGGTTCAGTTGGGCGCAAGGCGAGCAGGCGATCGAACGCCCATAATTCTAGCGGTTGCAGAACGCCGAGCGATCGCACTCCTAAAATTAGTCCAGTTACTGCCATACTACTGAGCAATACCTGACCTAACTGTCGCCAACGAGGAGTAGATAGTTGAGATTTTGGAGTGGGGATTTTAGATTCTGTAGTTTGCCCTTCTCCTGCATCTTTCCTATCTCTACTGCCCAACCATTCTTCCCATCTAGGGGGCAACTCTGCCGGGTTCTGACAAATAACTGGCAGCCAACTAGCACAGGGAAACTGAGTTTCTAGTCCTTGGAGTTTTTCCCGCGCTTCCCGTACTGATAAGTAAAAGGATTGTCCTCCAGCAAAAGCAACTAGAAAGTGTTTCAAGAATTCTTGAGCGACGCGATCGCTGACGGATTCCCGCATGACAATCGCTTGGGGAATTTGCAGATCTGCTAAATTCCAGGCAATTTCCAATCCATCACAAGAATTAAAGATTGCTAGTTTCAAACCTCGCTCAATCGCTTTTTTTAAGCCAAATCTCAACCGTTCTAAAGACAGGCTATCGGTACGATTAATTTGCAGAATGTGCCCCTTTTCTTGACTAGAACTGTGTCCTGCAAAGAAAAGAATATCCCATCCTGGTTGCCAAAGCTGTTGGTTCAATTCCTCCAAATTTGGCTCAACGAGCAACTGCAATTCTACATGGGGGAGTTGTTCTAACAGTTGTCGATCTGTGGCAATGTCGATTCCTTGGCCATTGCCTAAAATTGCCAAAATTTTAACAGTGGCTCGTGCCTCAGTTGCTATAGTTTCGATCGAGCGAGTGTATTCTGGCAAACTTAGGGCAAGTTCGGCTCTGGGGTAGTCTTCCAAAAATTGCCAAAGGTGCCAGGGCAACCGCAATAACTGATGGTTTTCGGCGGTGATAATAACTCGAATTTCATCAGTAGGGATTAAGCGAGTGCGGAGTTGGCGGTCGATATTACGGCAGGAGTCAGTATTAAGCCAGCTGTTGAGGCGATCCTGAAGTTCCTGGCAGATTTGTTGGAACTCTACTTCTGAAACGTTCGTAATATAAGACTCATCGTCCTCAATCTCAAAATCATTCTGAGCTACCCGCCGCTGTCGCCAGCTACGGTGAGCATATAACGCTTCATACAGCCGTTGCCAGCAAGGATAGAGTACACCCAATTCAGGGGCAGCAGGTAAGCTGCCTGTTATTTGCATGGGAGTGATGCGATCGCTCATCCACAGCTGAGCAACAACCATTGGACAACCCTGCTGCCAATCTCCCTTCCCCAGATTGAGGATGATTAAATGACTCATCGATGCAGCTTAGACAACAAAATCTTCGTAAGTGAAGGCATCTGCGCTCGCAACCTGTAAGCGAAACTGTGCCCCTGACGGACTCTTGAACCGCCGCAGTTGAATGTAGTTGCTCGTGCCTCCAGCCTCAACGGACTGAAGTACCTCTCCAGTCATTGAGAGCAGTTCCAACCTCAAATTGGCAGGTAGATAAGCCTCTCCGGGTTGAGGAAGCATTTGTACCCAAATTCGCATTCTGCCATCTGCCTTTGTTTCTAGCATGACTACTAGCAACAGGGCGGGCAACTCTGCGCCTAGCTGAATTTGTTTCACCCGCCGAACTTGCTCTGCTGTAGAGTCAGCTCGTCGGAAGTTAAAGGCAAGATCTGGCTGCGATCCCAACAGATCTTCCAGTGCCTGCCACCCAGCCTCAAAAACATTGAGCCACCACTGGCTCAAGTTCGTTGATGCAGTCCCCTGTCTGGTTGGCTCTGTGACATTAACTGAACTTTGCCGCTGCTGACAGAGTTGCTGAAGCCAGCAATCTTGCTCTAGCAACGCGCCCCATGGAGCGAAAGGAATTTCTAAACGGGGTAGGGCGATCGCGACATCTTCCAACTGCTGCAACCAGCGCTCAGCTTGCTCAGCACTCAGCGCTGGCAGCGGTGGAACTATAGCTCGTGTTGCTTCCCCAGGTAATTGCTGCATTACCCAGAATACGGTCAAGTCTTGAATGAGGTCATTTCCATCTAAGCAATAAGTGCGATCGCTCGGATCGTAACTGCCCTCCGACTTGAGTGCTTGATGCGTAGTGTAACCCCAAATGTTCAAACACCGATCGTCTGGATCTACCTCCACTGCCAGGTAATAATCTCCCACCCAACTGGGAATATCTATCCACTCTTGGGGCACGCGGAATTCGCTGCGATCCATTGCTTCACTAGGAATGAAGATCAAACGAGTTGTGCCTAAAATAATGGCACTTCCGTTCACCATTTCCCAGAAAGACAGACTATTCCGAGAGTCAACTGTTGGCTCAACTGTTGACTTCTCCTGCAACCAGGGTAGCACCGTCTGAAGACAAACCTGATTTAAATAAGCTTGCCAGCGGTTGCCGGGAATTAGAATGGATTGACTCTGTGACCAGGATTTTGTTTGGACTGTATCCGGAATCTCTAGCCATGGTGTTGAAGTATCAAATACAAGCATTATCCGGAACCCTCCTTTGAGGAGCCAGAAGCTAATTTCTCCTGTAGCCACTCCTCTAAAACTACACCCATATCTTTTACTGCGGTCGATGTCAGGGAAATATGCAGCATTTCCTGACTCCATTTTGCCAATGCCAGCAATAACTTTTCTTTGGCACTGCTAAGTCGGCGAGAGACAGTATATTGCTTGATTGCTAGCTGTGCAGCAATCTGTTGCTGAGTCAACCCTTGAGTGTAATAAAGCTCCAACAAAGTCTGTAATTGAGGAACTAGCTCTTCTAGTGCTACTTTTAACGCGGCATTGATTTGAGTTTGCCGAGTCTGTTGCTCTTGGAGTTCTTCTTGAATCATTAAGTCGTTAAGCCCAGATGCTCCAGCGCGATCGGGTAAATCATCTATTAGTTCCCCAGATCCTGATTCTGATTTGTTGAGGTTCAAAGACGTGATGGCTGGATATAAATAAGCTCGTGACTGCTGGGCACACTTCTTTAACCAGCACTCTAGCGTTTCTGGCTGGGCTTCTGGTAGCCTGGGAGGCGTTTGTCGTAAACGTTGGGTGTTGTACAGTTGAGCAATTGCCACCCAAGTTGCTCCGTCAGGCTCAGAAAGTTGACGAGTAGCAGGCATTTCGCTCGGAGCGCAGCAAGTTTTGAAGCACGTCCAGGCTAAACAATAACTAGCGATCG
This sequence comes from Cyanobacteria bacterium UBA8803, assembly GCA_003505715.1. Classification (GTDB taxonomy): domain Bacteria; phylum Cyanobacteriota; class Cyanobacteriia; order Cyanobacteriales; family Coleofasciculaceae; genus UBA8803. Next base: position 32,129 of record DNXU01000424.1, on the reverse strand, counting down.
CTACCTCAGATAAGCCTCCTGCTTCTAGGGATTCTACCAGTTGCTTTTGGCTTAACTTCCGCAGTAAGCCCCAGTTAGTCCGGCTTTCTGCCTCCCGTTGCTGACGCAATGTATCCCGCAGCTTGTTGCTGAATACTATGCTGGCATAGGTTTTGATGCTTGCGCCCTGTTTGGGGTTGTATCCCTTGAGTACGATGGGTAGGCTAGTGATCGCGATCTGGAAACAGTCCGATAATTGGTATTGCATACTAGTCAACTGAAGCGTGACTCGCTTTGCTACCCAGTAACAAGCCTCCTGTAAGTAAGCCGACAGATGCCCCATGGCTAAACTTTCAGGGTTTGTTTGCCAAAGCCGATACCAGTATAGAACCCAAAAATGCTCGGCAGACTCAGCAGTACCTAGTTCTACAGACTGCTGAGTCCGCTGTATACTCCGTTGCAACAGAGAATCTATTACCCAACGCTCAAATAAGTCATCTGCAAACTGTATGAACGTTGAGAAGAGTTCTACAATCCGTTGCCGAGGTTTCATGAAAGCAGCGATCGCATAGGAAGTTTATTGCTGTCATAGTGACACATTAAGGCAGATACTTTCGAGTATTGGGAGTATAGAGGGAGTCGGGAATGGGTTTACCC
>DNXU01000424.1:18472-31460 GCA_003505715.1 Cyanobacteria bacterium UBA8803 | reverse complement strand
TGAGCGTAGCCGAAGGGGAATGGCGATCGCGAACACTCTACATCCGTTACATCTGATCCCAAATCCGTTGCCAAATTTTTCTTTACCAAAAGTGGTAACCCCCATAGCAAAGCGACTAAACTAAGTCCTAGGGAAAAATACCAAGCGTTTCCAAGCGTCGGGGTGCAACAGCAAGGTAACCCTTAAGCCCAGCACCAGTTAGGGTGCGAGGGGGCAAATTCTCAATTCGGTGCTTATTTAAAAGAGGTCCAGCTACCGGACATCTGACTCAACTAGAAATTGACTACACCACACCAGCAAGCCTGTCTTCGACAGGTCTAACTTCTTTTGTGGGTTATTTGTGAGGAAACCATGAAAATGGCAGCAATTTGAGCCAGGTTTAGAGTCAAGAACCTTTAACTATGGCTACTCCGCTGGGAGTGGATGCAGTTTGGCTGGGATACCCCGAAATAATTGCCATGTCATTATTTTAATCTTATCCGAGAAAAATTCCCCTGAGCTAACCTCAAATCTGGTGAATGTGGGTTGTAGCCCAACAACCATTAAAGAATAAAGAGCCTGTTGCGAATGTCAGAAGAACTGCATCTGTTGCAATCCCTAATGCAAGCAATTGGAGAAGCCCCGAATTTTCACTCAGCACTCCGCATGGCACTGCGCCAGGTCTGTGAATTAACAAACTGGGATTATGGGGAAGCTTGGCTTCCTCGTCCCGGCAATACAAGTTTGGCTTGGGGTTCAGCTTGGTATCGCAACACTCCCAACTGGGAATGGTTCAAACAAGCCAGGGAAAACCTAGTTGTTCCTATCAATACAGTCTTGCCAGGGCGAGTATGGAAATCGCTACAGCCAGAGTTGATTGAAAATCTTTCTAGTCAAACTGATGTAGCTTTAGGTGACACTCAACTCATAAAAGAGGCCGGATTTCAAGCTGGTTTAGCTGTACCGATCCTTCTGGGCGATCGCCTACTAGCAGTACTAACATTTTTTATCGCCCAATCCGATCCAGCTAACAGGGAATGGCTGAAGCGGCTCAACTTTGTAGCAACTCAATTGGGGTTAGCGGTGAAGTGCAAGCAACTAGAGGAAGAACTGCACCAGCAAAACGATTTCAGCAATGCTTTGATTGAAACTAGCGCTGCCCTGTTTGTGGCAATTGATGGCCAAGGCCAGACCATCATGATGAATCAAGGTTTCCTAAAGGCTCTAGGCTATACCCTAGATGAGGTTTTGGGCAAGGATTTTCTATCAACGTTTGTTCCTGAGGTTAGCCGTCAACCTCTAGCAAAAGCTTTTAAGCAGTTCATCAGAGCTAAGAAACTGACGGTAAAGGAAACCCACGTACTGACCAAAGATGGTCGAGAACTATTAGTAGAGTGGCGGGGCAAACCTATCTTCAAACCCAGCCGCAAACTGGACTTCTTTTTTGTAGTAGGAATTGATATCACCCAACGGCGGCGAGCAGAGCAAGAGACGGCTAGATTAGCTTCCTTTCCCCTGCTGACCCCCAATCCCATTGTCGAAATCGATTTAGCAGGTCGGGTAAGTTATCTTAATCCTGAGGCAATGCGATTATTGCCCGATCTCTTATACGGTGATACCGAGCATCCCTTTTTAGCCGAAATGCTATCAATGGCAACAGTCGTGCAACGAGCAGGGTCACTGCGGCGGGAGGTGAAAATGGGAGAGGTCTATTACGAACAAGTACTGCACTACGTCCCAGAAATTGAATGCATTCGTATCTATGCCTTTGATATTAGCGATCGCAAACAGGCAGAGCAACAATTAATTCACAATGCCTTTTACGATCAGCTCACTGGGCTAGCCAACCGGGCTTTATTCATGGATCGCTTGAAACAAGCAGAACGACGCGCCCAGCAGTACCGTAAAAGCAACTTAGCAGTTAAGCCCTATCAGTTTGCGGTACTTTTTCTCAACATCAATCGCTTTAAGGTGATCAACGACAGCCTAGGCAGCCACATGGGTGACCAATTGCTGCAACACTTCGCCCATCGGTTGCAAAGTTGCCTGCGCCCAACCGATACAGTGGCACGTTTGGGAGGGGATGAATTTGCCGTACTTCTAGAAGGAATTCAGGAAGTAAGCGATGCCACCCGCCTAGCCGAGGCAATCAATCAAACCCTAACTTCACCCTTTTACCTCAACGGGCGTGAAGCCTTCGTAACGATCAGCATCGGAATTGCCCTGAATACTATCGGTGGCGGTAGCCCTGTGCCGCACCATCATATCTTGTCAGCAGAAGACCTGCTGCGCAACGCCGATCTAGCGATGTATCGCGCCAAAGCCCAAGGCATAGGCTGCTACGAAGTGTTCGATCTGGCCATGCATCGCCATGCTGTAGACCGCTTGCAGATCGAGACAGACTTGCGGCGAGCTATTGAACGGCAAGAGTTGCGGGTATACTATCAACCGATCGTGTCCCTCTCTAATGGCCACATTATCGGTTTTGAAGCCCTGTTGCGCTGGCAGCACTCCCAACGCGGTTTAGTTTCCCCCTCCGAGTTCATTCCCATCGCCGAAGAAACGGGACTGATTACCCCTATCGGTTGGTGGACGCTGCGGGAAGCCTGTCGCCAAGTTAGTAGTTGGCAAACACAATTTAGATCCCACCGACCCTTGACGGTTAATGTCAATCTTTCTTGCAAGCAGTTTACTCAACCAGATTTACTAGCTCAAATCGACCAAATTCTCCAGGAGACTGAACTAGCAGTGGGCAGTTTAAAACTGGAAATTACGGAAAGCGTGGTTATGGATAATCCCGACTTAGTAAAGGATTTGTTCCTAGAGTTGCAAAAAAGACAGATTCATCTATGTATTGATGACTTTGGTACTGGTTATTCCTCCTTAAGCCGCTTGCACCACTTTCCCATTAGTACCCTCAAAATTGACCGCTCTTTCGTCAGCCGCATCGGTGCCCTAGGTGAAAACTCAGAAATCGTCCAAGCTATTGTTACCCTTGCCCAAACCCTAAGTATGGATGTAGTAGCGGAAGGGATTGAGGTGTTAGAACAAGTCGATCCTTTGCTTAAGCTGCAATGCGAATACGGGCAGGGGTATTTTTTCTCAAAACCTCTAGACAGCGAAGCGGCCTTGGAATTGCTGAGAGCACAATGGATGGAACGCCAGTAGGGAAATACCATTGGAAGCATGTCAAAGAGACTATGCTAACCTGGAGTCCTAGAGTTAGGTTTTAAAGAACATGAAACTGAATCCTGAGTAGTTCTTATGTAACGGTATAGGAGGGCGATCGCGATGTATGCACCCGTAATCGAAAAACCGCTGACATTTAAAGAATTTCTAGCTTGGGACGATGGCTCAGGTAGAGATTTTGAACTCCGTGACGGATTTCCCATGCCAATCGTTGATCCCAATGCCAAACATGAAGATGTCGCAGACGATCTTTGTATACTACTATCTAACCACTGCAAAGAATTAAACCTTCCTTATGTTCCGAAACGACAAAAGCAAGTGATGACAGGGCTTAATCCTGATACGGGCAGGGAAGAAAGTAGAAGAACTGATATCGTTGTGTTTGCTAAAGAAGAGTGGGAACGAATGCGTCAAAGCTCTAGCTCTGCTGCTGCTTATATCCCACCACCACTCGTTATCGAAGTGGTCAGCACAAATTGGAAGGATGATTATGAAGATAAATTTAATGAATACGAGGCTTTAGGTATCTCTGAATACTGGGTGGTAGACTTTGCAGGATTGGGCGGAATTCGGTATATTGGCAAGCTAAAACAGCCTACAATCACGATCTATCAATTAGTAGATGAAGAATACCAGCCTCAACAATTTAGAGGGGATGACCAAATCCAGTCTTCCATTCTTCAGAACCTGAATTTCACAGCTAATCAAGTCTTTGCAGCGGGGCAGTAGCAATGCAGGAAGGAGAATAAATTTTTCGCACTTAGGATCGTCTTATATCATGTCCAGTTGCACCGATATGGTTTGTAGTAGGCTCCCTCAAACACTTTTATTGGTTACTACCAAGGGTGTTTAGACAAGGAAAGATGCTACCGGACAGCTCCTCCTACCCCCTACACCCCATTTTCTCTACTCAATTATTTTAATTTTGTATAGCCAAACTTAGGGTTCGGTAAATTTTAGATGAAGGGCTGTGAATGGCCTTTGGCATGAGGTAGTTTAGAAAAATCGAAAGAACCTAAGGAGCATTGCCATGCTATCACTAACTGCTACCTTTGCTGATTTTATGCCCAAGTCTTTATCAGTCCTCAATCAAATTGAAGAAGTCATCAAAACAGCAGTTAACGAAGTCAGGCATTCTGCTAGCTTTTTTAAAAGCCTACCCGATGAGGAGTTTGATGTGGTGTTCTGCGAGCGCCAAGGGGAGTGGTGGGAAGTTCATGTTAAAGTTCTTACCCCTTTTAGCCGACAATCCTGGCTGCATAAGATCAGCATTGATGCCCAGGTTGGAGAGGCAGTAGGAGCTGTGGTCGATGTTTATTAAGGTGCTGGATTTATAGCGTGCTGTCGTCCAAAGCAAAGCAAGTTGACTCAAAGATGGCACCTTTGTGTTCTAGCTCTTGCTGTTTTGCCTCGGAGAATCCAGCATTATTACCGAAAAGAGTTCCCTTCACATTGGCTCCTTTGAGATTGGTATTGAACAGGTTGGCACCGTTAAGATTTGCAAAGCTTAGGTCGGCACCACTGAGATTGACATGACGCAGCAGAGCATTGCTGAGGTTGGCACCGCTGAGATTGACATGGCTTAAGTCTGCATGACTTAAGTCAGCATTACTGAGGTTTGCCTTGCTCAACCTAGCATTGCTCAGCAGGGCACGCCGCAGCAGCGCACCATGCAGATCTGTTTCCCCTAGATTGCTCTGGTTGAGTTCGGCTCGGTTCAGATTAGCTTCAGCAAGATGAGTTCCCATCAGATTAGCACTGCTGAGGTTAGCACCACTAAGATTAGCTCCCTTGAGGTTGGTATAGAGCAACTGAGTACGGCGCAAGTCAGCACCACTGAGGTTCGTATTGCTCAAGTTGGCACCGCTGAGGTTAGCATCACTTAGATCGGCCTGAGGTAGGCAAGCTTGTTGGAGGTTAGCACCACTCAGATCGGCAGAATTCAGGCTAGCACGACTGAGGTTGGAACGGCTCAGGTCAGCCTGTTGAAGTTTAGTACAACGCAGTTTAGCAGCTGTCAGATTAGTACGGCTGAGATTAGCCTGCCGGAGATCAGCTCGGTTTAAATTAGCGCCATTTAAATTAGCACTGTTCAAATCAGCACGACTCAAGTCAGTGGCAATCAATTCAGCACTATTGAGCAGGGCACTGCTTAAATTGGCGTTACTCAGTTTGGCAAGGCTCAAGTCAGATTGACTGAGATCGGCACGACTCAGATTAGTCCCCCGCAAATCAGCAGCACTCAAATCGCTACTGCGAATGTCAGCGCCACTGAAATCAGTACCGCGTAGGTCAGCACCTTTCAATTGGGAAAAAACTCGGTAAGCATCCAGTTCAGCAGCAGTTTGAGCCTCTGATTCATTCTCCTCAATTTTGACTAAGTTGTATTGCACATTTTCTGTGTAAATGGCAAAGACAACATTAAATATATCCAAGAAATTAATAAACCCTTGACATTCCTTTTCAGAAAAATTCTCATAATAGTGAATCAATTTAGCAATACAAACTTCTAGATGAGTGCGAGCGTAATTAGATAAAAGAATTATTTTTAGCAGGGTGATAACTATAGTTAATGGGGTGCCTTGAGTGGTGAGTACAAGAAACAGAGAAGAGGGGTTTTTCCCATCTTCTGTCGTCAAGAATTCAATAACTCGTCGGCAGGTGCGCAGTAATAAATCACTAGCTATAGGTTCCTCATGGTGGCTTTCATACAAATCATTTAAATTTTCTGTTAGTTTCTTATTTAAAATATCTTGCGAGTTTTGAGGGCTATCAGAAAAAATCAAATATTTACGGAGACTTTGCTTAAAATCACGATAGTTCAAATTTTTAGTTTGCTGTAGGAATGTCTTGGCATAGTTTGAATAATTAAACAAGAAGTTTTTAGAAATCAGCTTTTTGAGTAAACGGATGATTCCAATGCCTAACTGAGTTGGATTGGTAGGTGGCTCTTGTTTGAAGATAGGGGAGTTACAATGAACTGTATACATGGCCAGTTCAAACTTGAACTTTTCTTTCAAGCGTCTGGCTAAATTGCTAGCTAATTCCCGTTGTTCTATGGGATTCCGGGAATCCAGATATTGAGGAACTAATAAATAAAAGGCATAACGGTGGCTCCAATCTCCCCGCTCTTTAGCTGTATAAGGCAAAGAAAATAGTTTGAGTTCTTCATAATCATCACTTTCAATGAAGTTAGTTAGCCAAGTCCGCAGCCGTCGTAAGCTAGGCGACAGAGTATGCGTTTTATCTTTGCATTCGCCAACGATTTGGATTAATTGTTGAATAAATTTATAGTTACGGCTGGAAGACCAGTTATTAATTAATATGTAGCAAGAGCGCTTTAACGTATTTCTAAATTCTTCTTCATCTTTATTAAAGAGAATTTCGTAAACAGCTTTATTAACATCGAAACTTAGAGTGCTTTCACCTGAAAGGAATAATTGTTTAAATTCGAGTAAAACTGTTTCCGGCGAAGAGCGCTCAACAAGACCGATTAGGAATTTATAAATGGTTTCCTGAGCTTGTTGAAGCCTTTGCTGCTTTTCCTGAATGGCATCATTCATTGAAATCGATAGCTACTAAGTAGGTGTTCATAAATGTTTGTCGTCGAGTCAAGGTAGAAGGCCGAACGCAGGCTCCAGGACATGCGAAGAAGGCGTAATGAACAACAGAAGGATTAGTTTACTCAGAATGTACCTCCACAATCGCGCCTTTTTGCTCTAGCTCTAGCTTCATACCCTCTGATAATCCTGCATTATTCCCAAAGTAAGCTCCCTTCACATTAACGCGGCTTAGATTAGTGCCGAACAAGTTGGCTCCCTTGAGATTAGCATGGCTGAGGTCAGCTCCCCTCAAATTAACGTGACGCAGGATGGCATCCCTCAAATCAGTATTGCTCAAATTTCCATGGCTCAAGTCTACACGGCTCAAGTCAGTGTGCCTGAGGTTGGCAGAACTCAAGTTAGCATGACTGAGATTGGCGCACACCAGACTTGAGTAAGTTATATTGGCCTCATACAGTTGGCAATGAGTTAGTTGAGAACCTCTCAAATTGGTATGGCTGAGATTGGCATGGCTGAGATTGGCATGGCTGAGGTTGGCATCATTTAAGTTAGCACGGTGTAGGTTAGCTCCTTTGAGATTGCAGGCATCCAAACTAGCGCAAGAAAGGATGCTATGGCTCAAATTAGCATTGTGTAGGTCAGCACGGCGCAATTTTGCTGCCATTAGATTCGCACTGCTTAGATCCGCTTGCTGTAAGTGCGCACAACGCAGATCTGCACCATTTAGATTAGCGTGGCTTAAATTAGCCGAATTTAGCATCGCGCCACTCAAATCAGCTCGATCTAGCAAGCTACGGTTCAAGTTAGCACTGCTAAGTTTGGCAAGACTTAAGTCAGCCTGACTGAGGTCAGCACCGCTGAGATCGGCATCTCTTAGATCGGCAGCGATCAGATCGATACTGCGGATGTCAGTACCGCTAAGATCGGCACCTCGCAGGTCAACTCCTTTTAGTTGAGAAAAGACTCGGTAAGCATTCAGATTAACAAGATAAGGATTCTCTGACTCATCATCTTGCCTATTCACCTTGACCAAGTTGTACTTAATATCTTCATTATAGATAGTAAAAACTATATTAAAAATTTCCAAAAAATTAATCAGCCATTGGCATTCTTCTGCTGAAGATTTTTCATAATATAGAATCAATTTAGCAATGCATACTTCTAGATGTGTTTGAGCATACTTACAAATAAGAATAATTTTTAGGAGTGCGATAACTATAGCTAGGGGACTTCCTTGAGTGGTTAGCAAAATAAAAAGATGAGAAGGTTGCTGCCCATCCTCAGTAGTCAAAAATTCAATGGAGCGTCGGCAGGTTCTCAGTAATAATTCAACACTTAATTTCTTAGACCCATGGTTCTCATAAAGCCCGTCTAGCTTGGGATAAAAAATAGATTCTAAAATTTTTAAAGATTCTTGATGATTGACAGAAAATGTTAAATAGTTTTTAAAACTCTGTTTGAAGTTTATATAATTTAGGTTTTGAATTTGCTGATTAAAAAGAGATGCTTGATTAAAATAACTAGAGGATAAATACTGAGAGCTTATCTCTTTAATTAAGGGAATGACTTTATTCCCTAAATTAGTTGGATTCGGAATTTTGTTCTCTTTATACTTTGGAGAACCACAGCGAGCCGTATACATTGCTAGCTCAAATTTAAACTTTTTTTTCAATCTTTTTGATAAAGTTTTAGCAATTTCACGCTGCTCTATGGGATTCCGAGAATCTAAATATTGAGGAACTAATAAATAGGAGGTATAATGATGGCTCCAATGAATTCTTTTTTCTGAAATATAAGGTAAAGTAAATAGTTTTAGTTCTTGATAATCTTGACTGTTAAGAAAATTTTTCAACAGCGTTCTCAGACGATTTAAAGTTGGAGCTGGCGTAGGCTGGTTTACCGATTCATCAGCCAATATTTGAATCAGTTCTTGTATAGATTTGTGTTTTCTTTTAGAAGACCAGTTATTAATGAGAATGTAACAAGACCTTTTTAAAGTGTTTCTAAATTCATCCTCATTCTTGCTCAAAATAATTTGAGCTAAAGCCTGATTAAGGACAGGAGTGCTATTATTCTCCAGAAGAATAAATAACTGCTTGAATTCCAGTAAAACTCTTTCCGGATTATCTTTTTTGACAATCTCTATCAAAAACTCATAAATGACTTCTTGAGCCTGTTGAATGCTTTCCTCTTTAATAGAATTTTCATGGACAACGGAATTCGGTCGATCTTCATCTGGCAAGATGCTTCCATTCATAACAGACTCAGGACTTAGCGTCACTAACTAAGGCATCTAGAGTTGAAATAGGAATTTTGAGAGCCAATTCAAAAAACTCTTATACAATCATGGCAACTCAGCCAATTGATGTAAATTGGCAAAGACCTCAAATAAGTTGGTGTCCTGCTCCTGCCAAACCAGTAAAAAAAAGAATATCAAATCAGCCGCAGCTATTGCACGCTGCTGAACTCCTCCCCAACTTTTGCAGGGCAGGAGAATTGATAACGATCGGCTTATTCACTATTGCTGGATGGGCTTAAGCAAAATACCAGGAAAAGTTTTAATTATAGCCCTATAACCCCTAGCATACATCTATCCTCTATAATAACCTAGTTACTTGGCCGCTGGGCGAGGTACTTTAACCAAGTGCATCACCCTACGGGCATAGGTTTTAGGGATTTTTAGAGAATAAGGCAGAGGGATAAGGGAGTTAGGTTTTCATGGGCTCTGGTGTACGCAGTTCATGAGCGACTACTTAGCCCTTTTTGACTCAAAAAATGATAGGGGTGTGTTAGCGCAACCGTAACGCACCCACCGGATATGATATTACCCCCTAAGGCCAAAGGGAAGTTTTCCTTAAGCTGTTAAGGACTTGGCGCTATCCGTAGAAGCAGCCAACTCCTCCAAACGTTCCTGCTGATCTTGACTAATACAAGCTTGAATGACCGATTCTAAATCTCCTTCGAGTATTGTGTTTAGGGAATAGTTTTGACCCAGGCGATGATCCGTAACGCGATTGTCTTTGTAATTGTAAGTGCGGATTTTTTCAGAACGGGAACCAGTGCCTACTTGAGAGCGCCGCATCGAAGTTACAGCAGCTTGTTGCTCCTGTAGCTTGATCTCGTAGAGCTTGGCGCGGAGAATTTGCATGGCGCGTTCGCGGTTTTGCAGCTGCGATCGCTCTTCCGTACAGAAAACCCGAATGCCTGTTGGTTTATGGATCAGGTCAACAGCTGTTTCCACTTTGTTCACGTTCTGTCCGCCAGCACCCCCAGAACGCGCAGTTTTAATTTCCAAATCCTTGGGGTCAATCTGAACTTCCACCTCATTAACTTCTGGCATTACTGCCACCGTGGCTGTTGAGGTATGAACTCGTCCCCCCGCCTCAGTTACGGGCACTCGCTGCACTCGATGAACCCCAGCTTCAAACTTCAGCTTGCTGTAAACTCGGTCTCCCTGAATTTCCAGAATAGTCTCTTTGAAGCCACCCATATCGGCTGGTGATTCGCTCAATAACTTGACCCGCCAATTTTGACTTTCAGCATAGCGGGAGTACATCCGCAGCAAGTCACCAGCCCAGATACTGGCTTCATCGCCACCCGTTCCTGCGCGAATTTCTAACATGATGTTTTTATCATCATTGGGGTCGCGGGGCAAAAGTAAAATTTTGAGGCGCGTTTCCAGCTGCTCTAGCTTAGTTTGAAGTTCTTCAACTTCCAAAGCTGCCATTTCTTGCAGTTCTGGATCGTTATTTGCCTCTTTCAGAACTTGCCGCGTCCCGGCTAAGTCTTGTTGAGCCGCCTTCCAGATGTCGTAAGTTTGAACCACTTCCTCCAAAGAGGAACGTGCCTTCGTCACCCGTTGCATCTCAACGGGGTCTGTGGCAATATCTGGATCGGCCAGACGCCTCGTTAACTCATTAAAAGTTTGCTCAACTGATTGCAGTTTTTCTAGCAGGTAAGTTTCAGCCATGGCTCGTGCGATCGCTCCGTCGAAATAGCGTGAGAAATTATGAAGTGTGAAGTTTAACGTCTAAACGGCAGGATGAATTTGAAAGAATTTCAGAATGGAGGAGTTCAGGAGTTGAGAAGTTCACAAATGCCATTTTTATGGGTATTCCAACCATAGCTAACTGCCGGGGTTAGCCTTTTTATAACTCATCCTCCACACTTCAGCCTTCTTCGCTATTTCTCTTTAGACGGCGATTTCCCGGCTTTTTTGCCCTCGCTATCCATCATTCCGTATTTCCGCATAAAGCGCTCAACTCGCCCTTCGGTGTCAATAATTTTCTGCGTTCCTGTATAAAAAGGATGGTTACCAGACCAAACATCAACATGTATTTCTGGTCTGGTAGAGCCAACTGTCATCACAACTTGGCCATTGCAATATACTTTGGCATCTGGATACCACTGGGGATGAATATCAGGTTTGGGCATGGTTCCTCCGGAGTCATTAGCCATTAGTCCTTATTTCTATTTTATGACCAATGACCAATGACAATGACTAATGTACTTATCGTTTTGAGTATTGGGGGGCTTTACGAGCTTTGTGTAAGCCGTATTTCTTGCGCTCTTTGGCTCGTGGATCGCGAGTTAAGTAGCCTTCTATTTTTAGAGGAGAGCGATTTTCTGGGTCGAGTTCGCACAAAGCTCTCGCTACTCCTAAGCGAATAGAGTCAGCTTGTCCGGTCAATCCTCCCCCGTGAGCCTTTACTAAGATGTCGTAATCATTTTCCAGACCCAACGTTTCCAGCGGAGCTTTTGCCGCTGAAAGGTAAGTAGGATTGTAGTTAAAGTAAGAGTCTCCGGGACGACCGTTGATAATAAGCTGACCAGTACCAGGAACCAGACGCACCCTTGCTACTGAAGCCTTGCGGCGACCAGTACCCCAGTACATGACGCGATCGTTTGAGTCTACGGCTTGCATTAATTTTTTCCTCCTGGAATTGTGTTAATCGTTAGGGGTTTTGGTTTCTGAGCTTGGTGGGGATGGCTGTCTCCCGCATACACTTTGAGTTTGGTGAACAGTTGCCGACCCAGAGAATTCTTCGGCAGCATTCCCTTGACGGCGTGTTCGATAATGCGTTCTGGCAGCCGGACTTGTAACTTGGCAAAGGTTTCAGTTTTCATGCCACCTGGACGGCCAGAATGACGGCGATAGAGCTTCTGAGTGCGTTTTTTGCCCGTGACGGCAACTTTTTCGGCATTGACCACAATCACGAAATCGCCCGTATCCATGTGGGGGGTGTAGGTAGGTTTGTTTTTTCCCCTCAGAATCATGGCAATTTCCGTAGCTAGCCTACCCAGACGTTGGTTCGTCGCGTCTACAACATACCAATTGCGTTCTATCGAGTCGGTTGGGGGGAGATGAGTTTTTTCCATGGGTCTTTTAATTAAGGCTTCTAGGGTTAACAGTTCAAGGGCTACAAAATTGGGAAAATTGAATGGTGGGCAACAGAAATTTGGGCTGGCTGTCATACCAGATTTCTGGGGGAAAGGGTGAGTTGGGGTAACCCACCCGCAACAAGCACAGCCCCTTAGCAGGGGCGGCGTATCTCACATCTTCCCGCTGCTCATTAACCCAAAGTTTGGTAAACTCTTGGGGCGATCGCTGCCCCTTTCCTACTTGTACCAGCATTCCCACTAAGAGCCGCACCATGCCATACAAAAATCCGTTAGCTTGTATTTCTATATGAATGAACGAGCCTTGGCGGGAACATTCTGCCTCCTGGACATCCACCCAGGAATGCTTTCGCCCCGAATTAGAGCGGTGAAATGCCGCCAAGTGGTGCTTGCCAATCAGGGGATTTAAGGCTTCCTGAATCAGCGATTCATTAAGGGGTGCATAATAATAATGCCAACTAAAGGGTCGCACAAACAAGTTGGGTCGAGCGTCCGTATAGATGGTATATCGATAACGACGCCAACAGGCCGAAAAGCGAGCGTGCCAGTCAGAAGACACGGCTACCGATGCCCGAATCAGGATATCCTCCGGCAGCCTGCTATTGAGAACATTAGCCCATCGATGGGCGGGTATGGGAGCAGTAGTATTAAAGTGTGCGACCTGAGCAGCAGCGTGAACTCCAGTATCCGTCCGACCAGCGGCGTAAAGTGTCACGGGTCGCTTCTCCACAGTCGAAAGTGCCCTTTCAATTTCCTCTTGCACGCTACGCCGATTGGGTTGCCGCTGCCAACCATAAAACCCCGTACCCAGATATTGGATCACCAGGGCAATTCGGGATTGGTTGTTGGTTGTTGGT
>DNXU01000424.1:1487-18280 GCA_003505715.1 Cyanobacteria bacterium UBA8803 | reverse complement strand
ACAAACCACAAACCACAAATAACAAATAACAAACAACAAACAACAAACTTAAACCAGTTCTATAATTGCCATTTCAGCATTATCGCCACGACGTCTTACCGTTCTGAGTACACGGGTATAGCCGCCGTTGCGATCGCCGTAACGATCTTTGACTCCCTCAAACAGCGAATGAACCAAGTCCTTATCGTAGATATAGCCCAAAGCCTGACGCCGTGCTGCTAAAGAACCATCTTTAGCTAGGGTAATCATTTTTTCCACATGGGTGCGGACGGCTTTGGCGCGAGTTTTGGTCGTAGTGATGCGACCGTGACGAATGAGTTCCGTTGCCAGAGATCTCATTAAAGCCCGACGTTGGTCAGCAGGCTTTCCTAATTGTGGTACGCGACAGCGATGACGCATTTTCTTATTGCCTCCCTCTACAATCCAAAAAAAAGGCTAATCGCTAATAGTTAATGGCTAATGGCTCTTGAGGAATTCGCCATTAGCCATTAACTATTAGCTAGGTTTTGCGGATTTTTCGTGGGGCAGTGTAATCCCCAACCGCTTTTGCAAGGCTTCAATCACTTCTTCGGCAGACTTTTGACCAAAGTTTTTGATTTCTAGTAGATCTTCCTGGCTGTAATCGAGCAAGTCGGCTACGGAATTTATTTGTGCCCGTTTCAGACAGTTGTAAGCTCGCACTGACAGTTGCAATTCTTCAATAGGAATTTGGCTAGTTGGATCTTCATCCACTGGCGGTTCGCCAGTCCCCGGCTTAATTTCAATGTCTTTGAGGGGATTAAACAGATCTACTAGAATATTGGCTGCTTGGCTCAGCGCTTCTTGGGGAGTCAAGCTCCCATTTGTCCAAATATCCAACAGCAACCGATCTTTTTCCAGGGAGCCGTCAACGCGAACGTCCTCTACGCTGTAATTGACTTTACTTACTGGCATAAACACAGCATCAATTTGTAGGAAGTCTACAGCTGAGCTTTCGTCACGCCCCCGATCTACAGAGCGATACCCTTTCCCTCTTTCAATGCGAAATTCCATCTCCAGCCTTGCCCCTCCTGCTAGAGTAGCAATATACTGACCGGGATCTACAATCTCCACTTCCGAGGGCAGATCGAACTGAGCTGCTCTGACCGTTGATGGCCCTGTGATCATAACTCTACCGATATGCGGACCGGGTGAATAGCTTTTGAGGACTACTTCCTTCATATTCAGCAGAATTTCCAGAACATCCTCTCTGATTCCCTCAATCGAGGCAAACTCATGATTTACCCCAGCAATTCGTACTGCTGTCACGGCTGTGCCTTCTAGGTTGGACAAAAGTACCCGCCTTAGAGCATTGCCAACTGTTGTGCCTTGACCGCGTTCGAGAGGCTCTAGGACAAATTTGCTATATTGACTCTGATTCTTTAGTGTTTTAGACTCTACACACTCAATCTGAAATTGCGCCACGGAGTGACCTCCCTCCTTATTCATAAGACTCCACTAAAAGCACCTTCATCGCGCTTTCAGCAAATTTTGCTCCTGCCCCAAAATTTGGTGCAATCTGCTACTGAGTGAAGCCTTAGCGGGTTAGTTTTGCCAAGTGAATAGCTCTCGCCCGCTGGCTTGGGTGATTGGAAACTGGCAAAGTCTCTAAAAGTCTCAACAGCCAAGGAAAAACTTTTTCTAGCCACTCTTGCCAATTTTCAATCTCCCATTCTCTTTTCTAAACTCGACGTCGCTTAGGGGGACGACAGCCGTTATGAGGAATTGGCGTTACATCCCGAATTAGGGTGATTTCCAGTCCCGATCCTTGCAGCGCCCGAATGGCAGTTTCTCGACCCGCACCCGGCCCGCTGACCATTACTTCAACCTGACGCATTCCCTGGTCTATGGCTCGACGAGCAGCACTATCAGCGGCTGTCTGAGCGGCGAAAGGAGTTCCTTTTTTTGCCCCTTTAAAGCCACTTGATCCAGCAGAAGCCCATGAGACTACATCACCTCGAGTGTCAGCAATTGTGACGATGGTGTTGTTGAAGGTGGACTGAATGTACGCTACTCCATTGGGAACGTTACGTTTCTGTTTTTTTGTACCAGTTTTTTTAGTTGGTCGCGCCATGTCGCTTTACTTAGCTGTATGAGTGATTGCCACAACTGAATAGACTTATTACTTCTTAGCCGGTGCCTTTTTCTTCCCTGCCACAGCAATGCGCCTGCCCCGACGGGTACGGGCATTGGTACGAGTTCGCTGGCCTCTAACAGGCAATCCCAGGCGATGACGACGCCCGCGATAGGTGCCAATATCAATTAGGCGCTTGATGTTCATGGCCTCCCAGCGCCTCAGGTCACCTTCCACCTGATAGTTCGTTTCTACCGCTGTTCTGAGGGCAGCAACTTCGGCATCCGTTAAATCCTTGACTCGGGTGTCGGGATTAATTCCGGTTGCCTTCAAAATTTCTTGTGACCGAGACAGGCCAATTCCATATATGTAGGTTAGACCGATTTCTACACGCTTATCGCGAGGTAGGTCTACACTGGCAATCCTTGCCACTCCTTTTTCTCCCTATTATCGATTTTGTGCTACAAATGAGTACAAATGAGTCTGCTACAGTCAGGAAGATTATCCTTGACGCTGTTTGTGCTTGGGATTTTGACAAATCACCATGACTCGACCGCGTCGCCTAATGACGCGGCATTTTTCGCAAATTTTTCGGACTGATGCTCTAACCTTCATGCTTTTTGCGCGACAGTGCAAGCATATTATTGTATCATATTTATGGATCTTCGGTCAAAGGCTTTTTAAACCATTGAATAAAAATAAGCTTTTTTTAATCTTATTTCTTGCGCAACCGATAAGTGATTCTGCCTTTGCTTAAGTCGTAGGGAGTTAATTCAACTTTAACCCGATCTCCAGGCAAAATCTTGATGTAATTGCGGCGAATCTTGCCGGAAATATGGGCAAGCACGTTAAAGCCATTGTCTAGATCGACTCGAAACATGGCATTAGGCAAAGATTCGGTCACAGTGCCTTCCATTTCGATTAAGTCTTGTTTAGCCAATTTATTATTACCTCAAGGATGTCCACGATTCCAATACACTCCAGACTTCTGGATGTTTGTCCAGGGTATCTTAACATATTTTATCAAACTTACTTTCAAACTTACGAGGGAGAGGGACGAAGGAGAGGGACAAGGGAAAGTTTTAGCCATTAACAAGATGATGGAGGGACTCGGTCACTTCTTCGGGAGGGCGATCGCCATTAATTGAACTCAACACAGAACGCTCGCGATAAAAATCTATCAAAGGTGCTGTTTCTTCGTGATAAACTTCCAAACGTCGGCGGATAGTTTGTTCAGTATCATCAGGCCGTTTCCGTGCTAAGAGCCTGACGACAACCACCTCATCCGGAACTTCCAGATTGATAGCGCGATCGCAAGCCTGATTAAGTTCCTGCAACAGCTGCTCGAGAAAAGCTGCTTGGCTGACATTACGGGGAAAGCCGTCGAGAATCCAACCATTTTGAGCATCTGGTTGATTGAGGCGATCGCGGATCAGATCGAGAATCAACTCATCGGGTACTAACTCACCGCGATCCATATAGGATTGGGCTTTTTGTCCTAGGGGCGTAACTTGAGCGATCGCGTTACGTAAAATATCCCCTGTGGAAATATGTGGAATATTCAATAGCCCTGCCAAAATGGCGGCTTGAGTTCCTTTCCCTGACCCTGGAAGTCCTAAAAAGATTAATCTTGTCATTCGTTATTGGTTATTGGTTGTTGGTTATTTGCTATTGATAATTGGTTGTTAGATTTTCCACAAACAACAAACAACAAACANNCTAACAACCAACCACCAACAACTCTACTGCTTGACCATGCCTTCATAACGCTGGGAAATCACATAGGTCTGAATTTGCTTGGCTGTGTCAATTGCCACACCCACCAAAATCAGCAAAGAGGTTGCTCCTAGACCCCTAAAAGTCGTAACACCCGTAGCACTTTCTACTGCTGTCGGCACCACAGCCACCAAGCCAAGGAAGATAGCGCCTAGAAATGTCAGCCGATTTAACACCCGCTCTACATAATCGCTGGTAGCCCGTCCCGGACGAATACCTGGAATGCTCGCTCCCATTTTTTTCAGGTTTTGTGACATGTCCACAGGGTTAACAATCAGGGAGGCGTAGAAGTAACTAAAGAAGACAATCAAAAGTAAATAGACCAAGACATACAGCCAAGGGGTAGGACCGTTAGGACTCATATAATTGGCGATCTGATTAAAACCTTGGCTGAGAGATACTAAAAATTCATTACTTCCTTCAGTGCGAGTGAATTGAGCCAGGGATGCTGGCAGAATCAAGACTGCCGAAGCAAAGATAATCGGCATAACGCCACCCTGGTTTAGCCTGAGAGGCAGGTAGCTAGTTCGCTCTCTGTATAAACGGCGTCCCACTTGGCGTCGAGCGGAGATAATGGGAATGCGACGGGTGCCCTCCTNNNAAAACGATCCCGACAATCATCACCAGGAAAACCAGTAGCAGAATCACCACCTTACCCACCATCTCCCTGCCGCCAGTTTGAGCCAGTTCAATGGTTTGACCTAAGGTACGAGGCAGAACCGCTACAATATTGACAAAAATCAATAGCGAAGCACCATTACCGATCCCGCGTTCAGTAACAAGTTCTGACAGCCACATGACAAACATTGAACCTGCGGTAAGCGCTAGCACTGTTGAGGTAATAAATAAGATGCCCGGTTGGGTAGCATAGCGCTGCGTCCACAGAGCAATACCAATACTTTGAACCACTGCCCAGCCTAGCGCTACATAGCGGGTAATTTGAGAGATTTTGCGCCGTCCCGCTTCGCCTTCATTCTTCTGCAAGTTTTCTAGCGATGGAATTGCCGCCGTCAGTAATTGCAGGATGATCGATGCATTGATGTAAGGCAAAATTCCTAGCGCAAAAATCCCCAAGGCAGAAATACCACCACCGGAGAAAATATCTAGAAATCCGATTACTGGGCTATTTTGGATATCTGCCGCAAATTGTGCCCGATCGATTCCCGGTACAGGTAAGTAAACACCGAAGCGGGCTAGAATCAATAGACCAATGGTGACAAGCAGCCGACCTCTAAGGCCGGCAGCTTGAGCCATTTGCATAAATGTTTCTTGAGCAGTTGGGGTTTTGTCTCGACTGACAACCATAAAGGGCTACCTAAAAGAAGATAGGGGGTAATGCAACGGGAGCCGACACTGGTACACCAGATGCCTTTTAAACCTCTATCACTTCACAGCTACCGCCAGCGGCCTCAATTTTTTGACGAGCGCCAGCAGTAAAAGCAGCCGCTTTGACGGTGAGAGGTACATTCAACTCCCCGTCTCCGAGAATTTTCAACGGTCCATCGTTGGTAGTGACCAAACCTACATCCATTAATGAGGTTAAGGTCACCTCTGTATTAGCAGGGAGTGATGTCAGCTTACCCACATTGATCGTAGTGTAATGTTTGGGATTGATGACAGTAAAGTGCTTTAACTTGGGCAAACGCCGATACAAGGGCATCTGACCTCCTTCAAAGCCCGGTCTAGTACTCCCACCAGAACGTGCTTTTTGCCCCCGCATTCCATAGCCAGCACTGGCACCTTGACCGGCACTGATACCGCGCCCGACACGGCGTTTGCGCTTTTTAGACCCTTTTTGGGGCACTGCATCATGTATTCTCATAAACCTAAACAACAAACAACAAACAACAAACAACAAACAACAACTAGGCGTAAAGATTTTCGATAGGAATACCGCGTTCTTGAGCCACTTCCGAGAACGTGCGTAGAGAGTCTAGGGCGTTGATTGCCGCTCTAGCATTATTCAAGGGGTTATTGGAACCTAGTTGCTTGGCTAAAATATTGCGAACACCTGCTAATTCCAGCACGGTGCGCACTGCCCCACCAGCAATTACACCCGTACCAGGAGCTGCGGGTCGAATCATAACTTTAGCTCCAACCGCTGTCCCATTAGATGGGTGAGGAATGGAATTAGACTTAGTCAGGGGTACATCGATCAATTGCTTTTTGGCATCGGCAACCCCTTTACGGACAGCGCCAATTACATCACTGGCTTTACCAACACCAACACCGACTTGACCGCGCTCGTTACCAACAACAATAATTGCCCGGAAGCTTAATTTTTTACCACCTTTGACTACCTTGCTAACGCGACGGATCTGGATAACCCTTTCTTGCCAGGTCGTCTCTTTTTCTTTAGCGCGGCTAGTTTTTCGACGATTTGCCATAGTTTTATCCTTTGCTAATTGCTAATTACTAATTACTAATTGCTAATTCTTCAAGAGCTATTAGCGGTTAGCTATTAGCTATGTTAAAAGTCTAGTCCGGCTTCGCGAGCTGCGTCTGCCAGGGCTTGGACGCGACCGTGGTACAGGTTACCTCCTCGGTCAAAAACGACTTGGGAAATGCCTTTTTCAAGCGTTCGCTTGGCAATCAATTTGCCAACCGCTACCGAGGCTGCACAAGTTGCCCCCGATTTTAATTCTGACTTTAGGGTAGGTTCTAAAGTGGAAGCAGCAGCTAGGGTATGTTGTAGGTTATCGTCAATAACCTGCGCATAAATATGCTGATTCGAGCGAAAGACTGCTAACCTAGGGCGCTCGGCGGTGCCTTGTACTTGGCGGCGTATCCGTCGGTGCCTGCGCTGTACCGATTCTTTACGAGTGAACTTCATTTACTTCTTACCTGTTTTACCAGCTTTACCAGCTTTACGTCTGACCATTTCCCCGGCATAACGAATGCCTTTCCCTTTGTAGACTTCTGGAGGGCGGATGGCACGAATACTAGCCGCTGTATTGCCTACAACTTCTTTATTAATGCCACTCACAATGACATTAGTGTTGTTTTCAACTGCCAGTTGGATGCCTTCAGGGGGAACAATTTCAACTGGCTTGCTGTAACCAACGTTCAAAATTAAATTGCGTCCTTGCACCTGCGCTCGATAACCAACGCCTTGAATTTCCAAACGTTTCTGAAAACCTTTAGAGACACCCTCAACCATATTGGCAACCAGAGTGCGAGACAGACCATGGCGCTGGCGGGAGACTCTGGAGTCATCCCGCCGCACTACTCGGAGTTTGTCATCCTCCTGCTCGACTATGACTTGCTCTGGCAGAACCCGGCTGAGTTCTCCTTTAGGTCCTTTTACAGCAACGTGTTGACCGTCAATGTTTACGGTTACCTTACTCGGAATGTCTATAGGGCGCTTGCCAATACGCGACATGACATAATCCTCCTAACAACTCTTGCTCTAGACTGGAAACTGAGTAATTGGTAATTGGGAAAAACCCAATTACCAATTAGCTTCGTCTTGGCTTCCAATCCCTTAAATTTCATCACCAGATATAGCACAGCACTTCCCCACCGACTCCTTGACGCCTTGCTTCTCGGTCAGTCATGATGCCACTGGATGTGGAAATAATCGCAATGCCAATACCACCCATAACTTTGGGTAGTTCTTTGCGGTTTTTGTAAACCCTCAGCCCTGGTCTGCTCACACGTTTGAGCGATCTGATAATGGGTTGGCGATTTTTGCCTTTGTATTTTAGGGAAACCACAAGGTGTTTTTTTATACCTTCCCCGAACTCTTCAAAATCACCAATAAATCCTTCATCTTTCAAGACCTTAGCAATAGAGCGGGTCATTTTCGTTGACGGTACATTGGTTGTTTGATGCCGCACTAAACACGCATTTCTAATGCGAGTTAGCATATCTGAAATTGTGTCATTTGCCGCCATTATTTCCTTCCTCTACTTACAGCGTTATTGTTCCCGGAATGGCATACCCATTTCTTTGAGTAAGGCGCGGCCTTCTTCGTCAGAATTTGCTGTTGTGATGATTGAAATATCCATACCACGAATTTGATCAATGCTATCGTAATCAATTTCAGGGAAAATGAGTTGTTCTCGAATACCAAGCGTGTAATTTCCACGACCGTCAAAGCTTCTGGGACTTACGCCGCGAAAGTCCCGAATTCGCGGTAGTGCCAAGTTGATCAAGCGATCTAGAAAAGAGTACATCCGCTCAGAGCGTAAAGTAACCATGACGCCCACAGGCATCCCTTGGCGAATTTTAAAACCAGCGATCGCCTTTTTAGCTCGCGTTACCACAGGTTTTTGCCCAGTGATAATTGCCATTTCACTCAAAGATGATTCTAGAGCCTTGGCATTCTGAGAGGCTTCCCCTAAACCTCGGTTGACGGTGACTTTCACCACCTTAGGGACTTGATGGATATTGCTGTAACCAAACTGCTCTTTGAGTTTGGGGACTATCGTTTCTTGATAGAGACTTTTCAAACGTTGTGACATAGTTTTTGCCTTTTTACAGCCCTGGTCTTGGTCAGGGAATTGTTATTGGTTATTGGTTGTTTGTTGTTGGTTGTTTGTTGTTGGTTGTTTGTTATTGGTTATTTGTTTTTTATGTTTTCTCGATCAACAACGAACCACAAACAACTAACAACCAACAACTAACAACTAACAACCAACAACTAACAACTAATTAATCGATAATCTCACCCGTTTTTTTCAACATCCGCACCTTGCGCCCATCACTATTAACGGTGTAACAAACCCGACTGGCAATTTTTTGCTTATTAGAATAAAGCATCACGTTGGAGCTGTGGATAGGAGCTTCAAAAGTGACAATTTGACCTGTTTCACCTTCCTGCTGGGGTTTGACATGTTTAGTCTTGACATTCACCCCTTTGACAATAACTTTGCTGAGTTTGGGAAGAGTCCGCAAGATTTCTCCAACTTTGCCTTTGTCTCGACCAGCAATTACCTGCACGGTATCGCCTTTCTTAACGTGCATTTTGTAGCGCGTCGCCAAATTTTTGGCCTGGTTCAGTTTACTTACCATCAGAGTACCTCCGGAGCGAGAGAAACAATTTTTGTGAAGTTTTTATCCCGCAGTTCTCTCGCTACTGGACCGAACACGCGGGTGCCTCTAGGGTTCCCGTCAGCGTTAATGATTACGGCAGCATTGTCGTCGAAGCGAATGCTCATGCCGCTTTCTCGACGCAACCCTTTGCGAGTACGAACGATCACGGCTCTGACAACATCTGATTTTTTTACAGCCATGTTAGGGATAGCATCCTTAACAACGGCAATGATGACATCCCCTACACTGCCGTAGCGTCGGTTGCCAGCACCTAGAACCCGAATGCACATTAATTTACGGGCACCACTGTTATCAGCAACATCTAGGTAAGTTTCTTGTTGAATCATGGGTATTCCTCCCTTAAAGAGTTATGAGTTATGAGTTATGAGTTATGAGTTATGAGTTGGGGAGTTTTTAATTCAAAACTCTGTAAGGAAGGATTTTCCTGGGCTGGTGCTGCTAGGTTGCAGGTGACCGCCAAGACCTTTCCCCGTTCTACAAAACTCACAAATCTTTAATCTGAGGCTTGGTTGAGAATTTCAGCGACTATCCAGCGTTTGGTTTTGCTTAGAGGGCGCGTTTCTTGAATCCGAACGCGATCGCCTTCCTTGCATTTATTCTCTTCATCGTGGGCTTTGTATCGCTTGGTACGCACGACAATTTTGCCGTACTTAGGGTGGGGGGATCGGTTTTCCACAGCGACCACGACAGTTTTATTCATTTTGTCGCTGACTACCATACCAACTCGTTCTTTAACTGCCATCGTGGTCTACTCCTCTTCTTGGGTATCGGGTTGGGGAGAAGCAGCTGATGCTGGTGTTTGGGTCACTTCGCTTTCCGGCGCTTGCTCCTGGAGAGGTGAGGACTTAGGGGAGGCTTGGACAGCAGCTCGTTCGCGTTCCCGCAGCACCGTCATCATCTGACCTACTTTGTGCCGCAAGTGTTTGAACTGATGCGTTTTTTCCAAGCGTCTGGTTGCCTGTTGCATGCGCAGCTCAAATAACTGGCGCTTGGCGGCTAATATTTCATCAGCCAGTTCCTGGTCGTTTAAATTTCTAGCGTCTTCTATTTTGGGCAGAGGCATAACTTATACCTGTTCCCCCTCGCGGGTAATGAACTTCGTGTGAATAGGCAATTTGTTAGCAGCCAGACGCATTGCTTCGCGTGCTGTTGCTTCTGGAACTCCAGCAATTTCAAAGAGAATCCGACCAGGCTTAACCACAGCCACCCAGAACTCTGGCGAACCTTTGCCAGAACCCATACGAGTTTCCGCAGGGCGCATGGTTACTGGTTTGTCGGGAAAAATCCGAATCCAGATTTGACCGCCACGACGGATATAGCGAGTCATTGCCCGACGCGCTGCCTCAATCTGACGAGAAGTAATCCAGCACGGTTCTGTTGATTGCAAACCAAAGTCACCAAAGTGCAGGGTACTACCACGAGTTGCGATCCCGGTCATCCGCCCGCGCTGTTGTTTGCGAAATTTTGTTCTTCTAGGACTTAACATGGTTTGTTGGCAAGTTGTTTATTGTTTAGTTGTTTGTTGGCAAGTTGTTTGTTGGCAAGTTAATAACCAACAACCAACAACTACCAACTAATAACTATTCATTTGAGCGGTCTTCAAATTGCTGGCGGCGTCTTTGTTGGCGGCGACGGGGTTGAGCGGCAGTTGGTGCTGGCTGCTCCTCTTGACCGGGAATGATTTCCCCTTTGAAGATCCAGACTTTAACGCCAAGAATTCCGTAGATAGTTTTGGCGGTGCGGTAGGAGTAGTCGATATTTGCCCGCAGGGTATGCAGTGGTACTCTACCTTCACGAATCCATTCGGTTCGGGCAATTTCTGCTCCGTTTAACCGACCGCTTACCTGTACTTTAATGCCTTGAACATCAGCGCGTTGCGCCCTTTGAATTGCCTGACGCACTACTCTACGGAAGGACACTCGGCGTTCTAGCTGCTGGGCAATGTATTCAGCAATTAGCTCGGCATCCGCATCTACCCTTGCCACTTCAATGACATTGATGCGAATTTGACGATTGCTGCCTAGAGAGTCTTGAAGTCCTGTCCGTAGAGATTCGATGCCGCTACCACCACGACCGACTACAACACCGGGACGAGCGGTGTGGACTTCGAGATCGATTTGATCGGCTTTGCGTTCAATCCGAATGGCAGAAATCCCAGCATTACTGAGGGTTTTATTGACGTAATCCCGAATTTGGTGGTCTTCTTGCAGTACTTCTGGATAGCGCTTGCTGTCAGCAAACCAACGGGCGCGATGCTCTTGCGTGATACCCAGTCGCAAACCAATTGGATGAATTTTTTGTCCCACGAATCTTTCCTTGTTTAGTTGTTTGTTGTTTGTTGTTTGTTGTTGGTTGTTTGTTGTTGGTTGTTTTTTACTAATTTTTGGCAACTAATAACGAACAACATTATGACCAATGGTTATTCATCTTCTTGGGGAGAAACAGCCACAGTTATATGACATGTTGGCTTCCGAATCTGGTAAGCACGACCTTGAGCTCTAGGTCGATAGCGTTTCAAGCTCGGTCCCATGTCCGCATAGGCTTGAGTAACCACTAAACTGGCTGGGTCAAGACCTGCGTTATGCTCAGCATTAGCTACGGCAGAGCGCAAGACTTTGAGTACTGGTTCGCAAGCTTTGTAAGGCATAAATTCTAGAATAATTAGGGCTTCCCGATAGGAGCGACCCCTAATTTGATCCAGAACCCGCCTCACTTTAAAGGGAGACATCCGAATGTAGCGTGCGATCGCTTTGGTTTCTGCTGTAGTATCTATCGCCATAGTTGTTTTCTCTAATCTGAAACTAGGGATGAGGGAGAGGGGATAAATAAATTTTTATTTCTTAATTCCTTCATCCTTCATCCTTCCTGCTAGCGACCAGCTCGGCGATCGCTTTTAGCATGTCCTCTAAAGGTACGAGTCGGGGCAAACTCGCCCAGCTTATGACCCACCATTTGCTCGCTGATAAAAATTGGTACATGGGTTCGCCCGTTATGCACCGCGATTGTGTGACCAACCATCTGAGGCAAAATTGTTGAGGCTCGCGACCAGGTTTTAATTACCTGTTTTTCACCCCTAGCATTTAAGCCTTCAATCTTACTGAGAAGACTATCGGCTACAAAAGGACCTTTTTTTAGAGAACGACCCATAATTGGTTGTTGGTTGTTGGTTGTTGGTTATTAGTTGTTGGTTGTTGGTTGTTTGTAACAACAAACTAGCCACATCCAACCACAAATCACTAAGTTTATGACTGGCGACCGCCCCGTCCTCGTTTCGAGGACTTCCGCCGACGCCGGACAATTAAAGAACTACTTTGCTTCTTGGGTTTACGAGTTTTAGAACCCAAAGCTGGTTTACCCCAGGGTGTTACCGGACCTGATCTCCCAATGGGCGCTCTGCCTTCACCACCACCATGGGGGTGATCCACTGGGTTCATCACGCTTCCTCTGACCTTGGGACGCCGTCCCCGATGGCGGTTGCGGCCAGCTTTGCCTAAACTCTGGTTTCTGTCCTCAATGTTACCGACTTGTCCGATGGTCGCGTAACACTCCCGGCGCACCATGCGGACTTCTGTTGAAGGCAGCTTTAGGGTAACGTAGTTGCCTTCTTTGGCGACAACTTGAGCAGCTGATCCAGCAGCGCGGACAATCTGTCCTCCCCGTCCGGGTGACAGTTCCACATTATGAACGTTAGTTCCTAAAGGAATATTGCTCAAAGGCAAGGCATTGCCCGTTTCAATAGGGGCATCTGGTCCAGAGATAATAGATGTACCCACTGCCAGCCCTGCCGGGTGAAGGATATACCGCTTTTCCCCATCCTGATAGTAAACTAGGGCAATGCGGGCATTCCGGTTGGGATCGTATTCAATCGCTACTACTTTGGCGGGAATATTGTGCTTTCCGCGGCGAAAATCAATGACGCGATACAGGCGCTTGTGTCCGCCACCGCGACGCCGACTGGTAATTATGCCGCGATTATTGCGACCTTTGGCGCGATGTTTGGATTTGGTTAGTGATTTTTCTGGCTCACTCCGGGTAATCTCAGCAAAATCTGAGATAGTGGCCTGACGGGTGCCGGGAGTGTATGGCCGATAAGAACGGATGCCCATAAAAAATATCCTCTGTCGTTTGTTATTTGTTATTTGTTATTTGTTGTTGATTATTTGTTATTTGGTAAAAGCTAATAACTAATAACAAACCACAAACAACCGATAACAAAATAGCTTTTTACACTTCGGGGAATAGGGTTATCGAGTCTCCGGCTGCTAGGGTGACAATCGCTCGCTTGTATTGCGGCTTGTAACCGATAAATTTGCCAACTCGACGCTTTTTACGGGGTGGATGCAGGGTATTCACGCCGATAACTTTGACATTAAATAAGCTTTGAATCGCCGCTTTGATTTCGGGTTTAGTAGCTTTGGGGATAACTTCAAAAACATATTTGTTATTCTCCAAAAGCCGAGTTGCCTTTTCGGTGATAATCGGACGAAGCACTAAATCAGCCAAATAGCGTGGGTCATACTCAGTCACTGTAAACCTCCTGAATTTTGGTAAGCGCCGTATTCGTCGTTACAATTTTGTCGGCTTCCAGCACATCATAGACATTCAAGCCATCTGCGCCGATTAACTTGACAGTTGGCATATTACGGGCTGACAAATACACCATCTCCTCTTTCTGAGGCAGAATCAGAAGCACTTTTGACCCAGGCTCAACTCCCCAGCGAGCGATCGCTTCTGCCAAGTCCTTGGTTTTGGGGCGTGGCAGTTGGTCAGCAAAGTCCTCTACCACAATCAAATCTTCAGCGCGACTGACAAACGCCGTTCTTAGCGCCAACCGTCGCTCTTTGCGGTTCATCTTGATCTCATAGTCTCTCGGCTTAGGGCCAAAAATTACGCCCCCACCGCGCCACAGTGGCGAGCGGTTAGAGCCAGCCCTAGCCCTACCAGTTCCCTTTTGCCGCCAAGGTTTGCGTCCCCCGCCACTCACTTCGGAGCGAGTTTTTGTGGAGGCTGTTCCTTGACGAGCATTAGTGATTTGCCGAACTAGCGCTCGGTGAACAACGTGAGCCGCGCTCTCTTTTTTAGCAACTCGCAATTCTAAGGTCGCTTGTCCAACCTCTTCTCCTTGCCAGTTACGTACCACACAATCGACCATATCTTTGTTGTTTGTTGTTTGTGGTTTGTTGTTTGTTAGAAATCTATAAGCCATAACCAACAACTAACAACCAACAACTAACAACTAACAACCAATAACTAACAACTAACAACCAATAACCCAACTAACTAATGACTATCTTCCGACCTTTTTAGTCGGTGCAATGCTTAAGAGCGCTCCGGGTTTGCCTGGAACTGCACCTTTAATTAGGAGCAAGTTCCGTTCTGTGTCTACCCGCACTAACTCAAGCTTGCGAATGGTCGTCTGGGTACCGCCATAGCGACCGGCCATCCTCTTACCAGGGAAGGTGCGGCCAGGTGTTGTACCTGCTCCCGTTGAACCGGGCAGGCGGTGGTTTTTGGAACCGTGAGCCATTGGCCCGCGCTTAAAGTTGTGACGCTTTTGATAGCCAGCGAAACCGCGACCGATAGTAGTTCCAGTGACATCAACAATTTGACCTGCACTGAAAATATCTACCTTGACTTGTCCCCCTAGTTGATAGTCATCGGTGCTATCTAAACGATATTCGCGCAGGTGACGTAGGGGTGGAGCGCTGGACTTGGCTAAATGTCCTAGTTCCGGTTTATTAATGGCTTTTGGCTTTACTTCTTGGTAGCCAAGTTGCACAGCAATGTAGCCATCCGTTTGCTTCGTTTTAACTTGGGTCACGATGCATGGACCTGCTTGGACGACGGTGACGGGAAGCGCTCTTCCTTCTGCGTCGAACACTTGGGTCATGCCGAGTTTAGTGCCGAGGATACCGACTGACACTGGTTTCTCCTTTCTAGACATTACAGCGAGGTAGAATGGGCGGTGATTCGACGGCGAATCCCCTCTACCTCACAAACTTTGTCATCCTGACGGCAAGACAGCTGTTTTCTCCGAGCCGGAGAGAACTTGCCTTTTGTTAGCCTTGTAAGTTTTTAATAGCCAGTGATGGTGTGAACCTTTTTATGGGTTAGTCCTGGCTAACCGCGTTGCCTTACTCCGTTGGGACTTAAAGCGAAAACTCCTCAGTATCCCTACGAGGCAAAAGTGCAAGTACACAGGGATGGAAAACAGCTTTTCAAAGAACTTTTCAAATCCTTTGACTCGCACAGGCTTGCCACCTACTCTAGTTCTGAGCCAGAATCAACAAACTATATCCCTTTAGGGGCTTTGCTGTCTTTTCTGACCTCAGTAACTCCTGCGCAACCCTAATTTGGTCACAATTGTTCAGTATAAATGATTTACCTGTATTTGTCTAGCAAATTTCAGGCAAAGGTATTTTAAGGAGTTCTAGGTACGCCTTAGCGCCTTGTGTTGGATTGTAGCTCACTGAGTCGGGTAATGTCAGGGCAGGTGCTATTAAGAAGAACAAATTGATAGGGCTAGGTACAGGGCTGTGGTGGTTTGACCTACCCTGTCCCACTATATACTACGCGGCGGTATTATCGACATGTCGAATAAAAACCCCTCTTCCCAGCTGGGGAGAGGGGTGGAGATGAGGGAAGCCTCTCAAGCCACAGCCAGAGCGGGTTGAGGCCAACGCCCTACAGCCTTACCAATTACAGCCATCTCTTGCACCAAGGAATCAAACCGATCCGGTGTCAGAGATTGAGGGCCATCGGATAAGGCTTTCGCTGGGTTGGGGTGAACTTCAATCATCAATGAGTCCGCACCTGCGGCGATCGCAGCCAATGCCATAGCAGGAACGTACTCAGCCTTACCTGTGCCGTGGCTGGGGTCAATCATGATGGGCAGGTGGGTGAGCGATCGCAATACAGGCAAAACTGATAAATCTAGCGTATTCCGCGCATATTGCCGATCGAAGGTTCGGATACCCCGTTCGCAGAGAATCACATTCGGGTTGCCTGCTGCCAGGATATATTCTGCTGCCATCAACCACTCTTCAATCGTTGCTGACATCCCGCGTTTGAGCAACACTGGTTTGTCTTGGGCACCAACTTTCTTGAGCAGGGAGAAATTCTGCATGTTGCGGGCACCCACTTGCACCACGTCCGCAACCTCAGCAATCTTCTCCAAATCAGCAGAGTCCATTACTTCGGTAATGATTCCCAAACCGCTCGCGTCCCGTGCTGCTGCCAACAATCCTAGGGCGCTTTCACCATGACCCTGGAAGGCATAGGGCGATGTCCGAGGTTTGTAGGCACCACCCCGTAGAAAGTGAGCGCCTGCCGCCTTAACTCGACGTGCTGTTTCCACGATCATTTCTTCGTTTTCCACCGAACATGGGCCGGCCACAATCACCACAGGATGGTGTTCGCCAATGTGAATGTCCCCATTAGGTGTTGGCACTACTACATCACTAGCCTCACCATGACGGTATTCAAGGCTTGCCCGTTTAAAAGGTTTCTCAACCCGCAACACCTCTTCAATCCAGGGACTGATCTCCTGAATTTGTAGCGGATCTAAATCAACGGTTTCACCAACTAAGCCCAGCACGACTTTGTGCTTGCCGACTATTTTTTCTGGAGTCAGACCCCATTCCGCCAGGTCTTGACTAACGCGAGCGATCTCGGCTTCTGGAGAGCCGACTTTCATTACCACAATCATCTTGTTAGTTTGTTGTTAGTTGTTAGTTTGTTGTTAGTTGTTTGTTGTTAGTTGCTTGTTGTTAGTTCTTTGTTAGTTGTTGTTTGTTCTTAGTTGTTTGTTAGTTGTTAGTTGTTTTTTGTTGTCGTTTGCTGTTTGTTGTTTGCTGTTCGTTGTTTG
>DNXU01000424.1:0-1367 GCA_003505715.1 Cyanobacteria bacterium UBA8803 | reverse complement strand
CAACTAACAACTAACAACTAATTCTTTTGTCTAGCCGAACGCCATGCTGATGTCATTCGTTCTAGATTGAGCCTGAACTCTTGCCAACCTAATCTGGTTCCTGGTACATCTTCGTCCCAAGAAGCAGACAGGACGCCGTAGCTCAAGCCCAATACCCCTAAACCAAAAAAACCCATACTTACTAGGACTACTACCACATTGGGAAACTTTAACCCCACTTTGGTCACTAAAAAATAGCTGACTAGGAACGTAGATATACCTAAAGCTGTAGGAATTCCGCATAGCAGAGCCATCCGACGGATCATGCGCTTGCTAACAACATCGGGAATTGCCATTGATTCCTGAGCAGGAGTAGTTTGCTTGTCTTTCTTCGGCTGTGTTTTACTGGCTGCGGGTTCAGATTGAGTTTTAGCCGTTTTTTTACGCTTCTGACGCGGTTCAAATGGTAAGGGGTTGCGGGGTGGTTCGCTAGACATAGGTTTAACTTTTGTCTATCCCCGAATACCTAAACGTTGAATCAAAGCTTGATAACGCTCTGGATTTTCGTCGTGCAGATAGCTGAGTAAGCTTTTGCGACGACCGATCATCTGTAGCAATCCTCTGCGGGAAGCATGATCCTTTTTGTTGGCTTGTAAGTGGCTGCTCAACCGATTAATGCGTTCGGTGAGCATGGCGATTTGGACATCAGCCGAGCCTGTGTCGGTTTCATGGACTTGATAGCCCTGAATAATTTCTTGTTTGCGCTCTTGGGTGAGAGTCATGGATAGTGCTAATTCGTAATAATGCAGCAGTATTCCATGTTATCACTCTAAGTGATAGAGTTTAAAGTCGGTATGGCAACACAGACGTTCCGGCGGAACGTCTGTGCGAGTATAGGGGAATTAATCTTCGACAAACCGTTCAAGGTTAGAGGATACATTCCTTGATGCAGCTTTTCGGCGCAAATCCAACCACTGTTGGAGAATGATAGCCGCAGCCTTTCGGTCAATGAGAGCTTTATGACGAGAAGGCGATCGCTTCTCTGCTTTAATTAGTTCTTCCGCCTCAAACGATGTCAGCCGCTCATCAACATACTCCACTGGCAATTCTAGGGCTGTAGCAAATCTAACTGCCAGCTTTTGCACCTTACGCGCTTGAGTACCCAACGTGCCATCCATAGAATAAGGCAAACCCACAACCAGGAGCTGGACTTCTCTTTCCTGGACCAACTCTCGCAGTTGGGCAACATCCCGGTTAAAGGAAGTTCGTTCAATCGTCGTCAGACCTGTAGCAATCAGACCCGTACCATCGCATCCCGCGACGCCAATGCGCTTGCTACCAAGATCCAATCCCAATGCTGATATTTTCCCCATCCCCCATCCCCCATT
>DNXU01000427.1:15804-18389 GCA_003505715.1 Cyanobacteria bacterium UBA8803 | reverse complement strand
CCCCTCGCGATTCAGGTGGTTAGTTTTTAGCGGGAAATTAATTAAATGGTTTGAAGGTTTTTCAGTTTGAGTGTTCCAATCCCTCTCATCATAGATCTGTCATCTAATCAGGGAAACAGATTTAACAGGAATCACAATCGTGAACGCCGCTCCTTCTCCCAGTTGGCTTTTCAGTTCTACTCGACCGCCGTGAGATTGGGCGATGGCTCGTACAATCGCCAATCCCAAACCAGTGCCCTCACAACGACGACGCCGCGACCCACGGACGAAGCGCTCGAAAATTTGACTCTGCTCAGCTAGGGGAATTCCCACACCCGTATCCCTTACCCAGAAATATGCTTGTTCTGCACTGATGGCTGAACCAATCCCAATCTCATCGCCTTCTTGGGTATGCTGAGTAGCGTTCTGAGCCAGATTCATCACGGCTTGGGTAATCCTTTGGCGGTCAACCGTTAAAAAGCCAGAACCCGTTGCTTCCAAACGCCAATCCCTAGCACCTAAGGCTTTGGCTTTAGTGTAAAGTTCCTGAGTGAGTGTCTCAATTTCCACCGTTTCTAGATTTAAAAAATTGGACTGCTCTGTTTTGGCTAGCAGCAATAGATCGTTGACTAAGCGGTTCATGCGATCCAGCTCGTCAAATACAATAGCCAGGGTTTCCTGCTGTTCTTGGGGGTCATCATCCATCAGTTCTAAATGCCCTTGAATAATTGCGATCGGCGTCCGCAATTCGTGACCAGCATCGTTCATAAAATTTCGCTGACT
Organism: Cyanobacteria bacterium UBA8803; assembly: GCA_003505715.1. GTDB lineage: Bacteria > Cyanobacteriota > Cyanobacteriia > Cyanobacteriales > Coleofasciculaceae > UBA8803. Next base: position 17,627 of record DNXU01000427.1, on the reverse strand, counting down.
TAAAAACCCAGCTTCGAGGCGATCCAACATCTGATTGAAGGTGATGGTAAGTTCGGCTATTTCATCTTTTCCGCGTACTGGAATACGCCCGGTTAAGTCAGACTCATTAATTGAGCGGGCTATTTCCGTGAGCGATCGCAACGGAGCCAGCACCCTTCCTGCGGTCAACCAAGCTAGTACTGACGCTACGACCAAAACAGTGATCGCGATCTGAGCAATAACGGTAACCGCTTCATTAATTTCGTCTAGTTCGCCACTGAGCAGGTTGACAACAACAAAAACCCCTAAAGTTTCTCCCCTCATCTGGACTGGCTCAGCTATGTAGAATAGCTTCCCAGCAGCCATGAGCTTCTCACCTCGCTCGGCTTTAGTCAGGTTAGCCCAGTACTTTACCAACTCTGAATCCCGATCAATTGGGTCTGGCAAAGCTCTTGGACTTGCCTTATAGAATTCATTTTTACAAAGCGTAATTAAAAACTCATCGTCATTAGGAATATTACGAGACAGATAGACACTGAAGATAGATTTCACATCATCCCCAAAGGGTTGACCCGTCCTGGGGTTATGTCCTTCAACTAAGCGTCGAAACTCTTCAATCTCCTGAACTAAGCTCTCGTCAATCCGCTCTTCTAGGCGACTCAACAGGCTCTGGCGGATGGCTAGGATGGTGACTGTGGTGGATAAGGACACTAGCAGGATGTACCAAGCCAAGATACGGGTTCTGGCTCCGAAGAAAAATTTGCGCCATGGCAGGCTAATGTTAGTGTTTTTCAGATTGCCATTTGGGGTATTAGTTGTATCTGAAATTTTTTCACTCATCTTGAGTCTACCCAGTTGGCTACCTTCTTATCTTACAATTCGATCAGAGCCAGTCAATTTAGCTCGTCGGCAAGCACTACTACATTGAAGTAACGACTCGCCCCTACATGGGATACTTTTTTATATGGTCTCTCAACTGCAACCCCCCACCTCCTCAGAAGTAATCTACCCCGATAGTGATGGCCAACCCATGGCAAATAACACCACACAGTTTCGCTGGATTGTGGTAATTCAGCAGAATTTGGATTGGCTGTTTGCCGATGACCCCAATGTATTTGTCGCAGGGGATTTGTTTTGGTATCCGGTGCAAGGGAAATCAAACATTGTCAATGCACCAGATGTGATGGTAGTGTTGGGTAGACCAAAAGGCGATCGCGGTTCCTATCAGCAATGGCGCGAAGAGGATATTGCCCCTCAGGTGGTGTTTGAAATTATTTCTCCCGGCAATAGTCAGGAGGAGATGGAGAAGAAGTTACTCTTCTATGATCGCTATGAGGTAGCAGAGTACTATATTTACGATCCGGAACGCAATCAGTTAAGGGGTTGGCTGCGGAGTGAGGAGGGATTAGATGTAATTCCTCAGATGGTAGATTGGGTTAGCCCCCAGTTAGGAATTCGCTTTGCTTGGTCAGAAGAGGGTTTAGAGCTTTATCGACCCAATGGAGAACGTTTTCTCACTTATACAGAAATTAGCCAGCGTTTGGAAGAACAACAGCAACAGCTTGAAGAAGAACGCCAACGCGCTGAACAGGCAGAACAAGCCAGACGAGATGCAATTCCTCGGTTGTTGGGTATGGGGTTGAGTGTAGAACAGGTTGCCGAAGCATTGGGTTTATCGATGGACGAGGTACAGGCTAGTAATTTGTAGGTTGCGCACAACTTCTTTCCTCAACACCAGAAGAAAAAGCCCAAGCCATACAAATTTTGACCCAAATTTTCACTAATACGGAAAAAAGCTCTTCCCATTCCCGATTCCCGATTTCCGATTCCCGATTCCCGATTCC
>DNXU01000427.1:0-15663 GCA_003505715.1 Cyanobacteria bacterium UBA8803 | reverse complement strand
ACTACATCCGCAACGCCAACAAATAGCCCATTTTCCAACACACCGGGAATATTATTGAGCGTCTTTTCTAGTTCACCGGGATTATCAATTGAGTCAAATTTAACATCAATGACCATATTGCCCTGATCGGTAATAACTGGCCCTGCTTTTTTAACACCCATCCGTAATTCCGGTTTACCGCCTAGTTTGGCGATCGCCCGCATCACCGGAGTAACTGCCATCGGTATCACTTCCACAGGTAACTTAAATGTGGAACCTAAACGGTCAACTAACTTACCACTATCGACCACTACTATAAATTGTCCAGCTAGAGCATCAACAACTTTCTCGCGAGTATGAGCTGCCCCGCCCCCTTTAATTAAATTCTTCTGCGGATCGACTTCATCAGCGCCATCGATCGCAATATCAATACGATCGACCGCATCCAAAGTTGTGAGAGGAATTCCGTACTCTTTGGCCAAAACTTCTGCTTGAAACGAAGTTGGGATGCCCACGATATCTTGGAGTTCACCCGACTTGAGGCGCTTGCCTAAGTATTCAATGGCGTAGGCAGTTGTCGAACCCGTACCTAACCCCACAATCGTACCCGATAGCACCCGTTCGGCAGCGGCTTTGCCCACTTCTTGTTTCATCACCTTAACGGGGTCAATTTCTCCACTCATGCTTACAATCCCTCTCAGTCAAATTGAAAATTTTCCTACCGGAGTTTTGCCTACTTTTCCTGCCTATTAGGAATTACGCAGAACCTCTATTAGTAGGGTGTGTTATGCGGTAGCTAAGACACCATTGCCCCTATATATGGTCTAGTTGCGTAAGTCCGGCTATTTTCAGAACAAGGTAGGGGACTGGCCGATCTTACCAATCCCCCATCCCCAGTTCAAAGATAAAGCTAGAACTAGTGCAGCTTGGCAGAAATAACCCGCCAGTTCAACAAGGTTCAAAAGCTTACTGTAAAAGCTTTCTCCCCTTTTGCCTTCAAACTTCTGCCTTCACAGCACTAGGAATTAGTAGCTTGAGCAGCTAAGCGCTCCTTCAGCAATGCCAGCTGATCTGCCCAACGCGGATCGGGTTGAATAGAACCGGAGTCAGAGGTTGATGTTGTACTCCCAGAAGAAGCGCGTTGTTTGGACTTTTTATTGCCACTGCGACGGGTAGGAGGATTGCTAGTACCGCTAGTGCTACTGCTAGTACTTGATGAGCGTGGCTCATCTTCCTCATTCTTAGACTTGGGCTGCGCTTTTTCAATTTTCAGCGCCGCGTCTTTGAACATATGACCGTTGAACTTCTCAATGATTTCATTGGCTAGCTCATCGGTAGGTACAGTAACAAAGCCAAAGCCCCGGCATTTGCCAGTTTTGCGGTCTTTAATCACTTTTGTGGAAACCGACTTACTAGCTTCTGCAAAAACAGCGTGCAGTTCATCGCGGTTTACTTGTTCTTTGGGCAAATTGCCTACATAAAGACGAACGGACATGAGAGATACCTCCAGACTTGGACTTTCAAACAAATTTGCTTACACCAGCAATCATGCTGGCTAAGGACGGATTTGATTGACGAACGGTTCTCACGTCCAGACAATCCTCTGACGATCCTTACCAACCTCAACAACTCAGACTGATGTAGTAAATTCAAACTCCTCAATTCCATCTACCCCGTGCGATCGCAACCTCTCTTTTGACCTCAGAGTCGCAATCCCCACAATTAAAGCTAATGGTTTTCTTCTTCCTTTAATTATTACAGAATATTTAGACGTTTCCTAACGTAACTTTTACAGGCAAGCTAGTATAACAGAAAGACGGGAGCCTTTAACCCTCTTGGACTTTAACCAAAGGATGATAGTTCTACAGTTACGACTTCATTAAATCTTAATCCTCTCTTTCTAAAGTACGCTCTCCACCCAAGAGCCATTTGAGGCAGCCATCGCCCCACTACTGCAAGTGCTGCCAGAGTCCGGAACGTCCTAAATTACCTCAAAGGTAATGGATAGAGCTGCCAGTTGGCTAGTCTCGATTTGGCGAACAGTATTACTGTTCCCCATACCTCTACCAGTATCATTATTAATGTCATCGAGCAAGCGATCAATCACCTCAGCTGGTTCATTGACCTGACCTGACGCATCCAGGGTAACTGGTCCGCTGGAGTATCCTCGGTCTAAGGCTACTGTTCTTATCGCTTGCAAGGCTTGGCGCAAGGGAGTTCGACTGGCAAGAATCAGCACCTCAGCAACCCCTTTCGGTTCCTGAGCGACCAGACTAAAGCTATCTTGGCTGGGATCGGGAATTTTTAGCATCTGGCCTGGGGCGACCAAGGTTACCTCCTCAGCAGCAGCCCATTGATTGGGAAAAATCACCGAAATTTCCCCAGTCGGGTCAATTACTAACACGCTGAGATACAGGGGGCTAGACTCGTTATTGCTAACCAGTAGCTGCACGGGTGTACCTAGGGGCAGTTTTTGGACACCAGGAGGAATTGACGGCGGTCGATTGGCATTGGTTCCTTGGGTGAGGCTGCCGCGAATGGTGAAGGCAGGAGCGATTGTTTCCGCAGTACCCTCCGGACGCATAGCAGCGGTTACATTCAGGCGGGAGGAGTTGGAATTGAGGATGGTTTTAACAATGCGGGCGGCTAGTAAGGATTTGAACTTGGGGCGCAGGCGGGCGATCGCATCGGTGACGGTTTCCGTTTTCGCGCCGAAGGAGTTGGGGACTAACTCCAGCGCTGGGGAAAACAATCCTAAACTGCCGTTATCGGGTAGATTAGAGGCCGCGTGCGATCGCAATTGCTGGCGGTAAGCCTCTGTCATTCGTCCGAAAATATAGTGAACTTCTTGTTGTTGCAACGGAATAGCTTCTACTCGCGAGATTGCTTGCAGTGCTGATTTGGCGGCATTCATCTCGTTACCAAGAGAGGGGTCGATACCAATCTTTAACGTTAGATTATTGGGAATGCCCCTAGTACTTTCTTGCAACAAGGCTCCTGGTTGGACGGCATCCAGCAATTTGGCTTTTCCCACCAAACCTTGACGAGATTCTAACTGTACCCGTCCCTGGGGGCGACCTTGATTATCGATAACGGAAAGAATGCTACCTGTATTAAAAGCAGCTAAACTGTCAGGATCGAGTCCCCCCAACCACAATTGCGCCTGATTTCCTTGAACTTGGGTAATCACGGCTTCCGCAGGGGGAGTTTGTTCGTTGGTAAAATAAACTGGGTTATTGCCGTAGCTACTACCAGGTTTTAACTCCATGAGGGGTTCTTGGCTGGTAAACGACATGCGAGTAGTACTGCGAGCAATATTGGGTATGGCACTGGTAAAGGAATCGTTCGCCGTTTGCTGCCACAGATATTGAGTCATGAAATAAGTAAAGGCACCTGCAAAAAAGTCATCGAAGGGCGCATCTGCTGCCAGTTGGTCTCGTTTGGTAGAAGCAATCACCACCCCTTTTGCCACTCCCGCACGACGGCGGCGTTTAAATTCGTCAGGTGAGAGGTTTAGCTGGGAAAGCCACTTTTGCTGATAAGCGCGTTCCACCTCTAGGGGTTGGAGTTGAGAACCACCACTACGCGATCGCACTTGGAAGTTCCCCCTAGTACCCCCGCCAGAGTGACAGCTATCCAGAACAACGGTAACGTTTTCTGTTTGCAGGGCGGACATCAGCAAGAATAAGGTATGTCCCATAATATCTGCCACAGCACCTGGTTGTTGGGGAAATCCCTCTGGGAGGATACCATCTATCGGCACGAAGGTACTGTTAAGGCAATCGGAAAAGTCGCAGTCGGGATCTTTGACTTGAGAACCATGTCCGGAGAAGTGATAGACCACTATATCTCCAGGTTTAGCCTGCTTAATTAGGTGTTCCTCGAAGGCACTGAGAAGTCCCTGACGGGTCGCTTGTCCATCAGTGAGAATTAAGATATCTTTGGGATTGAAGCCAAAGCGGTGAATCAGCAATTGCTGCTGTAAGTTAACATCCGTGATGCAGCCTTTTAAAGGTGCATTTTTATAAGTATTAATCCCCACCAATAAAGCCAACTTGCGCGGGGTACTTTGAGCCAGAACGCGGGCATAGCGATCGCCCATGCTCTGAAGATCTAGCTGGCTCAAACCTAAGCCTGCCAAGGTTGAACCCGCAAATTGCAAAAACTGACGGCGCTTGATCGGGGACATACGATACTTGTTCTTAAGTAACAAATATGAAGCTTTCTCCGCTATTTCCTATTTTCACTACACACTCCAAAAGCTGTCACTCCTAATAAATAAATGAATAAATAAATGAAAATCTCTCCCCTCTCATCCCTCATCCTTCTCAATATGTCGGTTATTCCCGCTTGCGGTTTACGGTTGTTGGCATGTTATCTAGATACTAACAGGATAACTTTTCTCTAATTATCTCTCTATGCCAGAAGAACCACAGCCATCAACCCAACTACCCCCAACTGGTGAAATCCAAACCCATTATCTAACCGCAACAACCGAACACTGGTTTGAATATCCCGTTAGAGTCCATCCCCACCACACAGACTATGCTGGTGTAGTCTGGCATGGTACTTACCTGAGTTGGATGGAAGAGGCACGGGTTGAATGCTTGCGCTCCATTGGTATTGATTATGCTAACTTGGTCGCCTTAGGCTGTGAATTACCTGTCGTTGAGCTTTCCCTGCGCTATCACCGCCAGATTCAGATGGGTATGACAGCTATTGTAAAGACACGCATGACCCAGATGGAAGGTGTCCGCATCAATTGGGATTACCAAATTCAATCTCCCGATGGAGAAGAACTTTACTTGACGGGTCGTGTTACCTTAGTTGCTGTTGACCGCGAGAAAGGCAAGATTATGCGGCAACTGCCACCCGTGGTCAAAGATGCGCTCGTGAAACTTTCTAGATAATTAATGTGATTATTTGGGCTAAAAATGATTTGCGAACTGTGTGAAAGAGATGTAGCAGAGTTAACGGTTCACCACCTAATTCCCAAACAGAAAGCTAAGAATCAAAAGCCAGAGACCATCCCAACGGCAAATATCTGTTCAGCCTGTCATCGGCAAATCCATTCTCTATTTGACAATACCCGCTTATCCCAGGAATTTAACTCCCTAGAAAAGCTGAAAGATGAACCGCAGATGCAGAAGTTTTTGTCTTGGCTGAAGAAGCAAGATCCAAGTAAGCGGGTGCGAGTGCATCGTCAGAGGTAAAACGCACCTCAATTACTCTGTAGACTTCTAGATTAACGTGGAAGGTGAGACAACAGTCAATAATTTGGTTGTTTTCTTGGGTTAGGGAAAGGGTGATGGTTTGGAGAGTTAATGGGGTTTGGGTGGAGTAGATGAGATTAAACCTGTTATTGTTAATCGCACTCCTGGTTTTAGTTCTAGATTTAAGGAAGATTTAGCTTGCGATCGCACTTAAATTGGTGGGTGGGAAGATGACTTAGATGAATTGATAGTTAGCTTTCAATTTGGGCGATCGCATCTTCTGGCGATGCTTCACCATCAATTACTAAATTAATACCAGGCAAGTATTTATCCATCATCGTTACGTTGGCATCAACCAACTGTCTAATTAATGCTGATGTAAGTCTATCACCCTCAACATCAATACTAGTTTTATAACGAATTTCACCGTCGGTGAAGTCGAGTTCAAAATTACCGATAATCATGCCATAATTTGCTCTCGACATAAATTCTCCTACAGCCCGACGCTTGCGTTTTGGTACTTTAACGGGGCAAAGTGAGTAAAATACGAATTGTTTTTCTTCTTCCCTAGCTTGAGCATAGCACTTCCATTCTCCATTCTCACCGTGGAAAACCATCTCTAAAATTTGGTTTGCTTCAATTTGCACGAAAGGCCATTCGTCTTCTTTAAAAAAATTGACCATTTCTTCAAAAATTTGTGTGCTTTTAGAGATGTTCTGTTGGAGTATCTCTACTTGCTCATCCAAATTGACATCAGCCAAATCCTTGAAGAAATTGGTTATTCTCTCAAGCATCTGGGAAGTGGCTTTTTGCGTAGCTTCAGACAGATTAGCCTCTGTCCAATCTTTGAAGAAGTTAACGATAACCTCAGAAATTTCTTCACTTGAACCTGAAGTAGCGGCTTGAGCAAGAGCTGCTGGACTAATATAATCCCAAAGGGTGCGGTAGCCAGCCTCACCCGATTCCTGTAGCTGTTTGACGGACAGGGCTAACCAATTCTCAGTAGATAGCAATGGGTCATCGGGTTGTTCTTGGCTTAGATTCAGGATATAGTTTGCAGCTTCATCAATATTGGTAGCGTGTCCTGCTAGGCGAGGTAGCAAATCGGGCTTTAAAGTGGTTTCGATCTTGATGTCGGGTTCGGGTAGGAATTCTCTAGGCGAGAGAGGGTTACGCACTTCTGGCTTAAGATTAAATAATGCCTCTGTTTCGATGTGTTCGTAGAGTTCGGGGTTGACTTGGAAGGTGAGACGACATTCAATGAGTTCGTCGTCTTGTATGGTTAGGGCTAGGGCGACTGCGTGGATGGGTAGGGGGGTAGTGGTGCGATCGTGTAGTGTTAAATCGCTGTTTAGGTGACAATGTTCAGTCTTAGTAGTCATGGGTCTCATAGAAATCCCAAAGGACTGAAAGGGTGACAAGAAAACTCACTCCTAGCTACCCAACCCCCGCACATAGATGATATCTTGTAACACTTCCTCATATGGAAGTCCCATTCTGGATACGCGCAATGCAAATGTTCCAACGCTTTCGCTCTGATATTCTTGGAGATAACAATCTAGTAACCTATTGAATTTTTTCCCCAGGTCGAGATGCTCCGGCGATTTTAGATCAGCTTGCATACATAAGACAAATAAATCGATTAGCTCTTCAATCTGCTTTTGCTGATCAGTTTTCTCTTCCCTGCTCATAGTAGGCTATTAGAACTCCAGATTGTATGTTTTTGTTTTAGGCAAAAAACTAAATGCCGCCAGAACCAGTAGCTATTAATCCTTTATCTATATAAAAAAAGAACTGCTGGCGAAAGCTCTTCTACTGGCAGTTCTCCTCTGCATTCCGCTCTGAAGCCATGCAATAACATTCCTGTCTGTTCTAAACAACCAGGGGTTTGCAATATGTACTCCAGCGAATGCCTGACCTATATTTATTGTTTTTCCAAAGGGTTGCCATCTCATAGAGTACCTCTCTCATCTTGCTCAACTTTGTAAGTAAGTGCTGTTTCTTTGTATTCTATGCTGCCATCCTGTTTAACAGTTCCGATAAGGATCTTGAGCATATCGTCCGGGAAAGTCCCACCTAAAGATGCCCAATCCAGGGTAATTTTGTCCTTTACATTCAAAAGTTCTCCTATCTCTAGTTCGTCTATGAATTGATGCATGGCGTTATGTGCGCTTTCTTCCACTGCTGCACCTCCTTCGGCTACCATCAGATTGCCAAGTTCACTACCTCCACCAAGATAGAGTGGTATTACATGATGAACTTCGCCTGTAAGCTCCGATAGAGCCTTTTCTTTTGCATTTGCAGCGATAGTTTTGTATTTCGCTTGATTAGCGGAAAATTCTGGATTCCGGATCATATGTTGTCCTTCTACAAGGTTGCGTGGAATATCCGTATGTTTGACGAAATAGAGTTCTTTCTGAGAAATATGTTTAACAAGCTCGGCTGCTATCTGCTGGGCGTATTTTTCAGGTGTCTTTTCTCCAAGATGATTTCTTTGGAAATTCTTGTCTGCCTTTATTGTTTGTACGATAGCAGTACGTACTTGAGTAACCACGTTTCCTAGATCTCTCTTTTTGTGGTTCCATACCTTAGCCAAGGTTAGACCGTACTCCTCGCCTGAAGGCGTTTTCCCTTTTAGCTGGGTTCCGCCAGTAGCAAATACTGCGACCCATCCTGCCTCCGCAGCACCTGCTGCCTTCTCAAGCTCCTTCCTTATGTCTTCACGATTGAGATGTGCATATTTATCACCTTTCAGTTTAGCCGTAAAATCTTGTTGTAATGCCTGGGTTGCGTTGCCTTTGTTTGCCTTCTCAAACACCTGCTTTGCAAGTTCACTCTTCGACGCTGTTCCAGCATGGATAAATTGTTTCCGATATCGGATGTACTTATCGATGTCTCCTCCAATATCCTTTTGTGTCATGTTGTTAGCTGCCAAAGCAGCCGTAACTGCGGGCTTAGCCTGATCTTGCGAGGCTCGAACTCCAAAAGTATGTTCTATGTTTAACGGGGTTTCGAGCATTGCTTCGACATTTGTCTGGCTTCCAAGGAACTCTTTCACATCAACCCAATTGTGCAAATCTTTTAGCTTGTTTACATCCCCTGTAAGATGTGCTTTCAAGATAGATTGAGCGTTGGGATCTGCCTGCTCTAATTGTTGAGCGTATACCACTGTCAGATCTTGTTTCTCGCCGAACAGCTTGAACAGTTGTTGGAGTACATCCGCCAGAGTCTCTTCCGCTGCCTCAGTCTGATTATCTTTCTGTTCCGCCTCAGCAATAGCAGCCTCATCAGTTGAGTTTTGCTTCGCCTCCTCCATTTCCTTGGCAGTTGTTTGAGCTTTCTGTTCAGTCGTACCCAGATACTGACGGGCAGTATCAAGCAAAGATTGAGCCTGCGGGCGTTTGTCTTTTGGCAGAGAATCTAGCTTTCCTTGCCACTCATTGAGCTTCACCTCAACAGGAGTAGGGGTACTGGCAACCATAACAGTGGTTGAAGTTCCCTGAATGTTTATCCACAGGCGATGGCTCTCACCTCCACCACTGAAGTTAACTGTTTTACCAACTTCACTATCCTCAAGCTGCTCACCCTCATTTTCACTCTGGTTCTCACCCTCTTCCTCACCTTTACCGAACCCAAGCGCCTTACCAATCTTCTGAGCAAACTTCACAGCCTGAGCAATCAACCAATCGATCGCCTTATCAATCGGCTCTTTAACCTTCCCAATAATTTCCTGAATCTTCTCACTAATACCACCCAAGCCCAACAGACTTGCCATGAAGCTAATCACCACTGGTAGTGAAATAGACAGAGCATTTTCAATCAACTTCGCTGCCCCATCCACTGCCCCGCCAGCAATAGCAGTTACCGACTCCATTACCGCGTTTACCAACTCTACAACCTGGCTACCACGCTCGATGAAGAAGATGATAACGTCGTAGATCATCTTGCAGGCTTTAGCAAATGCTGATGCTGGGTTCAACAAGCTAATAACCCACAAAACCCCCTGCTTGATCACACTTTCAATAACAAAAGTCTGGATGGTATCAATTACCATCACTTTCAGGTCACCAATCTTATCCTGGATGAACTTCCACAGACCTGCAAGCCCCTCGTTTTTCAAGATCACGAAGATTTCAAAAGTCGTTTCCAAGGCATTGAAAATCCTCTCTCCATTCTTGCCTAGTGCCTTTACTGTTCGTGACTTGATGGCGTCATAAGCCAATCCCAGCACCTGCATTACTAAGGTAAAGATGCCCTTGAGGTCAAAACTTTCTGGCATTTGAATGCCTGCTTTTGCCATCGTACCCGTCAGCCAGCCCAGCAGACCTTTCTTGAGATGTTCCCAGATATTGCCGACAAAGTTTTGAAACCCTTGTTTAATCCCAGAAACCAAATTCCCTAAGAACTCGATGGGGTCTAAAATAATTTTCTCAACCGCACCTGCCGCTTTTGCCAACACTCCCATCAGCATATCCTTCAATTGCATGATGGTCTGGATTGTGCCAGCGATCATATCTTCAGCCTTATCTTTCCAACCCTTGTTTTCTTCCTTCCTCTTCTCAATTTCTGCATCAAGCTGTTGGAGGTTCTCGCTATACTTCTGTGCCAGAGAGTCGATTAACTCATCTTGCTTACTGTTAACATTCTCCTCTAACTGCTTGAACTTATCCTGAATCTTATCTGCTGCTTCTTGCCCTACCTGCTGTAGATTTTTGGGTAGGCCAGCTACATACTCACTAATCTTCTGCTTGCCTTCACTAATCTTTTGTTTGGCCTCATTCAGCTTTTGGGCGACAAAATTAGCAATGTCAGTCAAGGTGATATCCATTGACTTGAGATACAACTCCCGCCCCTGCTCGAAGAATTTATTTACATCCGGCGGCAACCCATGCCAAGCATCGCTAATTCGCTCATCCCAGCCAGTGGCGTCATACCACTCGCCATAGCGCTGCTGCTCCCACGCAGCCATTTTCTCGCCAACATAACTCTCAAACTTCTGCTTAGCAGTTGCTGCACCTGCATCAAACTTGTTGGTAACTTCCCCATCTATACCATTGAGGACGGTTTCAACTTCTCCTTTTGTCTTTTCGTAGATACCATTAATATCGTTAGCGATTTTAGTCCGTTCCTGGGTATCCTTGCCCTGAGTTTCACTCTGAGCGCCCATCACCTGAGCTAAGACTTGCGATCGCTCCCCGTGCATTCCCTCTAGCTGTGTTTGGCTAGTTGCCTTTGCTTCAGCTTCAGCCTTGTTCAGAGTCGCTTTTTCATCCTGGCGATACGCCTGGGGTGCCGCAGCCGCGTTAGCTTGGGCCTCTTGCTTGGCTCCTAGCGCTTCCTGGAACTGCGGTTCCTTCGACTTCTCCAATTGTTCTTCGGTAAGATTAGCCTCAGCCATTTGCTGGTCAAGTGCTTGGCTGTTGGCCTTAAACGGAGCAGATACTTCAGATTCAGGCTTAGACTTCGGTGCTGCCTGTTCTGCACCAATATCTGGCGGTGGGGAACCCGCCTCAGGCGGTTGCATTGGAGTTACGGGTTTGGCTTCAACACCACTAGTATTAGGAGCTTCCTTAGTTTTCTCTTCAATCGGACTAGCCGCTTTTTCCTGCTCTTCACTTACCTGTGAGGATACATCCTGTCTCACAGAATCAAGCTGATTACTCTCCTTAAATTTTTTAGCATCTTCCTCGTTGTTGGGAATAATAGCAGCAATCTTCTCCATGAGCTTGGCTTTGAAAGCCGCCGCATTAAATGCTCCAGGCTGCTGCTGATTCATTTCCTGGACTTGTTTGTCTTGTGCCTTGCTCTCCACCTCATTAGCGGGAGGTTCCGCTGCATCCTGTGCTTCTTTTGCTTCTGCATGAGCAGGGTCATGTTGTTTCTCTTGCCCTGCTACTCCTTTGGCCTTATTTGCTACTGCCTGGAATGCTGAATCTTGTTCTGGGGAAACCAGAGCCTTTGCGCCTCCAGCCGCAGCCCCTCCAAGAGCCGCTGGCTGAGCGCCTCCTTTGCTTGTTACTGTCTTGCTACCCCCTTCTGCCCTAGCTGCTTTAGCACCGCTGCCACTTTCTCCCTTTGCAGCTTTTACCGCAGCGCCACCAGTTGAAGCTACTGAAGCCGATGGTACTGGTTGAGGTTGGTAACCTCCACCACTCTCTTTTTTGGGATTTTCCTTACGCTGTATCGTAGTTTGAGTTCTAGAAGAAATGGCCAGGTTTTCTTTTGCCTGTAACTTGTTTGCTTTCCTTGCTAACTGCGTTCCCGACTTGGCAGAAACTGCACCCGTCTGCTGCACCACATGAGTTAACTCATGGGCTAACAACTCTTGCCCTTCCCTACTCTCAGGTTTATATTCTCCCTGCTTAAAGAAAATATCCTTACCCGTCGTAAATGCCTTAGCTTGTATGGATTTATTTAACTTGTCCGACTCCCCATCGGTATGAACCTTAACGCCACTGAAGTCAGCTCCAAAGGCTTGCTCCATTGGCTCTCGCACCTCGTCGGCAAGGGAAAGTCCATTCCCGCGCTTTTGCCTAATTGCTTCTTCCAAAGGCGGTGCAGCATTCATCTCGCTGCTATCAGCCATCTCCTTCTGCTGAAGAGCCTCTCCCTCAGCCATGGGAGGATACTCATCCCTTTGAACTCGACTCAAAGGCTGGATTTTGAGTTGATGCCATGGGTTTGGTTTGGGATGAACTTCTGAAACTGATGGCTCCTCAAATGTATCCCCTAATCTGGGAAAGTGAACTTGCCGTTGAATCGGTGATGTCGGTGTATCTGGCTCATAGATAGGTTTCTCCTGCAAGTTATAACCATAGGGCAATAGTCTTTTGGGTTGAGCTGGTACTTGCAGTATTTCTTCCTGGATAGGTTTCTCCTGCAAGTTATAACTATAGGGCAATAGTCTTTTGGGTTGAGCTGATACTTGCAGTATTTCTTCCTGATGCTGGCTGTTGTTAGAGGAATCTTGCCCATCTGGTGCATCTATTAATACTCGCCGGATAGTCTGCTCCTGCGCTGGCGATTGATTCTCCCTATTCTCAACTTCATTAACTTCTGGCCCCCCTTGCTGCTGATACCGATTGGTTAACCCCCGAAAAGCGAACTTGGGCTGAATTGGTGGCGATGGTGGCGGTGTACCTGGAGCATGAACTGGGATGTCCAGCAAATTGTAATGAAAACGGGATGCTTGTTCGAGTTGCTCAGACACAGAAGGTGTTTCCTGCTCTTGAGCCTCAGACTGAGCTTGTACCGGGACTTTGAAGCGGCGCGGTTGTAACAGACTAGGTGTTTGACTGGGTACAGAGGAAATCTTTTTTCCGACCAACTCTCGCTCTGACATCGCCAGCAGCCCCCACTCCAGCTGAAGAAAGTATTCTCAATATATATGATTGAAAGCGATCGCACCCCCATCACATCAAAAAACTTGACAAATTGCACTGTTCCCATTTCCCTCAATGCCCAATCTCTGCCTAAACTGCCCCCCTACCTTGGGGGAGTTAAGTTCTTTTCCCCCAACCTTGAGCGAAGTTCAATTCGGTTCCCCCAACCTTGGGGGAAGTTAAATCTTGTTCCCCCCAAGGTTGGGGGGTTAGGGGGGCGACTCAGCGAATTGGTAGACCCCAATTTCAGATTACTCCCCTGAGAATAATATCCATCTAAATGCAGAGGATCTGAATCGCTAGTTGAAACTAGGGTTCTAGGAGTTCTAAAAACCCTGTGATAAATACCCCAGACGAAACAACTTGAATCAGCAAAAACGAAGGGGTTTACCAACCCGATCGCGGTCAAATCCCCTTCAAGATGCTCGCAACAGAAAGTTGGGGTCATTGTAACGAAAGCTGACTGGCAAACAGCGGCACCTTACTAATTCCTCAAACCCCAATTGAAAAGCTGCGTTTACCATCAATTCAGGTCAATACCGATGACAACAACATTACCTTCCCTGACTAAACCCGAAATCTCAATCGCCCAAGTCCGTCAAAACCACAGCGCGGAACTTGAAGCGATCGCCCGTTACCGTCGGGCCACGAACTACTTAGCTGTCGCCCAAATTTACCTTAAAGATAACGTCCTCCTCAAAAATCCTCTCCAACCCGAACATATTAAAGAACGGCTATTGGGCCACTGGGGCACCTGTCCGGGTATTAACCTGGTTTATGCTCACCTCAATCGCTTGATCCGACGCTACGATGTAAATATGTTTCTAGTAACTGGGCCCGGACATGGGGCACCAGCTAACTTAGCCAACCTTTACCTGGAAGGCTCCCTGAGAGACTATTACCCCGAATTAACCCTCGACCAAGCAGGACTTGAGGACTTTATTAAGCGGTTCTCTTGGCCAGGGGGCTTTCCTTCTCACCTGTATCCAGGTATTCCCGGCACCATCCACGAAGGTGGCGAACTGGGATATGCTCTCGCTACCTCCTTCGGTGCGGTGATGGATAACCCCGATCTAGTCGTAGCCTGTCTGGTGGGAGATGGAGAAGCGGAAACTGGGCCAACGGCCACCGCATGGCACAGCTATAAATTTATCGACCCCGCTCAATCGGGTGCCGTACTGCCAATTTTGCACTTGAATGGTTACAAAATTTCCAGTCCCACCATCTACGGCACGATGAGCGATGAAGAACTGCTGCACCTATTTACCGGGTACGGCTATCAAGTCAGGATTGTTGCCGATGCCGACCTGGACGCCGATATGTATGCCTCAATGGATTGGGCTTATCAGGAGATTTGTCGGATTCAACAAGCGGCCAGATCGGGAGAACGCATAGCTAAACCTCAATGGCCGCTGTTGATTTTGCGATCGCCTAAAGGTTGGACGGGGATTAAGGAAATGGATGGCGAACCAATTGAAGGTTCCTACCGCTCTCACCAAGTCCCGGCCAGAAACGTGAAAACCGACGAACACCAGTTACGTCTCCTAGAAGACTGGCTGCGTTCCTACCGGGTGGAAGAACTCTTTGACGAGGAAGCACGACCAATACCCGAAGTTTTGGAGCAATGCCCGTCAAGCGATCGCCGTATGGGTGCCAATCCTCATACCTTTGGCGGGCGCATCCGCCAACCCCTAAATTTACCCAGCATTTTTGATTATGAAGTGCCCGTGGAGCGGCAGGCAACCCCAGGTGTTTGCAGTCGGGGTGGCTATAACATCGGCAATACTGAAGCACTAGCCAAGTATTTGCGGGGCGTCATCGAACACAATCGGCACCAATTCCGCATCTTTAGCCCCGATGAATTGGAATCTAATAAACTAACAGAAGTACTCTACGCCACCCAGCGCAACTATCAGTGGCCCACCAATCCCCACGACAGCCACATTGGGGCAGACGGGGGACAGGTCTTAGAAATTTTGAGCGAACACACCTGTCAAGGCTGGTTGCAAGGTTACCTGCTCACAGGCCGTCACGGTCTTTTCCCCTCTTATGAAGCCTTCTTGGGAATTGTTACGACCATGATGGATCAATACGCTAAATTCATCAAGTTCTCGGCAGAAATTCCCTGGCGTCCACCCACCTCATCCCTAAATTATTTGGAAAGTTCAACCTTGTGGCGTCAGGAACACAACGGCTTTTCCCACCAAAATCCTGGCTTTATCAATAGCGTACTCGACCAGGAACCCGAAGCCGCACGGGTCTATCTGCCACCCGATGCTAATAGCCTGATTGTCACCATGAATCATTGCCTGCGCAGTACTGGCTATGTCAATTTGGTGATTTCCAATAAGAATCCTATGCCTCAGTGGCTGTCAATGGAAGAAGCACTGGCCCACTGTCGGGCGGGTGCCTCGGTCTGGCCCTGGGCTAGCATTGATGAGGGTGTCAATCCAGATGTAGTACTGGTGGGTATTGGTGATTGCCCTACCCTAGAAGTCATCGCCGCAGCACACATCCTACGTTCGGAAATGCCAGATTTGCGGGTGCGGGTGGTGAACGTAACTGACTTAATGATTCTGATTGCAGACTCTAACCATCGGCATGGTTCCGTTCATCCCCACGGTTTGGATCGGGAGATGTTTGAAGCTCTCTTCACCCCAGACAGACCAGTAATTATCAATTTCCACGGTTATCCCTCACTGATCAAGCAGCTACTTTTCGGGCGTCCCAACCCAGATCGCTTCTGGATTAATGGCTATCGCGAAGAGGGCAACACCACTACCCCGTTTGACATGCAAGTCCTCAACGGCACCAGTCGCTATCACCTAATTATGCAGGCCATCCGCTTAGCCGCCGCCCATAACCCTTATGTGGCCGCACGAGCAAACGAACGGGTTCACCATTACGAATACATCCTCGCCGATCACGGCAGATTCATTCGCGAAAATGGTCAAGACCCAGCAGAGATTGCCAACTGGCAATGGTGTTAACTAACTAGGGTATAGGGTGTAGGAAAAATTGACCCACACCCCAAACCCCATTCCCCAAACCCCATTCCCCTCACCCCACCCCCCCACCCCCCCTCATCC
>DNXU01000249.1:7258-7438 GCA_003505715.1 Cyanobacteria bacterium UBA8803 | reverse complement strand
CGAAGGTTTACCCTGAGCATAGTCGAAGGGGGGAATGGGAAGAGTTTTTTCCTTAACCTCTGTATTAAAGCAGTAATTTCCTCAATTGACTCGCCCGCTCTCATCCAGGGCGATCCAATAAATTCTTTTGGCATCTACCCAATTCCCCTCACAGCGCGTCGCCCCTACAAAAGATATGGT
>DNXU01000249.1:0-7093 GCA_003505715.1 Cyanobacteria bacterium UBA8803 | reverse complement strand
ATATTCATCCCCTCATAAGGTCGATCGATCGAGAGCGTCCTTAAACAGTCTCCCGTTGCCACACTCCAAAACTTAATTCTCTCATCTCCACTACCACTGGCTAAGATTTGTCCGTCGGGGCTAAAGACAACTGACCATACCACTTTATAATGTCCTGGCAACGTCCTAATGCTCTTCCCCGTTTTGACATCCCACAATTTCACCGTTTCGTCATCGCTAGCACTGGCTAAAGTCTCACCCTTGGGGCTAAATACCACTGACCTGACGCGATGAGTATGTCCTGTCAATGTTAGCAGGCATTCCCCGGTGCGGACATCCCACAGCTTGATCGTCTCACCGCTGCTAGTAGCAATCCTACTACCACAGGGACTGAAGGCAATCGATAAAACCCAATCTTGATGACCTTGAAACGTGTAAAGACAAATTCCTGTATCCACCTCCCAAAGCTTTACCGTCCGGTCATCAGAGCCACTCACCAGAGTCGTTCCATCCGGACTAAACGCCACAGACTTGACCCGATGAATATGTCCTTCAAGAGATCGCCAACACTCGCCCGTTTGCCAATCCCACAACTTCACCGTACCATCCCGACTGCCACTAGCTAGAGTCTGCCCATTGGGACTAAAGCTGAGGGCTTGAACCCAACTGCTGTGTCCCCAAATTGTCCTCAAACATTCTCCCGTGTAGCCATCCCAAATCTTGATCGTGCGATCGTCACTACCACTGGCCAAAATTAGCCGCTCATCCTGTTTTGGCCTAAACGTGACAGTTGAAACGATGTTGCTATGTCCCTGCACTGTTCTAAGACATTCTCCCGTCGCCACATCCCAGAACCTTACCTGTCGATCTCGACCACTACTAGCTAATAATTGCCCATCACCACTAAACACCACAGATAAGACTGCATTGCTGTACCCCTCAAGCGTTCTCAAACATTGTCCTGTGCCGACATCCCAGAGTTTTACGGTTTGGTTCTCGCTGGCACTCAATAAGATGCTGCCATCGGGACTGAAGAGAACCAACCAAACGCGATCGCCATGGCCCTGCAATGTCTGAAGGCATTCTCCCGTCACAGCATCCCAAATCTTAACTGTCGCATCCTCACTCCCTGTGGCCAGAATTTGGCGATCGGGACAATTAGCATCGTCTACCCAAGGTGCATAAGCAAGTGCCCACACATAACTGCTGTAGTCTGGTAATGTTCTAATACATTCTCCAGTGGTAATATCCCAAAACTTGACCGTTTTGCCATCGCTTCCCGTAGTCAACGTCCGTCCATCGGGGCTTAGTGTCACCGAGAGTACCCAGTTGATGTGAATCTCTAGGATGCGCAGACACTCACCCGTGGGAACGCGCCATAGTCTCACGGTTTGGTCTTCACCGCTACTAATCAAAGTTGTTCCATCTGGCGTAAAGAGAACAGACAGTAACCGATTAGTATGTCCCAACAACAGGTTCAGGCACTGCCCAGTTTTAACATCCCAAAGCCTGACGGAGGAATCATTACTGCCACTCGCGAGAATTTTTCCATCCCGGCTAAAGGAAACTGATTGCACAGAACCAGTGTGGCCTCGTAGTGTTTTGAGGCACTGCCCCGTTTTAACATCCCAAAGCCTCACGGAGCAGTCATTACTGCCACTGGCCAGGATTTTGCCATCTGGGCTAAAAGCAACCGCCTGCACCCAACTAATATGCCCTTGGCAGGACAATAAATGTCTACTATCTGCAACTTGCCATAGCAAAATTTCGTTATCGATTCCTGTTGCCAATAGCTGGCCATCTGGATTGAAAGCGGCTGATAAAATACCTCCCAACGTTTGGGTAAAAACCGATTTAGCCAAATCAGAATTAGCAAAGTTGACGCGATGTAAATTTACCCCCTGAAGGTAGGCTTGCCAAACAGTTAGGTAAGAGAAATCCGAACCGCTGGGGTCTATCTGAAGCTGCCCAAACAGATTGAGAACGTTTCCTCCAGCATATCCTGGTTTTGGTGATGTGGGCGATGCTGGTGTGGTAGTGGGCGATCGCAACTTGGCCAAAATCTGAATTAAACAAGTTTTGATGCTTTCTTTATTACCAAAAAGAGCCAGTAATCTATCGGCAATTGGTTGGAGGATGAGGCGAATTTGAGCATGGCGCAGGTAATCTTTGGCTTGAGCCTTCATTAGGGCGTAGCGGTCAAAGTATACTATCTCGACCATACTAATTTCCCGACATACCTGCTCGATCAATCGTTCAGTGATATACTCCATAATCACTGGCTGTTGCGTGAAGGTGACTGAGTGCCTCTGGAGCAGGGTAGGTGTAGCCTTTTCAATAAGACAGCGCAGTTGCAAAGACTCTAATCCTTCTAGTAGCGATCGCAGTGAAACAGCAGGAATAATATCCCCACGCAGTTCTGGCAGCGCCACTCCCTCTCGATTGATGGCTAGCCAGAACATCGTCTGCTGTTCTAATGGTGACAGGCGCTCGAACTGTCGATCTAGCAAGTTAGAAATATCACCGAAAACAATAGTACCTTGCTCTAAAAATTGAGCGATATCGCCAGCGAATAATTCTTGAATGGTCGTCGCTACCATCTTCAGCGCCAGTGGATTACCTGCATACTGCTCTACTAAAGCTTTTCCTTCGGTTGCAGATAGCCTCAAGCCTTTCTCCTGGAAAATTGCCTGAGCGTTTTCCTGCGCCAAACCACTCAACCGCCAGGAGCGGACGGGAAAATGTTCGCCTTCTTGATGGCTAATTCCTCTCAGTTTTTCTCGCGTCGTCAAGATTAAACAGCTTTGATGATGAGTTTCTCCTACACAATTCAGGAATTGCCCATATCCCTCATATCCTTCTCGGTAAGTTCCAGCAGGCCCATCACTACTTAAGATAGATTCTACGTTATCAAGGATGAGCAAACAGTGTGAAGCTCGCAAGTACTCCAACAATCGATAGATTTTACCGTCAATTGTCTCTGGCAGGTCTGTTTCTTGCTGGTTAGAGAGGAAACGAATTACATCTGTTAAAAATTCTTGGATTACAGGAGCATTGCGGAGACTTCGCCAAACAATGTATTCAAACTGATCTTGCACCTGTTCTGCCAACTTTACCACTAAAGCAGTCTTACCAATCCCGCCTAGGCCGATAACACTAATCAAGCGGCAACGATCGCGCACCACCCATTGCTCTAGAATAGCAAGTTCCTCAGTGCGTCCGTAGAAAAAAGTCACATCGGGAGCTTCCCCCCAGTCTTGGCGTTTGTTTGAAATAGCACCCTGAACGGGTTCAGCAATTTCCTCGCAGTCTAAAGATAGCTTCTGACACAGATCGACAAAGGTGGTGCGATCGACAGGTTTCCCTGTCAAAAAATTGCTAACGGTAGCCAAAGCCAAGCCAACATCCTCGGCTAAGGCTTTTTGGCTTAGGAAGCCATTGCGCGTCACCGCCTGCTTAGCCCTCTCCACCCATTCCCGGCGCATCCTCAGCGATCTCGGCATCACTCATTCCATCAAAGCTGTCCGAAGGCTACTCAGTATCCAGTATAAAGTCAGCCATAAGTCAGAACAAGTCAGTAATTCCTGGTCGCGAACTCAGTTAACGGCAATTTTAAATGAAGTTATGAAGCGAACGGAATAGGCATAAGCCTTGTGGAAGTAACCATTATGATACTCACTCAAAGCCATAACCTAAATAGTTTCATTGATAGTTCTGATACTTCAGAAAGACCAAAAAATCAAGTCAGACAGCCAGATCAGGCTTTATTAGAAGGCATAATTGAAAGTTTTTTGGATGGCATCTTGATTCTGACAGAGCAAGGAGACTGTATCCAATCCAATAAATTGGCGCGTCAAATTTGCGAGCAACTCACCCCGAGTAGATCGCGTCTTAACTCAGTGCCAAAAGAAATCTGGATTGTTTGCCAAGCTTTGATTGAAAGCCGTGTTTTGTCTCCCACAGAGCCAATAATTATCGAGTCGGAGATTGTACTTAAAAAGTCAAATACTTTGCGGATTCGGGTGCAATGGTTCAACCTAAATGCGGTTCCTCAGCATTGCCTGTTGGTGATACTGGAAGACCGATGCCAGTCTAGCCAGAAATTAGCGATCGCTGAAGTCGATCGATATAGGCTCAGTCCTCGCGAAGTCGAAGTTTGGTTGCGTCGTCGCGCTAAGTACACCTATAAGCAAATTGCCACTGAACTGTATATTTCCCTTAATACGGTGAAGAAGCACATAAAAAATATTCATGCTAAGGGACTTCAAAACAATAAATCATCCAATTACCAATAATGATAGTCCTTGTCAAAGGCTGAGGAAGGGCAGCCAAAAGCTGCCCTTCCTCAGCCTTTTTGTAGTAATTTGGAGATTGCTTCTTGTGTCTGCCCGTAATAAATACACCTTACTCAGAAAGAGAAACGCTATAGTAGCTGAACTGAAATGTTACGATGAAAGGCTGATGTACATTAAAGTAATAGCCTTATGACTGCTGTGTCCTGGGTTGTTAAACCCGTTAGCCAGATGCACTTAGCACCCGGTAGTGCTGTTACTATCCCAAATGTGAGTTGGTCGGAGTTTGAATCCATCTTGCAGGAAATGGGTGAGAAGCGGGCGGCACGAGTTGCCTATAGCAAAGGTTCTTTGGAAATTATGGTTCCTCTACCCGAACACGAAGTTCCTAGAGATTTAATCTCTGACATTGTCAAAACTTTACTGAAAGCTAGCGGGAGAAGATACCAACCTTTTGGTTCGACCACCTTTAAGGAGGAAAATACCGCAGGAGTTGAGCCAGATGCTTGCTTCTACATTCAGAATTATCAGCGCATGATTGGTCATCGCCGACTCAAACCGGATGATCCTCCCCCAGATCTAGCGATTGAAACAGATGTCACCTCTAAAACTACCCTCGGTGCCTACTCCGCGATCGCTGTTCCGGAACTGTGGCTCTATGATAGTGGCAAGCTGACGATTTATTTGCTTAGGGATGGAAAGTACATTAACTCTGACCTCAGCCCGACCTTTCCCAATATTCCTCTAACTCAAATCATTCCGGCTGTAGTAGAACGGGCTTGGCAGGTTGGTAGTGTGCAGGCATTGGAGGAATTTGAAAATTCCCTTGCGGTCCAATTTCTCACCGCAACGGGCAAAAATTTCTCAGAGTAAGTAGCACCCAGAAAACATCTTTCTCTCACCTCTCTCTAATTTTCCTAACAAGGAGGAGCTTTTTAATGTATCTAGTAACTGGTGCAACCGGAGGACTAGGACGCCGAGTTGTACGAATCCTGCGGGAAAGAGAACTGCCTGTACGCGCTTTTGTCCGCCTAACCTCTCGTTACGGAGAGTTAGAAAACCGAGATGCCGAACTTTTTATCGGTGACTTGCGGCAAGATAAAGATATTCAAAAAGCCTGTCAGGGCGTTCAGTATATCATCAGCGCTCACGGATCTGGAGGCGATGCTCCAGCATTAGACTACCGAGCAAATATTGAACTAATCGATCGAGCCAAGGCGAATGGTGTCCAACACTTTGTTTTCATCTCCGTGTTAGGAGCCGGGAGAGGATATCAAGATGCTCCAGTGTTTAAAGCTAAGGAGGCAGTAGAAAAGTACCTGCAAGGGAGCGGCCTGAATTACACCATTTTGCGTCCCTCTGGTTTTGCTTCAAATCTCCTACCCTTAGCAGAACAATTTCGCCAGACGGGAATTTATCTGCTTAACGGCAACCCCCAAAACCGTACCTCAATTGTCAGTACCGACGACTTAGCGCAGATAGCTGTTGATTCGCCTAATGTTGAAGGTGCCTGCAATCAAATCTTGTCAGTAGGAGGGCCAGACATCCTCAGGCGAGAAGATATCCCGCGTATCTTCGGTCGCGTATTTAATCGAGAGCCAATTATCGTCAATCCACCTTTATTTGTGTTTGATGGAGTACGGAGTATTGTGGAGTTGGTCAATCCCGAAGCTAAAAAGGGTTTGAGTACCCTACGGACTTTACTAGCCAATGAATTTTTCTGCACGCCGGAAGAGATTGCTCATTTAGAGTCGATTTATAACTTGAAGCTGGAATCATTAGAAAGTTTTCTGCGGCGCTATTTAGGTAATTAGATAACTGGCTCGCTATAGTAGGTGCAAGTTATTGTGAGCGAGCAGCAATTGAGGTTGATAATTAGATGGATGAAGTTGTAAAAAAAGTGGCAGCTTTGGGATTACCAGGTGTCATCCTAGTGATCACAATGGCGGCTACAGGGTTGACAGGTGCTGCCGCTATTACAGCAGCTTTAGCTTTTCTAGGTGGTCCTGCCGGAATGCTGGGAGGAATCGCTGTCTTGGGACTGACAGGATTGATTACTGATTCCCTAGCAAAGCTGGGGCTTGAGGATTTTCTAACCGCAGTCTATTGCGAAAGACGGCAGTCAGAACCCCATGGAAAGCTATTGAACGAGATTGACTCGTTGTCGCTATTTGATGGGGACATTAAAGAAAGACTTAAAGCTACTGTCACAGATGGGTGCGGTTGTGCAACAGTAGTGAACTCTCAAGTCACAGATGTCACGCAAGAAGCGATCGCTATTTTAGACAGCGTTCCTGGAATTCAGAAAGCACACCACCGAGACTTCAAGAGTTCTAATCCGATTATGAGGCTCAGAGATGGGACAGCCATAAGAACCTGGAAGAACCCAGTAGGAGTTGACCATGTTTTCTTAGCCGATCGCAACGACAGAATGGTTTATGGCGGTTATGTCGGTTGGATTTATAGTGAGGGATTAAAAGCTGCGATCGCCAGAATTAGAAGAGACTTTACTTGAGAACTCTCACCATGACACAATTTAACCCACCACTGCCACAACCCCAGTTAGAAGCGGTATCCTCCCAAAAGTCGGGGATCTCAGGACTGGCGATCGCTTTCCTAATAGAAACTTATTTTCTAGGCTAAAATGCCAAAGTTCTTTTGCTGTAAGAGTTTCAGCTTTCGCTCTGTCGAGAGTGACAAAAGAGATCCTTTATTTTTGTTTCCTATATATGAAGAAGAATTTTTGGGTAAAATTTGACTAACAAGCTTGGTTGTCTCGACAAGACCAGACAGTTGGCTTATAGTGAGTATAGCAAGAATTT
>DNXU01000579.1:21578-21729 GCA_003505715.1 Cyanobacteria bacterium UBA8803 | reverse complement strand
TCCCCGTAAGGGGACTGAAACATAGTGGGATTTTTCTCAAGCGCGGCTACCCCTTGGGACTTTCCGCTAACTAAATCCCCGTAAGGGGACTGAAACAGCTCTAAAACAACTGCCATAAGATTATTGCGTGATTCTTTCCGCTAACTAAATC
>DNXU01000579.1:21023-21364 GCA_003505715.1 Cyanobacteria bacterium UBA8803 | reverse complement strand
CTTTCCGCTAACTAAATCCCCGTAAGGGGACTGAAACATTTCAAGGGCAAGGTTCCAGGGCTGAAATACTGCCATCAAGACTTTCCGCTAACTAAATCCCCGTAAGGGGACTGAAACATCTTATATACATCAGCTCCAGACTGTGTATTTATTATGCTTTCCGCTCACTAAATCCCCGTAAGGGGACTGAAACCCGGCTGTTTCAATGTAGCCTGAAGCTTTACCATTTTTGCTTTCCGCTCACTAAATCCCCGTAAGGGGACTGAAACCTGGACTAGGGACTGAACAACAATCCCCTTGGCTACTTTCCGCTCACTAAATCCCCGTAAGGGGACTGAAAC
>DNXU01000579.1:0-20967 GCA_003505715.1 Cyanobacteria bacterium UBA8803 | reverse complement strand
TAACTAAATCCCCGTAAGGGGACTGAAACATGTTTACTATTAGCCAATTTAGAAATTTGCTTACTCTGCTTTCCGCTAATTAAATCCCCGTAAGGGGGCTGAAACAGCCAAGACTTAGCTAAACTGCATATCCTCACTATTGATGAGAGATATAGAGATATATAAATGTAGCCTGTACTCAAAAGTGTTGCAGAATTGCCCAATGCACTATCGTCTTGGAACTTTCAGTCTTGCCGCGACTAGCTTACTCCTTTTCCTGCTATCTCCTTCTCCTGTGTTGTTGCTAGGTGTTTTTGAGCCTCTTGCAGCACAGGCACAAACAACCCAAGCTAAAAAAGCTGAGGGCGATCGCTTATTCCAAACAGGCACTGA
The DNA here is from genome assembly GCA_003505715.1 of Cyanobacteria bacterium UBA8803. Lineage (GTDB taxonomy): Bacteria > Cyanobacteriota > Cyanobacteriia > Cyanobacteriales > Coleofasciculaceae > UBA8803. The sequence continues at coordinate 20,595 of DNXU01000579.1, read as the reverse complement.
GCAATTTCGCCAAAGTCAGTTGCAACAAGCGTTGGAAACTTATCAGCAAGCTCTAGCCATTCATCGAGAACTAGGCAATTCCCTTCAGGAAGCCGAAACGCTTAATAAGCTTGGGGAAGTTTACAACGGATTGAGCCAATATGCCCAAGCACAGGAGGTTTTGCAGGAAGCCTTAGTTATTTTTCGTCAACAGAAGCATCGTATTGGGGAAGGGTTGGCTCTGAATCATCTGGGAGAAAGTTACCGCAATTTGGGACAATTGCAAACTGCCCTCAAGCATCACGAACAAGCCTTGGCGATCGTGCGAGAATTGGGCAATCGTACCCAAGAAGGTGCAACTCTCCATCACATCGCCTCAGTTTACGAAACCCAAGAAAAGTACGAAAACGCCATCAAGTTCTACGAGCAAGCTTTAGTTATTCAGCGCGAGGTGAAGGATAGAGCTGGGGAAGGAAGAACCCTGATTGGACTTGGGAATACTTACATACGCTGGAAACGATACCAAAATTCTTTGCAGAATGCAGACGAAGATTTGAAGCTATATCAAGATGCTCTCAAGTCTTACGAGCAAGCCTTAGTTATTATGCGCGAAATAGGCGATTTGCCTAACGGCGATCGCTACGCTTCACGGGTTGGCGAAGGCTGGAGTCTCAATGGACTTGGTATTACTTACATGACTCTAGGCGAGAGAGAAGATGGTTTGAAGTTCTATGAGCAAGCCTTAGCAATTATGCGTGAGGTAGGCAACCGCGCTGGGGAAGCGGCAGTTTTGTTAAATATTGGCAGAGCTCAGGACCCCAAAATTGACCTCCTCAGAGAAAATAGATATATTTCGTTGGACTTCTACGAGCAAGCCCTAGCCATTGTCAAGGAGATAGGTCATCGCCCTTTAGAAGCGGAAATCCTTAATAGAATCGGGTTCACTTACCTATGGGGAGGAAGGCAAGGAGGGCGGGAAACGGCACTGGAATTCTACCAGCAGGCTTTAGCCGTTGTGCGCGAGGTTGGTAATCGTCCTTTAGAATCGATCATCCTGAGTAACATTGGCAAAATCTACGATGGGCTGGGACAACTTCAAACCGCTCAGGAGTATCGCGAACAAGTTTTGGCAATTAGACGGGAGTTGGGTATTGAGGAAGAGCCAAGTCCTTGGGAAGGGGCGACTCTTATTACTTATAGAGCAGCAAAAGATAAATTTACGTTGGTAACTAGGTTAGAAGGAGAAGCCGCAATCCACTATAAGCAGGGGGATGCTCACGCCGTTAACGAACGATACCAAGCTGCTTTAGAGTCTTACCAGCAAGCCTTGGCAATTGTGCGCCAACAAAAAAACCGCCCTTGGGAATGGGTAATTCTCAACCAGATGGGGAAAGCTTACCAAAAATTGGAACAGCTCCAACCCGCCTTAGAAGCGTATGAGCAAAGCGTGGTAATTAGGCGGGAGGTGTATGAACAGGCTCAACAACAACCCATTCCCTATACGATTCGGGTAGCCAATCTGGTTCATACAGTGAATCGTAATTCTAATATCGAAGGAATTCTTCTGGAGGAGGCGATCGCTATCGAAGGAATTCTTCTGGAGGAGGCGATCGCTAATGGAGTGATTCGGCTAGGAGAAGGAGAGCCGATTAACACTCCGATTATAATTACAGAAGGATTAAAAGTTAGTGCTAGGCGGTCAAGGGGTCCAGATCTCTTTTCACAAAACGAAGAAGAAGAAACCCTGACTAATATTGGGAATATTTACCAAACTCTAGGACAGTACCAAGCTGCCTTAAAGCCGTATGAAGAAGCCTTGGCAATTGTCCGGGAAGAGACGGAGGGGAATTATCACGAGCAGGGACAAATAATCTTCAACCAGATGGGGAAAGTTTACGAAAAATTAGGACAGCACCAAGCAGCACTAGAGTCCTATCAGCAAGCTTTGGAAATTGCGAAGAGTGGAGAGGGTCATTCAGACCAAATTCCTATCCTGCTCACTCAGATTGGCAAAGCTTACGAAACATTGGAACAGTATCAATCAGCACTAGAGTCCTACCAGCAAGCTTTAGCAATTGCACAGAGAGATAGAGAAGACTATCGTTCTAAAGAAGAAGGTTTACGTCGGATTGGCATAGCTTACGAAAAGCCTGATGAAGAGGTAATTCTTAATAGTATTGGGACAGTTTACGAAAAGCTAGGACAACCTCAAATTGCCCAGGAGTATCGTCAACGAGCCTTGGCATTCAGACGAGAAATGGGCAACCCTCCTGAGCAGATAACGATGGGGAAGGCAATCCTCCTTACTGCAATTGGCAAAAATGAAAACAAAGAAACCCTCGTGCAGGTAAACAGGCTTGAAGGAGAAGGCGCAACCCTCTTTTCGGCTGGGAATACTAACAGCATTCAGGGACGAAACCAAGCTGCCTTGGAGTCTTACCAGCAAGCCTTGGCAATTGTTCGTCAACAGGAGAACCGCCCTTGGGAAGGGGTAATCCTCCATCAAATCGGTTCAGTTTATCAGAAATTAGGACAACACCAAGCTGCGCTAGAATCCTACCAGCAAGCCTTGGTGTTCACTCAGGGGATAGATAACCGTGCTGGAGAAAAGGCAACTCTCCTCATGCGTTTTGGTGGAGCAGGTGCTGGTGATGTAGTAGAAATTCGCTCTGAGTCCGGTCAAGTCACTACTTTTAATAATGCAGGTGGAGTGATTTTACTGGCACCAGAAGCAGAAGATATCTTAACTGAGATAGGGAATGTTTACAAAGCTCTAGGACAAAACCAGGCGGCATTAAAATCCTACGAGCGAGCCTTAGAAATTGTTCGCAACGGCGGAAGATCTTTTTCTTTTTTGGACGAGCAGGAAATCCTCAGGAACATTGCCTCAGTCTATGATAACCTAGATTACCAATCAGCATTAGAATCATACCAGGAGCTTCTTGCTAATTCCCCGAGTAAAAAAGAGTTAGTTCTCAACAGTATAGGGACAGTTTACAAAAACTTGGGACAATACCAAGCTGCCCTAGAATCCTACGAGCAAGCCTTGGCAATTGTCCGCGAACAGAAGCAGCGATCGCCAAACGTTAATACTAATAACCAAGAAGGGGCAATCCTCAATAACATTGGCACAGTTTACGAGGACTTAGGACAGTATCAAGCCGCCCTAGAATCCTATCAACAAGCATTAGCAATTGTCCGCGACTTGAGTTGGCGGGAGACGACTCTGATTAACATCGGGTCAGTTTATGGCAAAATGGGACAGCACCAAGCTGCCTTGGCGTCTTTCGAGCAAGGTTTAGCGGTTGCGCGTGGGGTAAAAAACCGTCCAACCGAAGGAATAACCCTACTTTACAAGGGGAAAGTTTACCAAAGAATGGGGCAGCATCAAGCTGCATTGGAATCTTACCAACAAGGGCTAGCCATTGTGCGCGAGGCGGGCAACCGTTCTGGGGAGGGGTGGGCGCTCAATAATATCGGAGAAGCTTACTATAATCTGGGACAGTATCAAACGGCTCTAGGGTATTATCAGCAAGCTTTGGCGATTCGGGAAGAAGTTGGCGATCGCGCTGGGAAAGGGGTTACTCTAAGTAACATAGGTGCCGCCTTAGAGGCACAAAATCAACCTGAATTAGCGATTATTTTTTACAAGCAATCGGTCAACGTCAGAGAAGCAATTCGAGATAATATCAAGGGGCTTCCCCAAGAACAACAGCAGTCCTACACTGAGACTATTGCTGAAGATTATCGCCATTTAGCTGATTTATTATTGCGACAAAACCGCATCCTGGAAGCCCAACGGGTACTCGATTTACTCAAAGTCCAAGAACTCGACGAGTATCTGCGTAATGTGCCGGGGACTAGAGGAACCAAGCAAGGCGTTCCCAGCTCACCCCTAGAACAGCAGTTTGAAGGCGACTACCAAAAAATTCTTGATCAAGCGATCGCCATTGGGAAAGAACTTACCCAACTGCGGCAAAAAGGCGATCGCACTCCCCAAGAAGAACAGCGCCTCACCCAACTCGTGAAAGCCCAGGAAAAAATTATCGCAGATTTCAATACCTTTATCGAAAGCGACGCAGTATTAGCACTCATTGATCAACTCAATCCTAAAACGCGCAAACCCGATTTGGTAGACAACTTAGAAGACTTTATCGGCTTACAAGACAACCTCAAAAGACTCCAACAAAATGCCGTCCTACTCTATCCCCTAATTCTAGATGACCGCATCGAACTCATCCTCACCACTCCCGACTCTCCCGCCATTCGCCGCACCGTTCCTGTTACCAAGGAACAACTTTCTCAAACCATCCTCGCTTTTCGCCAAGCGTTAGGTAACCCAACAACTGATACCACAACTCCAGCACAGCAACTCTACAATTGGCTAATTAAACCGATAGAGAATGACTTGAAAGCAGCAGAAGCCAAAACGATTATCTATGCGCCCGATGGACAACTGCGTTACATTCCTCTTGCTGCCTTGCACGATGGCGAACAATGGTTAGTCCAACGCTACCGCATCAATAATATTACAGCGGCTTCCCTCACTGACCTTGATACTAAACCCCAATCCCAACTCGAGATTCTGGCTGGGGCATTTACTACCGGACACCACAGCGTCACCATGGGCACAGAACGCTTTAACTTTGGGGGTTTGCCCTATGCCAGAGTGGAAGTTGAAACTTTAGCCAAGACAGTTCCCGATACCACCCAACTGTTTGATAACGCCTTCAATCCTGAAGATACGAAACCGAAAATGGGGGACTATAACGTTTTACATTTTGCCACTCATGGGGCAATTGTAGTCGGGGCACCAGAAGAATCGTTCATTCTCTTTGGGGATGGCACACCTGTCACCCTTGCTGATGTCCGAAACTGGAACCTCAGTAATGTAGATTTAGTGGTGCTGTCTGCTTGTGAAACTGGACTCGGTGGCAATCTGGGTACAGGTGCAGAGATTCTGGGTTTAGGCTACCAGATGCAGAGGGCAGGGGCAAGGGCTTCTATTGCCTCATTATGGACGGTTGATGATGGCGGTACTCAAGTGTTGATGAATGCGTTTTACACCGCCTTGCAAGGTAAGAGTACGAAAGCTGAAGCTTTACGACAAGCGCAAATTGCTCTGATTACGGGCGATTATAAGGCTTTGGGCGAACAACGGGGTTCGATTGTTGTGGTGCAGGTTCGAGATGGGCTAAAACCTGAAGTCGCGAATCATCTCAATCATCCTTATTATTGGGCACCGTTTATTCTAATTGGCAATGGGTTGTGAAGAGTTGACTCATGTATTTTTGGAGAAATAATTAATTGAGTTACTGCCAAAAAAGTACTCGAAATAATTGAAGTAATTGATTAGAGTAAAACTAGCAAGGTAGAGACTGAGCGATCCATGACTTTATCCTATCTTGGATGAACGATTGGCTTGTCACTCTCCTGATGTACTATCCTTTTTCTCCAGAAAATTGAATCAGAAAAACCGAATCAGTAGATATTAATTTCTCCCGATTGTTCTTACCATCTTTCTGACTATCGATACCTTCATGGCTTATGACATTTTTGTTGAATTCTCATAACGTTTTCGATTATTTAGTTGAGCGGGGTTTCTGCGCTCGTTCAGAGCAAGCTTCCAGCAAGGTTGAACCAATAGCTGCCAAAAACTTTAATTTGCTGGTGAGTTTATCAGAGGGTCGGAAACTGCTGGTTAAGCAAGAACGACACAATCAAGAAGGTAAGGCAGCCGGCGAGTTTTTGAGTGAATGGCGAATCCAAGAGTTTTTACAGCAATTTTTAGAACTGGGCCACATTCAATCCTGGATACCGGAGGTATTACATTTTGACGCTGAGCATTCCATTATTATTCTCAGCTATTTGGATGAGTATCAGGATTTAGCGGATTTTTACAACAAGGAGAAGGTTTTTCCGACTAAAGTTGCAGATGCGATTTCTACCATCCTAGCAACTGTTCATCGCCATACATTCAACCGCCAAAACTATCAGAATTTCTTCTGTCCAAAATCTGAACATTCAACCCCTGATCAGGTGCCTAACTTAATTCAGGGTTTGGAACGGATTGGGCCGGAAATTTTTGGTCAAGTGTCCGCAGATGGGCTAAAGTTCTTTGCGCTCTATCAACGGTACGATAGCTTAGGGCAGGCAATAAGAGAACTTGCTGATAGTTTCAAACCCTGTTGCCTGATACACGATGACCTGAAGTTGAATAATATCCTCCTACACAAAGGCTGGGAGCAAACGGGTGACAGCATTGTACGGCTAATTGATTGGGAACGCTCCATCTGGGGAGATCCTGCGTTTGATTTGGGCACACTCATTGCTAGCTACCTGCAACTTTGGCTAGGTAGCTTGGTGATGAGTCAGTCTCTCACGCTCGAAGAATCTTTGCGCTTAGCGGCAACTCCTCTCGAACAGCTTCAGCCTTCTATTGCTGCTCTGACTAGCACTTATTTGGACACCTTCCCGGAAATCTTAGAACATCGCCCTGATTTCTTGCGGCGAGTGGTGCAATTTGCTGGTTTTGGCTTGATTCAACAAATTCAGGCAATGATTCAGTATCAAAAATCCTTTGGTAATACGGGAATTGCCATGCTTCAAGTAGCCAAAACCCTGTTATGTCGTCCAGAACAATCTATGCCGACGATTTTTGGTGCTGCGGCTGTCCAATTGACTCAGCTTAGTGCTGCTGCTGTTTAAGATACTTAGTTACAACCAAACGATTATGCAATTACTTGATTCTCTTGAAACTCAGCTCACTACTAGGGTAACTGGGCAATTACTAGATGTGCTAAACGACATCGTTGATAAGGTTGAAATTCAATCTAATTTCTCTATCCGTCATCCAGACTACAAAGCGTGGGAATTACCTGCTGAGGTGGTTGCCCGTTTTCAGAAAATGCCTGAACAGATACAGCAAAAGTATCTGAATCTGCAACTGTGTAATTTTCTCTACGGTATCTATTACAACGGTTCGATGCGAACTGCCCTAGCACTAGATGGGGAGGAAAATCATTTGCCCTTGGATTTGGAGAATAATACTGTCTTGGGGGTAGATGTTGGATTTTACGAACGATTGCACCAAAGTAATAAGGGAAAGGGATATTTTGACCCTAGTTGGTATGTGGTGAGGCAAGAGAGTGATGGGAGTCTTGCTGTAACTAAGAACGGTTTGACTTTACACATTCAGCGATCGCAACATCTCCAACCCTTTGAAGAGCATACTGCTGTAGGTAACTTGGTGGCGATCCGGATGCCCCGAAATTGTGTGCAAAATGGGTTTTACATGGCAGTTGGCAATGCGGGGGTACAGAGTCATAGCCATTCAGGCTACTCTCCAGAGATTGTACGTGTCTACTTCAGCCTAACCCCGGAAGGTGCGATCGCACTTATGAGTAGCCTGACACAACAGCTAAACGACATCCTGATTCCCTTTACTTTTAAGGCACTATACAACCCCACTGACTATGGGCGCTGTGACTCAGGAGTTCTCTATTTTGAGAAGAGTAACTATGAAGCTGTTCGCCAAGTTCTTGAGAGTGTTTATGCACACACTAGAGAACATTTTCACACAGATATCCCCCTATTTACTAAGTTACTGGCACCAGGCGTTGGTCTAGCTGAGGAACCTAACCACAAATTTGCAGCCCAAGAAAGTTTTGGGATGAATCGCTGCCAAATTGTTGCCAATGGTTTACTGGAAGCTTGGCACAAAGGGGACAACTCACCAGATAGCCGGATGAATACTATCCTTCAGCAATTTTCCCTCTTGGGCATTGACTGGCTGCGTTCCTACCTCAACGCCAACTCTGAAGACATTTACACACCGTTGAACCTATGAAACTAACTGATCTCGCGCCGTCGCCAGTAGTCTCATCAAGTGAAATCAATCCTGTAGCGAATAAATTCCCGGAGTCCGATTTGCCTTTTTACCGCAAACTAGGGCGGACTGATTTAACTGTTAGTTGCCTTGGATTAGGGGGCGGTGGCGGCATCTCTAGTCCGGATACCCTATACGCTTTTGAGCAGGGGATTAACTACTTTTTCTATTCTAGTGATTTGCACCACTATATCTATAGTTCCATGTCTGATGCCCTGCGTAAATTATGTGGGCGGAAATCATCGGTGCGCGAGAAAGTGGTGCTAGCGACGGTGACTTACATCAAGAGTCCTGAGATGGCACTTGCTGCTTTATTAGATCAGTTTGTGGAACTAGGGATTGACTACATTGATGTATTGTTTTGGGGCTGGATTGGTGCTAATGATGGTTCAGTCTTAGACAACTGCTTGCAGCTTTCCCCCGATTTAAGAGGCTCTAATTCTGTTTATCAGCGCACTATTGAAAGAATGCTGGGCACCTCAGAGCAACTCAAAAAAATGGGAGCTGTTCGTTATATTGGTGCTTCTTTCCATGATATCAATTTAGCAAGACAGTGGTCTAATAGCCCACTGTTAGATGTGGTGATGGTTCGGCACAATGTTGCCCATCGGTCTGCTCAGAGTCAACTGTTGAATCAATTAAATATTCATGATCCGCAACGACCGGGCATCGTTACTTTTAAGTCTAATGGTTCTCATTCAGGAGTACTCTGGGATACTCCGTTCGGTCTGCCAGAGGGATGTTGGCGACCTTCAGTGCCTGATTTCTACCGCTACTCTTTAAGCCAAAATTGTGTGGATGTCTGCTTAATGGGTTTACAACAACGGTGGGAGATTGATGCAGCGATCGCATCTGTACAAAAGGGCAAATTAACTGCTAAAGAGATTGATTATCTCAATCTCTATGGCGATTTACATCTCAGGAAACTCCAATTTGAAGATATCCCTAATGAAAAATTAATTTACCATATTTAATGCTTAACGATTAGCTATTGATTACTTCACAAACATGCAAGAAAACTTGATATCTCAATTATCACTGCCAGAAATTTCACCAGCAACCAACGAGGAAATCCTTGCTTATCTGCGACGTTCTCGCCAAATTGCTAAAGTAGCCGCTGCTGCTGAACGGGAAGCACTGATTATGAGTACTTGTGAGCAGCTAGGAATTGTAGTTTCTGAGGAAGAGTTACAAGCAGCAGGGGATAACTTCCGCCAAGAACATAAGCTGCTGACTACGCCTGAAACCCTGGCATGGTTGGCACACCAGCGAATTACTGTAGAAGATTGGTCACAGGAAATTCATGTATCGCTACTGACGCAGAGGTTAAAGGAAACTCTGTTTGGTGAAGTTGTTGATACTCATTATATGAGTAACCGCGATGATTATCGGCGCGTAGCTCTATCTCAGATTTTAGTGTATGAACTAAAGGAGGCTGAGAGAATTGTCCAACTTCTCCGAGTACAGAAAGCGTCCTTTTGCGCTTTAGCTTTAGAGTATTCTAAAGAGAAGCAGTCCAAGGAAAAGGGTGGTTTTGTTGGTATTTGCTTTCTTGGAGAATTACAGAAGGAAATTGCCCAGGCTATAGCTAATAGTGCTGAAGGAGAGGTAATTGGAAATCTTCAAACCCAATTGGGCTACCACATCCTAAAAATTGAGAAATGGTTGCCGATTGAATTCAGTGAAGTAAGGGAGCAAATGTTAGAGTATCTCTTTCAGGCTTGGCTACAGAAGAAAAGCTATTCTACACATTTTGTGTAAAAGTTTCAATGGAATGCTCCTCAGCATTAAGAATTTGAGTTTATAGCAGTAGACACATTGATTAGGGTAAAAAATGTTATTGATCTAGAAAATAATACAGTAATTATTTCCCTAAAAGTTGACTACTCACAACCAATTTCTCTTAGGCAATGGCTACAATAAATTCAAGATAGTAGAACAAGCAAATTTACTATCCCCTACCTCTTTTAATATGGAGAAATGTTCCATGCCTACAATTAAGGTTGCCGATTTAAAGCCTGAAGGTTACAGCTTGTTATCTGACTCAGAAAGTTACATGAAAGACCTATCTGAAGACGAACTTGAAGCAGGAATCCACGGAGGTGCTATATCCACACCTATCTGTGCTACTGTTGTGCTAGTAACCTATACAGTCTCAATCATCGCTTCGGCTGCTCAATCAAATCCTAAAAGCCCTCACAGACCTGGATAAGGCGTTTTTGAACATAATTGTAGAAGAAACAAGATGCTGTACACAGCGCCAGGATAAGCTTCTATTTAATAAGTAGAAGTAATCCACAATTACAAGCCCTCTGAATTATATTAGAGGGCTTAAAAGTGAATTACAGGACTCATCATCGCCAAGTTCAAGAACTACTATTTTATATAGCATTTTGATTTGATATATAAACTACTGTAGGTTGGGTAGAGCGCAGCGAGACCCAACAGGAACTCTATTACCACAGTATAAATCCCGCCAGGAAATAAATTTCCTGTCTAACAGCTCAAGTCGGTTGAAACCGACTCCCTCTCGATTTTGAGTCCATTTCAATGGACTTTAGCTGTTAGCACCTGCATTGAGTCCACTGCGGGATAACAACTTGTGGAATCAAATTTGATATGGATAAGATGTTTACCTATTAAATAAAAATGCTATATCCTAATTTTTACAAAAAATGCACCTTTTATTTCTTTTTTATGCCGAATTCAAGCTTTACATGTATGAATTTGACTCCTACTATGGTAGTAGGGATAAACAAGCAAACGCTTAAGTTTAACCAAAACAACTAACTTGATAAAAGGGTATTTCTCAATGGCCAACATTGCAATTTCTAACCTGTCTCCATCCGGTTCTGATCTGTTTGATGATTCTGAGAGCTATTTGCAAGAATTGTCTGAACAAGAATTGAATCTTCAGGGCGGAGCAGCTATCTCTACCCCTTTCACGGTAACGACCATTACCACTGTCACTATCACTATCACTATCACCCTGCGCGACTAATTGATACTAAAGATGAAAGTAAATACCCCTTCTAAGGAACTACTTAGCTTGGGCTTTGGCTTTTGTCAGTCAACTAGTCTGTCTTGTTAATCCTAGTATCTGTCTCTAACGGTAGTTGGGAGGCAGATATTTTTTATTTTTTATTAGAATAGTCAAAAATCTCGCCCAGTAGAAGACGGGGATTTATACCAAATCCGGCTCGGCTAGCCTTCGCTTATACCAGCGCAGCTTTACGAGGTCAAAAAGTCAAGCGCCTAGGTCAACAAAAATATGTGAGTCGTCTTAAGGAATTGCAACGCAATTCTCAGCGCCATAGTAACTTTTGGGTTGGTCTGTATGGACAAATGTGGCTTATCGGTTGGGAGTTTTGCCGAGTTTTAGTAGAGCAACTGATGAACATTTATCGTAACAAATTACCCTTCTATCAACGAGGTATTCAAGCGATGTCTTTCATTCAAATATCTAGCTGGATTTTACCTTAAACGCCAACGTTTTGGCTTGGAAATTTCCTAACAAATTAAAGAGTTTATCATCCTGTCCGAGAAAACAGAGGGAGGGCGAGGTATACCTCGCCCTCCCTCCCCCTGACGATGATTATTATTATCGAGAATGAACCTCTCGAAGTTTATTCTCAATAAACCTGTCAATAAGCTGACATCTTTTTGAAGGTCAGCTAGGTGAAAAGCTTTTTCCCTCAAGCTTTTGAGCTGTTTGTCACCCCTTGAGCAAGCCGACTCCAGCATGTAAGTTCAATGGGCACTCTTGTCAAGAAATGCCTGTCATTTGCTAGATTAGTGGGAATTTCCGGTGTTTTCCCATGAACACAGTTCAACTCGGCATCCGTATTCCTTCCAACCTCAATGAGCGCTTAACTGCCTTTATGGAGCAAACCGGCATCAGTAAAACTGAGGTCGTCGTTAGTGCTTTAGCGTCGTATCTGGGGTGTACCGAAGAAATTTCCCTAACAGAGCGAATGGCGAGTATTGAAGCGAAGATGGCTCAGTTGGAGGCAATGCTAAACAGCAAGTAACCCAACGCACGGGGATGGAGATCACGAAATTTTTCGAGTCCACTACACATCCACTCAAGAGTTAGCCAGTGAGTAATTTCAATGATTTAATCGAAATCGTCGGTTGCGATAACCCCGATCGACGTGGGGACGTGATTTTTGTGCATGGATTGGGGGGACATGCGCGAGGTACTTGGCATCCCCAGGAGAAGCACGACGATGATAATTTTTGGCCGGCTTGGTTGGGAGAAGATTTAAAAAATGTCGGGGTTTGGTCGTTGGGGTATGAGGTGGAACCCTTTCGATGGAAGGGGAATTCGATGCCTCTGGTCGATCGCGCCACGAATATTTTAGATCGGCTCGATGGTTATGGGATAGGCGATCGCCCGATAATTTTCATCACTCACTCTCTGGGGGGACTGCTGGTGAAGCAGATGCTGCGAAATGCCAGGGATTATGGGAAATGGAATGCTATAGCATCTCAAACTAAGGGGATTGTTTTCCTCTCCACGCCGCATTCAGGTGCAGATTTGGCGAGTTGGATAAAGCACATTGGGGGATTGCTCCGCACTACTGTCTCAGTCGAGGAGTTGGAGGCGCATCATTCTCGCTTGCGGGAACTCAACCTGTTGTACCGCAATGACGAGCAGTTCAGCCAAATCCCGATGTTAGTTTACTGCGAAACACGACCCACTGGCCCAATTTTAGTGGTGAATCAAACCAGTGCTGACCCTGGGATTAAAGGGGTGATTCCCATCCCAATGGATTTTGACCATATTTCTATCTGCAAGGTGGCGGAGAGAAACAGTCAAATCTATCGTCAGACTAAGCGATTTATTGAAAAAAATTTTACCACTCCGTTAGCACCAATACCCCTGAAATTGGCTGAAGGTGAGGGGATTCCTCAAGAAATTGACAGGAGTCAGCCGCAAACAGACCACTCGATGAGGCAGATTAACAAAGGTGATACTAGAAATTTTCAAGTCAAGATTGAGGGCGGAACAGCTCATATTGCCGAACGGATGGACTTTTATTTACCGCCTAATCCTTCTACTTGACTGAAGTCGCCTGAACCGGAACGGGCAAAGTCAAATCCGCAGAGGAAGAATAAACCCACAAGAACTTACACTCAGCGCGACCCCAAATCCGTGCTGCTCAAGGCTATCAAAACACAGGTGGAAACGCGGCTAGAAAGTTCCCTGCACAATCGGGTTTATATCATTCCTTCTCAGGATAAGAATCCCAATCAAGTTGAGCATCCTTGGAGCATTGATGTTAAATCAGGTTCTAAACCTAAAGTTCGTCTGCCCCAAAATACCCACATCATTACAGTATTTGACCAGGAGGGGGTTGAGGGCAGACTGCTGATTTTAGGGCAACCGGGTGCTGGGAAAACCACCATGCTGCTGGAGTTAGCCAAAAAGCTGGTGGAACGAGCCGAAAACGACCTGAACGAACCTGTTCCTATTTTGTTGTCACTGGCCTCATGGCGAAATGACCATCAAAGTATTAAAGATTGGATAGTTGCAGAGCTAAATTCCGGGAAATATTACAAAGTCCGTAAACATATCACTCTTCAATGGCTGGAAGAGGGAGAAATTATCCCTCTGTTAGATGGATTAGATGAACTAGCAGCCTCTCGCCAAGAGAGCTGTGTGCAGAAACTCAATGAGTTTTTGCAGCCGGGAAACTGGAGTTATCCACTGGTCGTTTGCTCTCGGATTGAGGAATATCAGACTTATTCAGCTCAGTTAGCGTTGAATACTGCGCTCGAATTACAACCTTTCAGCGATGAACAAATTGAAGAGTACCTGCGACGTACAGGCAACGAGCAGCTAGGGAACAGTATCAAGGATGACCGAGAGTTAAGAGAATTAGCTCAAACGCCATTTTTATTGAATGTGATAGTGCTTTCTTGTCAAAAGCTCTCTCTAGATAAGTGGTACAAGTTTAAGTCTTCAGCAGAACGCTTAAATTATTTGTTTACCACTTACGTTGAGGTAATGTTGGGGCGGAAGTATGAAGAGAAGCGGCCTAGTGATGAAACAACTAAACATTGGTTGAGCTGGTTGGCTGGTAAGTTAATTGAGCAAAATCAGACAGAGTTTTTTATTGAAAAAATGCAGCCGACTTGGCTAGAAAATAAGAGGTATCAACGAATTTATAGTCTGATTGAAAAGCTGATTATCGGGCTGATTTTCGGGCTGATTTACGGGTTGATTATCGGGCTGATTGAAGGGCTGATTTTCGGGCTGATTTTCGGGCTGATTGGCTGGCTGATTTTCGGGCTGATTGAAGGGCTGATTACAGCGAGCAGGAGAACTATTCAGGGTATTCAAACAGTTGAAATTCTTCATTTGAATTGGAAAAAATTTTTGATAGCTGAGCTGATTTACGGGCTGATTTTCGGGCTGATTTTCGGGCTGATTTTCGGGCTGATTTACGGGCTGATTGGAGGGCTGATTTTCGGGCTGATTTGCGGGCTGATTTACGGGCTGATTGGAGGGCTGGAGAGTTCAGAAATTGAAATAAAGATAAGTCCAAATCAAGGTATTTGGAAATCACTTCAAAATGCTTTCATTGTCGGGCTGATTGTCGGGCTGATTGGAGGGCTGATTGGAGGGCTGATTGGAGGGCTGATTGGAGGGTCTGCCAATGGAGGAGCAGCTTGCATTCAACACTTTAGCTTACGTCTCACCCTCTACTGTAATGGTTATATTCCCTGGAATTACGCTTGCTTCTTAGACTACGCCACTGACCGCCTATTTCTGCAACGAGTCGGAGGCGGCTATCGCTTCATGCACGACCTCTTGCGCCAACACTTTGCCACTCACTATCGGTAATCTCTGATGAAGCAGGATAACAGAGATACGGGTATGTTTAGCAATGGAACAAGAAACAACGCTAAGCCTGAAAGCCTGACTGAGCAAGGGTTCCAGTTCTCATTTTCGACTCGTTTTCAACAGACTTAACGGCTGTAACACTTGTCCAGCGTGAGTTTCAGCAAATGAAGACGATATTTCTACAGAGTGTGTCCTCCAACTCCTAACGGATCGCACTTAACTGTTGATTCACTTCATCAACGTCAAACTCATTCGGGTCAAAGTGTCCACCTACCCACTCCAGCATGTCCTCATGATCAGGATGATTCGGGTTTTGGATCGCCGCAACAAATTCCGCATACCCCCATACGCCACCACAGTCTTCGGGTGGACAGGCACGTTTGCCTGTTAAACAAGTCGGATAACGCTGGTTGACTTCCCGTGGCAACACCTTCTCAACCAGGATTTCATGATCCCAACTGTCGCCCATGTCGTAGGCGTACAGAAACTTAAACTTCTCCCCTGTCACCACTTGATTGAGCTTGACTTTTGCTTCGTTGCGAACATTGAATTCATATTCCGGCATGGGTTGCCCATACTCTACACCCTGGATCGTGAACTTATGCAAATGTGAATCCGTCCATCCCATTGCCTGTTGAATGACGTGGTGAAGCTGCTGCAACGTTGCGGTATTCAATACCTGTACCCTGCGCCAAATCGGTGGTTTAGCGTCTTTGAGCGTAATCTTCAGTTGATACACCGTTTGCGAAGTTGCGGATTGACGAGGTGCCATCGGGGTTAGCAGGGGGGATACCAGAAACTACACTCACTTTACTGGTCAAGAGTATGTTGCATACTATAGACCAATTTCAGCACCAGCAGCTTCCTTCAGTCCGTTGCACCGCAATTGTTATACGGCGATCGCCTAATTTTCGATGTCACATTAATTTATGTGCAACAAAGGCAGCGTGAGCTTGTGGTAACTTGTAATCACCGTAACTGCTCATACTCTCGACAATTATTTACGCTCACATCTCCACGTTGCTGTTTAATTCAAGCCTGCTAACAATTTCAACTTGCTCGCTTTTTCGCTTCAGCCATGCAGTAAATAAATCTGAAATAATTTCAAGGCGCACTTTCTCAGTCAAAGTCGGTTGAATCATCTCCTCAACAAAAATCAAGTGTATCCCCTGAGACGTCATAATAGGTTTAAGCATCTGCGGCGGTGTAGCAGCAGAAATAGCAGCAGATATCTCCGGCTTCATCGCCTTACGTGCCACCATCCCTCGATATCCTCCTTTTCGCCGCAACTCCACATCCTGAATGTATTGCTGAGCAACATCCTGAAAACTTATCTCCTCTTCAGTAATTGCATAGAATAATTCCATCGCTAAGTCTTCATCATCCAGCACGACCTCATAAATTACTGCACTGGCATAATCTAACTGATGCTCATAAAAGTAAGGTTCAACCTTATCCGCAAATAAATGAGCAGCTAACTTCCCAGAGATAGCAGTATAATAAACAACTTCTTCAAAATCATCTAAAGATAAAGCGTGCTTTGCCAACCATGCCCAAGTCTCATCAGCACTGGAAAGTTTATTCATTAAGCGAAATTGATTTGCAGTTTTTTGAAGTTCCTCAGTCTCGACGGTTATCCCAGCTTCGCTAGCCGCAGTTTTAACAAGATTATAACTAACAATCTGCTCAATTAGCTCAGGAATTTTGCAGGATAGCTTCACCTGATTCAAAATGTCTTTTTGGGTAATCGTAATTACTTGAGACATAATATTTATCCTCCTCCGATTTAGGACAAAGCTAAAGTGTGAATAAGCAAACAAAAATCAGTCTTGACTCCCCTAGCTACAGTTCCAAACCTCCATTTTGTAACTTCTTAAACGGGTCGATAATGAAGTCAATAATGCGACGCTGCCGGACAATTACCTCAGCCGTTGCTGTCTGTCCAGGGGTTAAGGCAGTACAACCGTTGGAGGTTTGGATACAAGTCTGTTTCAGCTCAATTTCTAGGTCAAACGTAGCGATTGCACCCTGAGCTGTTTCTGTTATCTTAGAAGTGGGCGAAATCTGGCTGAGCGTTCCTTCTACTACTCCGTAGTCTTGGAACGGATAAGCATCAAACTTCATCTTAACAGCCATCCCCTTACTAAGAGTCCCACTTTCAGAGGTAGCCATCTGCGCCCGTAGGATCAGGGCAGCATTCTTGGGTGCAATCTCTGCGATTAACGTACTCGGTTGTACTACAGCCCCAGTCCGTTGAATAGGTAACTGAAAAATTGTGCCATTCACTGGGGCGCGTAATACTCGTTGTTCTAACTGAAATTTCCAGGCTTGAATCTGACTTTTGCTTTGAGAAATTTCGGCTTTCAGAGTAGTAACTTGGGCATCAAGTTCTTTGAGCTGTTCTTCACTTTTAAGCATAGCCAGTTTCCCAGAATGAATTAACGTTTGATAACTTTTTTCCTGCTCTTGCAAGCGGAGTTTAGCTTGCTGGATATCTGACTGAGCTTGATAGATCATCCTCTGATAGCTGCTTTGTTGCTCTTCCTTTTTTAACTTGCCTTGCTGAACATCCGACTCAGCTTGTTCCCGTAACCGTTGTCTTTCTTGGGCTAAATCTTCCTGTTCAACAACCTTTATTTCTGGAACAACCCCCTGCTCTCGAAGTTGACGGTAACGTTGGACTTCTCTTTGTGCCTTTGTTAAACGAATGTCTGCTAAATTAGAGGCAGTCTGACTATACTCAAAGTTTTGCCGTGCCTGCTCCACTTGAGCAAGTTTTTCCTCTTTTTGTAAGTTGTAAGAATTCCTGAGAGACTGCAAATTATGCCGTGCCTGCTCCACTTGAGCCTGTTTTTCCAATTCTTGAGCCTGGTTCTGTTGCTGTTGAGCACGGACTCCGAGAAGCAATTGGTTTTTCATCAACTCCAACTGCGCTAACCGATTTTCTTGTCCTTCCAATCTCGTCTGAGCTTGCTGGAGTTCGCTCTTAATTTCCTCGGATTCGAGTTCCAGTAAAGGTTGCTTTTCCGTTACTAATTGGCCTTCCTTGACTAAAACCTTAGCGACTGTGCCCGCTACGGGTGCATCTACTTTAAAAACTTGCCCATGAGGCTCAAGCCGCCCTCTGGCACTACCCGTTTCATCAACTTTAGATAGCATTGCCCAAGGTAAAACAATACCAGCAAACACCACTAAGAAATACAGCAACCCCCGCGTCCAAACTCGCGGCAAGGTATCAATCAGTTCCTTAGTCAAAGATGACCAATCTTCACTAGAAAGTTCAGAGGAGTTTACCTGATTTGTCAGCGCTGTCCCATCAGCAGAGTTCATCACCGCTTCAGAAATAAGTTTTTTCTCACTACAAGAGTGACCATTCCGACTCCCAGATTCCTGTGTCGATAGGTTTGGCATAGCTTATTAGTGATTGTTAATTGTTCCTAGCTAATTACTTGTTATTCCGCGAGTCCACTCAGGCGGTAAAAACTATCCAGTTTAAAGAGGTTAAAAAGCGTCCCTGACAAGATTTTTTGCCCTCTGCCCTCTGCCTTCTACATTCTGCTACTAGCCATTAGCGTTGAATTCAACCTGTCACGGCAAGTTGCTGCTGATTAAGATAGAAATACTGACTCCGTTTTGCCATTAATTCATCATGAGTTCCACTTTCAACCAAAATCCCTCTATCCAGCACTAAAATTTTGTCAGCATTGCGTATTGTTGAGAGGCGATGAGCAATTACCAGTGTTGTCCTGTCAGTGAGGATGGTGTTGAGGTTTGTTTGAATAATCCGTTCAGATTCAGCGTCAAGGCTGCTAGTGGCTTCATCTAGAATCAACAGTCGGGGATTGCCTAATAAAGCGCGGGCAATAGCAAGGCGCTGCCGTTGTCCACCAGACAGCATTCCTCCCCCCTCACCGATTTGCGTTTCATAGCCCATCGGCAGTTCCTTAATAAACTGATGCGCTCCTGCCTGCTTGGCTGCTTCAATCACGTCTTCCAGGGTGGCTTCTGGATGACCTACAGTAATGTTCTCGCGAATCGTACCGCCAAACAGAAAGGTATCCTGATCAACCACACCAATTTGCTGACGGAGCGATCGCAATGACAAGCTGGTGACATCGTAGCCATCGATTAAAATCTTCCCTTCAGTGGGAGGATAGAGTCCCAACATCAGCTTAGAAATTGTCGTCTTCCCAGAACCACTACGCCCAACAAGCGCTACCATTTGCCCTGGTTGCACTTCAAAACTGACATTCTCCAGGGTATTAACATCGCTTTCTGGGTGGTATCGGAACGTGACTTGCTCGAAACGAATGTGTCCGCGAATTGGTGGTAAGAATTGACGAGACTTGTGTTGTAAATCTTCCTCTGGTTCAGCGTCAATCACATCATTAATCCGCTCAACAGCAATAATTACTTCCTGCAACTCATTCCACAACACAATCAGCCGCTGGAAGGGACGAATAACATTGCCCAGTAACATATTAAAAGCGACTAATTGCCCAATGGTGAGTTGATTTTTAATCACTAGCCAAGCTCCAAACCACAGTAATGCTGTAGTTACTACCGTTTCAATAGTTAAGCTAAAAGTTTGGAGCGTATTGCCAATTACCTGCCCGGAAAAGGACTTTTTAACCGACTTGCCAAACAGTTCCTCCCAATGCCAGCGTACCGTCTGCTCAACCGCCATGGATTTGACGGTACGGATACCAGTTAGGGATTGAATTAAGTACCCAGTTTCTTCAGTATAGGCACCAAAAATTTCACGCGAAACACGCTGTAAAAAAGGTGTAGCAATTAACGCCAGTAATACAAATGGTGGTACAATTACTAACGTCAGCAGTGCCATTTTCCAGCTATACCAAAACATCAATCCTACATAGATGAACACTGTCAGTAAATCAAGAACAATTGACAGTGCCTCACCTGTTAAGAAGCGCTGAATCTTACGATTTTCTTGGATGCGGGAAATAATGTCTCCCACGTAACGGGACTCAAAGAAGCTCAAGGGGAGCCGGAAGGTATGGCTAATAAAACCGATAATCAGCGCTAGATCAACTCGGTTAGCGGTGTGATCTAGAAGGTACTGCCGCAGTCCAGTTATAGCGACTCGGAACAAGCCAAAGATGAGTAACCCTAACCCTACGGCTGTTAAAGTAAGATTGCTGCGCTGTACTACTACACGATCCAACAGCAACTGAGTAAACAGCGGCGTAATCAGTCCAAAAACCTGGATCAGGACTGAAGCAATCAACACTTCCAGCAACACCAGTTGGTGGGGTTTCACCAGTTCAAAGAATTGCCAGAAGGGGGTGCTAGCCTCCTTAGCGTCCTTGAGCAGGACTGTGGGCTGAAGTAACAATGTATAGCCAGTCCAACCCGCTTTAAATTGTGCATGAGTCAAGGTACGCTGACCGATAGCCGGATCGGCAACAATAACGCGATCGCGTGTCACTTCGTAGACTACGATGTAGTGCTTCCCTTCCCAATGGATAATAGCAGGTAGACTTTGTTCTGCAAGTTTGTTGAGGCTTGCTTTCACTGGTCGGGTTGTAAACCCAATGCTTTCTGCTGCTGCTGCTAATCCTCGCAGCGATGCACCATTGCGATCAACATTGGCAATGTCCCGCAGCCGATTGACACTAAAACGCTTACCCCAGTAACGACCAACCATTACCAGGCAGGCGGCACCGCAGTCAGATGCACTTTGCTGTGCAAAGAACGGATAGCGCCTAGTAACTCGCCGCCACCACTGACTTACTTTTACTGTTGGGTTGGGGAAGTAAGCCCTACTAATCTTTGGCTGGGGTTTTCGCTCAACAGGGAGTTGAGAAAATACAACAGCCTCAGACTTACTAGCGGGACTTAAACAAAAATC
>DNXU01000621.1:222-4604 GCA_003505715.1 Cyanobacteria bacterium UBA8803 | reverse complement strand
TTTGGGTCTTTCAGACACCAGTTTCGCCACATCATCCGGTAGGCATTCTCTAAAGATTGGATAATCAGGTTGGCATTGGTGAGGGGGGCTGCTGCCATGCGATCGCGCAGGGTGGCTCGTAATTCTTGGAGTCGCTCCCTATCATTGGCTAGCTCGACTGCTTTTTGGATATACGCTTCAGGAGATTGAGCAATCAGATCCTCTAGGTCCAGTGATGATAGTAAGCTCACCCCTACCCGTGAGACGTGAGTTTGACCTGCCAGGGTAATTACTGGCACACCCATCCACAATGTTTCACAGCTTGTAGTGGTGCCATTGTAAGGAAAAGTATCCAGAGCAATGTCTACCCGCTTGTATAGGGCAAGATGTTGCTGTTTGTCGGGAAGCCCGCCCACAAGCTCGACGCGATCGCATTCGATGTCATGCTGTTTAAATAACCCGTTTAGGTACTCACGAAGACTCGAGTCCACTGGCAGGGGAAATTTGAGTAATATGCGACTCTTAGGCACAGCTTTGAGAATAGCTGCCCAGTAACCGATGGTCTGGGGGCTGATCTTGGCTAAGTGATTGAAGGAACCAAAGGTAATTTGGGTACTTTTCAATACTGGGGAAGGACTAACTTCAGGCGCATCTGGCGAAGGTTTGTAGCATAAAAAGCCATCGGACAGACGTACCAATTCTTCGCTATGCAGATGCTCTGTCTGTCCCTCAGGATCTGTCCAAGCATCGACAATCCGATAATCCATCGTGTCGAGACCTGTACTGTTAGGATAGCCAATATAGGTGACCTGAACAGGGGCTGGTTTACGGGCAAATACCAGTAACTGATTGCCGTCAGTATGACCGGATAGATCGATGAGAATATCAATCTTATCCTGACGAATCTGTTCAGCTATCTGCTCATCATTCAAAGCATAAATCTCGCGCCAATCATCAGCAAGGTGTCGCAAACGCTCTGTAGTAGCATCAGTTTTTTTATTGTTGGCGTAGCAGATAATCTCAAAATTGCTGTGGTTATGGACGGCCAGTAGCGATTCAAAGAAATAAGCTACAGAATGATCCCAAAAGTCGCTAGAAACGTATCCAATACGGAGCCTCCGCTCTGGATTACACTCATTATCATGAGGCTGAATTGTCTTTGCTAACGGGGCGGCGTAGCGGTCATTCCACTTCCTGTGTTCGGCATAAATCGCTAATGGCTCGTCATTGCAGCAATTCATTAACAACAGCAGATGGCTGTGGGCTGTAACATATAAAGGATCGGCAATCAGTGCCTGTTGGTAGGACTGAATCGCCTCGGTGAGTTTTCCCTGATTTCTAAAGGCATTACCTAATTTGTAGTAAGCCTCGGCATAATTGGGATTGAGTTGTAGAGCTTTTTGATAGGCTTGGATTGCCTCAGTGAGTTTTCCCTGTTCTCCTAAGATATTACCCAGATTGTTATAAGCCTCGAAAAAATTAGGATTAAATTTTAGGGCTTGTTGATAGGATTGGATCGCCTCAGTGAGTTTTCCTTGAAGTTTAAAGATATTTCCTAAGCTGATATAAGCCTCGGCATAGTCTGGTCTAAGTTGAATAGCTTTCTGGTAGCACTGCAAAGCTTCAGGAAGATTTTCTTGTTTCTTATAGAGAGTACCTAGTTTTTTATAAGTATCAGCATCATTTGGTCTGAGATGGAGAGCTTGTTGGTAACACTCGCTGGCTAGTTTAAACTGTCCCTGTTCTAGATAGGCTTTGCCGAGGTCACTGTGGAAGTTTGGCTCGGTAGATTTCAGCTTAATAGCTCGTTGGATTCGCTCAATCGCTGTTGGATATTCCTTCTGCTGGGCAGCAATCATCCCCAGCAGATGCCAGACATCTGGGTTCTCTGGCTGCCACTGTAGCACTTGTTGAAAGCAAGCTTCTGCTTTTGACCAGTTTCCAGACTGGAGTTGCTTAATTCCTGAGTCAATTTTCTCGTTGATATCCTCAGAAGCTATCTGCTTTACAGCTTTAATTTTAGCCATTTCAGTTTTCTTAGTGTAAATTTTACGTTGATTAGATAGGACTTCCGCACAGCCTATATATATTAGTAGTTATGCGAAAGCTAACGCACCATTAACTATATATATGGCGTAGTTGCTTAAGCTATGTAAAATATACTTATTGGGACTAATACTGTTTTTATTTATGAATATTAGTAATTGCGATTTGCCCATTATTTTATTTATTTTTGCTCTTAACTAGCTTCGTCAAAAAAACTTCCAAAGCTCGAATCGGTTTAAGATCGCCATATAACTTGTGCTTATTCTCACCCATTCGCTGGGATATGTATTGGCGGTATTGATAATCCTGACCGAGATGACTTGCTATCTTCACATAATCATCTTTGCTGGAAGCAATGGTTTCTTCAACACCCATCATTTTGAGAATAGCCAGGGAATGTCGCCCCCTCATCAAGTCTCCTGGCCAGGTAACAATGGGAATGTCATATTGAATTGCTTCCAAGGTAGAGTTACAACCTGACCAAGCGATGCTATCCAGAAATATATCGGCAATAGCTGCTGTTCCAGCAAAAGTGCTAAGAGATAGGCGAGGCAAAAAGATACAGTAGTCTTCATAGTTTATTCCGAAATTTTGAAAAGCTTGGTTTAATCGTTGCCGAAATATTTCATTAAACTTTCCTTCGTTCATGTATTGAATAAAGACAAATTTACACCGATTTGTTTTCTTGGCAATCCTAGGAAAAACATCATCATGAGCTGGCAAATACTTAGATATATTTTGACAACACCAGAACATTATTTCATTATCTTCAATCCCAATTTGTGCTTTGCTTATTACTTTTGGTTGAACCTCTAAAGGCGTGTAATAGATAGATAAATTGGGCAATCTAACTAGCTTTTCAGTGTAATGGTCTTGGGCATTTTCTGGTTCCATTAAGTCACTACTCAGGTAATAGTCCATTGTCGGCATACCGCTTGTATCTGGGTGTCCCCAAGATGTCATTTGAATCGGTGCCAGTCTTAAACAGCCTAGCTGAACTGTCATTGAGTCCATCCCGAATTCTGGAAAAATTAGGACGTGTAATTTGTCTTGTGCGATCGCCTTACACCATTTTTCTAATGGCAGTGGACCTTGAATAAATTTGGCAAAAGATTTTTGTGCTCTAGCAGTAACCAGATCCTGTGTTGAACCAGTATAATAACCAAATAATTCAAACTGATAGTTGTCCAGGTTTTCTATCCACCCCTTGATAGGAATGTCCCAATTAGAATGGCTATTGAAAAAATGAGAAACGAAACCAATTCGTATCTTTTCTCCATTGGCTAGTTGAGGCAGTTCACGTTCTCTACTCCATTGAGGATAGCGACTTGACATGAGTTGGCAGATAAGTCTGCCATAAGTATTCTGCAAGTCTCGATCATTTAACCCCTGATAGGCTAAGTAGAAAGGTCGTTTAGAACCAACAGCATCGGCAGCATTTGCTCGTTCTCCTTGTGAAGCCATTGTGTAATAACTTGCCAAGCTTTGTAGATATTGTTGATAATTGTGTCTATTCAACTTGATTTCTTCGGAAGTTGAGTAGAGGATGAGTAACTGGCTCATACAAATGTTAATTTTAGCCCCACCATGGTCAGGTTTGAGCTGTAAGACTCTATGATAAGATTCAATTGCTTCTTCTACTTTACCTTGGGTTTGGAGCGCAGTGCCTAGGTTGTTGTAAGTATCTGCATCGTCAGGCTTGAGTTGTAGGGCACGATGATAGGATGCAATTGCCTCTTCTAAATTTCCTTGGGCTGTATAGGCGTAACCGAGACTACTATAGGCATCACTATAGTTAGGTTGTTTTTGAATAGCTTGTTGGAAACACTGGATGGCTTGGGCAACCTTTCCTTGTGCTTGGAGAACATTTCCTAGATTGAAATAGGTATTTGCATAATCAGGGTTCAGTTGCAGGGCTTTTCGGTAAGCTGCGATCGCTTCTTCTAATTGATATTCATCTCTGAGAACATTACCGAGATTGTTATAGGTCTCGAATAAATTAGGGTTAAACTGTAGGGCTTGTTGATAGGATTGGATCGCCTCAGTGGGTTTTCCTTGAAGTTTAAAGATATTTCCTAGGCTGATATAAGCCTCGGCATAGTCTGGTCTAAGTTGAATAGCCTTCTGGTAGCATTGCAAAGCTTCAGAAAGATTTTCTTGTTTTTTGTAGACAATACCTAGTTTTCTATAAGTATCAGCATCATCAGGGCTAAGATGGAGAGCTTGTTGGTAACACTCGCTGGCTAGTTTAAACTGTCCCTGTTCTAGATAGGCTTTGCCGAGGTCACTGTAGAAGTTTGGCTCAGTAGACTTTAGCTTAATTGCTCGTTGGATTCGCTCAATCGCTGTTGGATATT
>DNXU01000621.1:0-170 GCA_003505715.1 Cyanobacteria bacterium UBA8803 | reverse complement strand
TGCCACTGTAGCACTTGTTGAAAACAAGCTTCTGCTTGTTGCACTTGTCCAGACTGACAATACTGGATACCTAACTGAAGCTGTTGATTTAAACGATCCACTGACTGAAGAGTATCCTTGTAGTAATTATTATAAATTACCATGATATAGGGTTGAGCGCAGTCGAAACC
>DNXU01000195.1:5046-5179 GCA_003505715.1 Cyanobacteria bacterium UBA8803 | reverse complement strand
TACCAATTACCAATTACCAATCAAAAACTATAAAAAGTGCCATACTTGCATTAATTTAATATTTTTTTAACAATTGACTAAATCCTTTAGAACAAAAAGACTGACGGATAACTCGAAATTTATTCCCTCATCG
>DNXU01000195.1:0-4954 GCA_003505715.1 Cyanobacteria bacterium UBA8803 | reverse complement strand
CTATTGAGGTACAATAACCAGGGAGATTGTTATAGACTTTGAAAGGAAATATAGGTAAATACAATCATTCCTAATAAAAATTCTAATCAATCACAACAACAGCAAACGGCAAAACCATCTTAAACTTGACTTAACATCCGAATGGATCTTAAGGGGACTGCATCTATAATATTTTTCTGAAAAAAAATATGTAAGGGTTCAAGCAATAAACCCCGATCAATATAAGATGCTCACTTTTTTACCAGAAGTCCCAAGTGCTGAGAGTCAAAACATGGAACCAGCGCTAGACCGTTTTTTTACTCTATCGCTGGATATGTTGGGCGTAATGGGTAGTGATGGGTATTTTAAACAAGTGAACCCNNGTGGGAGAAAACACTAGACTTTACGACCCAGGAACTCCTAGCCCAACCCTGGATCGAACTCATTCATCCTAAAGACCGCCAGTTAACTCTGACACAAATCCAGAACCTTGCCACTGAACCTGACCCTGTTACCTTTAAGAATCGCTGCCGCTGTGCAGATGGGTCTTACAAATGGCTGTTATGGAATGTTTCGCTCGATCGCGAACAGCAATTGATCTACGCAGTGGTACGCGATCAGACCGAACGCAAGCGCTCAAAAGAGGCACTGTGGGATAGCGAAGAACGCTTTCGCTGCCTGGTAGAGAATGTTAAGGATTACGCCATTTACATGCTAGACCCAGAGGGGCGGGTGAGCAGTTGGAATCAGGGGGCGGAAAGCATTAATGGCTATCGAGAAGATGAAATTTTGGGTAAATCGGTTTCCTGCTTGTATTTACCTGAAGATGTTGAGTCCGGTAAGCCGGAAAAAGAGTTGAAAGAGGCAGCAGCAGTCGGTCGATTTCAAGATGAAAGTTACCGCATACGCCGGGATGGGTCGTGCTTCTGGGCTAATGCAACTATCACCGCACTGCGAGACAGAAATGGGCGGCTGCGGGGTTTTGCGAAGGTGGTACGAGATATTACAGAACGCAAGCTGACACAAGAAGCCCTGCAAAAAGCTTACGATAACCTGGAAAGACGGGTCGCAGAACGGACAGTTGAGCTAGTAAGGGCCAATAAACGGCTCAGAAGGGAGATTATTGAGCGCAAGCAGATGGAGAAGGAACTGCGGGACTCGGAAGCACAGTTGAGACAGCAGACTCAACAATTGCAACAAGCCTTGCATAAGTTAAAACAAGCTCAAGCTCAACTCGTGCAGTCAGAAAAAATGTCTAGCTTGGGACAGTTGGTAGCAGGGGTTGCTCATGAAATTAATAATCCAGTCAGCTTTATTTACGGCAATCTCAATTACGCCGAGCAATATTTTCAGCAACTGTTGGATCTGATCGAACTCTACCAACAGTACTATCCTCAGCCATCAGCAGAAATTCAGGCGCAGATCCAGCTAATTGACCTCGATTTCGTCACCTTAGATCTCCCGAAGTTGCTACATTCCATGAAAGTTGGGGCAGATCGGATCTATCAAATTGTGCGATCGCTGCGCAATTTCTCTCATCTGGATCGAGCGGAAAAGCAACCTGTCAATATCCACGAAGGCATCGATAATACGCTCCTGATTCTACAAAGCCGCCTTAAACCCTGTCCTGGACATCCCACCCTTGAAGTGGTCAAAGAGTATGGTGACCTCCCCTTAGTAGATTGCTATGCCGGAGAACTCAATCAGGTATTTATGAATATCCTCAGCAACGCCATTGATGCCTTAGAAGAGTCCTTTGTCATGGGCTATTGCTCTTCGGGACACGGCAAAGGACAAATCCGAATTTGGACTGAGATGATTAACGCCGACTGGGTCGCTATTCACATTGCCGATAATGGGGTAGGCATAACCGAGGAGGTAAAGCAGCGACTGTTTGATCCTTTCTTTACTACTAAACCTGTTGGCAAAGGGACGGGATTGGGCTTGTCTATTAGTTATAAGATTGTAGTAGAAAAGCATGGTGGGCATCTGAAGTGCTTTTCCTCACCAGGTCAAGGAACGGAATTTGCGATCGAAATTCCTTTGGGATTGAGTTCCCAGCAGTGCTGTTGCCAAAGCCTCTATCAAGAGCGGGTTGGCTTGGTTGAACAGAAGGATCGGGGTGACACCGAGAGAGAGAGAAAGAATTTACTGCTTAAATCAGTTGGAATTCCTTAAGTGCCGATAAAAAGTTTTTGTTTTCATGACTGGGGCGGCTGAGTTTAATCAGAGCAAAGCGCTGGGCGGGACTGAGTGCTGCCCATTGTTCAGTTGCTAGGGATACTCCGAATTCTCGGGCTTTTTCCCAAACGCTAGGTACAATTACATTTGCATCTATCCAGGCAGGGTGGGGATCTATGGGGAGTTCGGACGCTGGCGTGCCCGTATATTTCACCACCAGCTGTTGTAGGTATTGCCGATAGGCTTCGCTCTCTTGGACTGTAGTTCCCGGCATCTCTACTAATGCTTGCCGTTCTTGCTGGGTAAACTGATGCCAATGGGTTAGTTTCAGTTTAACGCCGCAGGTATCTAATTTCATCCGCACTTGCATGGGGATGCAACGCAGGGAATCAACAAAATCGGATTCAAATTGGAAAAAATCAGACATAGGATTTTAGATTTGGGAGCGATGCAGAGTTCGTTTCTGAATTGATGCTGCTTAACTTACCACTGAAGACTAGTGATTAATTAGAATTTTTGGCATTGCTGCGGCGGATCAGCCAGTAGCTAATGGATAGAGCAAGGATAGCGATCGCTAAACCAATAATCTCAATTCCTTCGATTTTTTTCAGATCGAGAATAATAATTTTGCGAGCGACTGCAATTAAAGAGGTAACAATTACTAGCTCAACTTGAACAACATGCTTGCGCAGATAAGCAGTAATATTCTCAAGAATCTCTAAAGCAATTAGTACGTTTAAAAACAATCCAAAAATCTCAAACAAGCTTTTATTAAAGAAGCCTAAGGGAGCAACAAATAACTGTTTGGAGAGAATGACCACTAGGTCAAACACTGCCANNAGATGACGGCTATCATCACCACAGACAACACTCTGGAGATGGCTCCCTCAATGTTTTCTATAGCGTGGATAAAAGCCTCATCTCTACAAGAATCTCTCAACAACAACCAAACTTTTTTGATCGAACGCATGTTTCTGGAGCAGCCACCTACCAACATAATATTACCATCAAGAGAGCGAAATATAGTTTGTAAATTTTTCGGGGTCAGCAAGGGATGAAAACCCCTCTCCCCCTTCTCCCTACTCTCTCTCGCCTTGTACAATAAAGGGTAAAGTTTTCTTCCCCTGTTGAACTAGGATTGCCACATCCCTTTAAAATCCATCTATGCTGATTCAAGCTCAAAAACCACAACGCGACTGGAAACCCATCATCAAGCAATTTGAGGCAGTAGTTGGCACCAATGGTGTTGTCCGCCGTAAGGAGGAATTGCTCACCTACGAATGTGATGGTTTAGCCAGCTATCGCCAAAGACCTGCGTTGGTGGTGTTGCCACGTACTACCGAACAGGTGGCAGAGGTGGTAAAAATCTGCGACCAGAACCAAATCCCTTGGGTAGCGCGGGGTGCTGGGACTGGTTTATCTGGAGGTGCTTTGCCAGTGGCAGATGGGGTGTTGGTGGTTACTGCCTTGATGAAGCGTATCCTTGAGATTGACCTGGACAACCAGCGGATTGTGGTGCAACCGGGGGTGATTAACAACTGGGTGACTCAAGCAGTAAGCGGTGCTGGTTTTTACTATGCTCCTGACCCCTCTAGCCAAATTGTTTGTTCTATTGGTGGGAATGTGGCAGAAAATTCTGGCGGCGTCCATTGCCTTAAATATGGGGTCACCACCAACCACGTCATGGGGTTAAAATTGGTTCTCCCGGACGGTTCGATTGTCGATGTGGGGGGGCCGGTTCCAGAAATGCCGGGGTACGATCTGACAGGTTTATTTGTCGGTTCTGAAGGTACTCTGGGTATTGCGACGGAAATTACCCTGCGCATTCTCAAAACGCCGGAATCGATTTGTGTAGTTTTGGGCGATTTTACCAGCATTGAAGCAGCTGGTGCTGCCGTGGCTGACATCATCGCTGCTGGAATAATTCCCGCTGGTATGGAGATGATGGATAATCTCAGCATTAATGCTGTGGAAGATGTGGTAGCAACGGGATGTTATCCCAGAGATGCGGGAGCTATCCTGTTAGTGGAACTGGATGGTTTAGAGGTGGAGGTCAAAACTAACAAACAGCGAGTTGCTGAACTTTGCCAAAAGAATGGGGCTCGGAATATTACGACTGCTAATGACCTAGATACTCGCCTGAAATTATGGAAAGGTCGCAAAGCAGCCTTTGCCGCAGCGGGTAAGATGAGTCCTGATTATTTCGTGCAAGATGGGGTAATTCCTCGCACTCAACTGGCAGGGGTCTTAAAAGAAATTGAAGTTTTGAGTCAGAAATACGGTTATCGTATTGCTAACGTATTTCATGCTGGCGATGGTAATTTGCATCCTCTAATTCTGTACGATAACTCCGTGCCTGGAGCCTTACATCAGGTAGAAGAGTTAGGCGGTGAAATTCTCAAACTTTGCGTAAAAGCGGGTGGCAGTATTTCTGGGGAACATGGCATTGGCTCGGATAAGAAAGCTTTCATGCCGGATATGTTTAGCGAGACGGATTTGGAAACTATGAGATGGATTAACGAGGTGTTTAATCCTAAAGGGTTGGCAAATCCGGGTAAGGTGTTTCCAACACCCCGTACTTGTGGAGAAGCAGCAAATCGTCAAACTGGGGAGCAGTTTAACGATTTGGAAAGGTTTTAGAATTGGTAATTGGTGATGGGTGATGGGTGATGGGTGATGGGTGATGGGTGATTGAAAAGGGAAAAGTGGTGATTAACAATATCTATACCACTTCTCAATTAGGTGGAAAGTACCTAGCATCCTCATCTCTAATACCAATTTCCTAAATGCCTGC
>DNXU01000640.1:10071-12163 GCA_003505715.1 Cyanobacteria bacterium UBA8803 | reverse complement strand
AATCCTTCTTCTGCTCCCATTCCCCTTCGGCTACGCTCAGGGTAAACCTATTCCCTATTCCACATTCCCCATTCCCTATTCCCTATTTTCTAGATAGCCATGAAGTTATTTCATAAAGGTATAGCTTTTCTGCTAATGATTGTGGTAGTGATGTGTTTTGCTCCTGATGCCTTAGCCTTTTGCGGTTTTTATCTCGCTAAAGCGGATGCAAAACTTTACAACCAAGCATCTCAAGTGATTATTGCTCGGAATGGCGATCGCACGATTCTGACAATGGCCAACGACTATCAAGGGGAAGTCAAAGATTTCGCCTTAGTTGTCCCGGTGCCTGTAGTGCTGCTACAAGAGCAAGTCCATGTTGGTGAACCTAAGGTGATGGAAAGGCTAGATGCCTTTAGCGCCCCAAGGTTGGTGGAGTATTTCGACCCAGACCCCTGCAATCCGGTGGAGAGTCGCGATAGAAGCTCTGGAGGGATCAGAGCGCTGAGGGGCAGTGAATCCATCAGGACAGATGAGAATGCCTTGGGCGTTACTGTAGAAGCTCAGTTTACGGTGGGGGAATATGACATTGTCATCCTGAGTGCTAGAGAATCTAACGGTCTAGAAACTTGGCTGAGGCGCAACGATTACCGAATTCCTAGGGGTGCTTCTCGACTACTGCAACCCTATATCCGACAGAACATGAAGTTCTTCGTCGCTAAAGTCAATTTGGCAGAATTTGAAAAATCTGGCTACCAATTTCTGCGACCCCTACAAATGGCTTACGAGTCGCCACGATTTATGCTGCCCATCCGTTTAGGGATGATTAATGCTACCACCGAGCAGGATTTGATTGTCTATGTCTTATCCCCCAAAGGACAAGCCGAAATTACGAACTATCGCACAGTCAAGGTGCCTTCTGACTCAGAAATCCCCCTGTTTATCAAGGATGAGTTTAAAGATTTTTACAAGGCTATGTTTCAAAAGTCCTACGAACGGGAAGGGAAAAAAGCCGCCTTTCTAGAATATGCCTGGAATATGGCCTGGTGCGACCCCTGTTCGGCAGATCCCCTAACTCCCGAAGAACTCAAACAAGCAGGAGTTTTTTGGCTCAGCCCCAATACAGGCAATGAGGTCTTTATTACCCGTCTCCACATCCGCTACAGTCGCGATAAATTCCCGGAAGATTTGATGTTCCAAGAAACTTCAAATAATCAACAGTTCCAGGGAAGATATATCTTGAACCACCCTTTTACAGGAGAGATGAATTGCCAAGCAGCTAGTGATTATCAAAAATCTTTACAGGAAAGAACTGAACGGGAAGCTCAGACCTTAGCTGAGCTGACAGGTTGGAAAATTCAGGATATTCGTCAAAAAACTAATTTCATGCAAAGCCAGTCTAATCAGTGGTGGCGGACTGTTTGGCCTTAAGGCTTTTATTAGCTCCGGCAGCAAAATGCTTTTCCACAAGCATTGGGACTTGCTTGGGTTCCACCTGAGTATAACGGGCTTTGTCGGGCATGAAGACCATACAAGGCCCTTGCTTGCACTGCTTCATACAACCTGTCTCTTTAATGGCAACTTGGTCTTCTAATCCGCGATCGCGCAATGATTCTCTCATCGCCCGATTTACCAAAGCGGCACCTCGTTGGCGACAAGAGGACTTTTGACAGAGAATAACGCTGCTTTTTACAGGAGCGGTAACGGCAGATGGCAATAACTTCTCTAACTCCTCTGGCTTTACCCTCGCCTTTAAGTTCACCTGAAAGGCTTTCAGCTTCAGTTCCCCAGTTTTATATTTGTACTTCTGTTCGCCAGCAATTTCTAGCCAGTCTCCAGGCCGCAACACCTCAGCCAAGGGTCTGCGCAGATATTTTGAGAGCTTAATACAGCATTCACCCTCCGCAGTTGCTACTAATAAGCGTTTGGGTTTGCCCTCATCTTTACCTACCAAACGCACCAAACGTCCCTCTAGGCGGAACGTTGAGATTCCCGCTTCTTTATTCAAGTTACCTAAGCCTCAATTTTGAATCTAATTCCAAGATAGTTTAATTGATAAACTTTGTCATCTATTTGAGAAATAATGAGGGACAAGGGTTAAAGTAGGAGAGAG
>DNXU01000640.1:9590-9926 GCA_003505715.1 Cyanobacteria bacterium UBA8803 | reverse complement strand
TCCCTCATCCCTCATCCCTCTAAAGATTCGATCTGCTGGTCTAAACCCTCTAGCAGCCGTTTAAGAGCTGGTAGAGACTCTATCGGGATTGCATAGCGGCCAGAGCGATGACGGATTTCGCTGAGCTTGCGGTGCAATTGCTGAGCGAGTTTTAACGCCTCCTGGCCTAGCTTGTCCATTTTTTGGCGCTGGTAGAATTTTAATGCTACTCCCCGTAAGACTTGAAGTGTTGCCTCTTCTCCGTGGGTACCGGGCATCACCTGCAAACGCAGCAACAGGCATTCTTCCTGATAGCATCGCTCGATTTCTACTTGTGTCGGTTGTGAGGCTGGCAAC
>DNXU01000640.1:0-9550 GCA_003505715.1 Cyanobacteria bacterium UBA8803 | reverse complement strand
CGCTTGAGTTCAATAATTAAACTTTGAAATACGGGTAAGCTCAATCCTTCTAAGACAGACTGCAATACACCGTCTTGGCTCCACAAGATACGACCGCAATCCGATTGCCGCTCGAAATAAAGCCGACCAATTCCAGCCATTAAGACTCGACCTAAGAGTTCTTGCAATAGCTGATCTGGTGGTAACGTGGCAATAAAGTCGATTGGATGAGATAGATGAAGCGCTTGTACCTCCAGTAAGGGTGGAGTTTCCAGCAACTTTGAAGTACTCTCTACCGATGTTAACGCCGTCTCCAGTGATGAGTTTCTACTTCTGTAGTTGGGTGGTGCTATTGGTTTTGGAGGTAGAGGGGAGGGACTGGTATTTTCCTCCGGTGGTGGGAGTGGAGCCGAGTGAGTTGGTGAATCAGATGGCTCTGAAGGCTTCTCTTCAGGGGCGATTGAATCATCTAAAATCAGTGTGGGTTGTTCAGCACGAGGCTGCTTGTTTTTATTCTTATTCTTATTCTTAAAGGCTGGCTTTTGGGGCGGGGCAGAGGTGTGAATATGATTCAAGTAGGCCGAAAGCATTGATTGATGAAGATCGGCTGCGATCTGTTCCGTCTTGAAGGAGCAGTTCAGGTAGGCCAAGATGTTACGCAAGTAATCTAGGGCAGAGGAGTCCTGCGGATCTACCATACCCAGTTTGAGGTACTTGCCTTCTAACGCTAGAGGTAGGAATTGATAGTATAGGCACGCTTCAAAGGGCAGAATACTGTCAATTAGCCGAAACATTTGCTCGGTATCCATGTCATCGGGTTGTGCAGCCTGAGAGGGAGAAGGCTTAGGCTGAAAATAAATTTCGGAGGGATCTGGGTGCCTGGGTGAGGACAACATAATAATTCTTCCAACCAGAGAATTGACTCATCGGTATGCCCTAGGAGCGTACTGGAGTTAATAGTTAAAAGTTATAAGTGATGAATTCTGAAAAAGCTGTTTAGCTCTTTCTAACTCATAGCTCATAGCTCATAACTCATAACTCATAAATTTTAATTAAATTTTGGCAGATGCCGGAGAGAAACTGGAATTAACGATTGACTTCACCA
Source organism: Cyanobacteria bacterium UBA8803 (assembly GCA_003505715.1). Taxonomy (GTDB): domain Bacteria; phylum Cyanobacteriota; class Cyanobacteriia; order Cyanobacteriales; family Coleofasciculaceae; genus UBA8803. Next base: position 8,466 of record DNXU01000640.1, on the reverse strand, counting down.
CCGAACCCTGGTTTATGAAGAGCCTCGTATTGCTTGGGCGGCTAAATATAGCTTACTCCATTCGCCGATGGCCTGGTTGATCTTCAAATTTAAATCTTTAGCGATCGCTTCTAAACCTCTCCCAGCTTTGAGTTGTTCTAGTAACTGGCGCTGCTGGGGTGTCAAACTCTCCCAATAGTTCTGCCATTGTACTGGTGTTAACCCCAAGCTGTGTTCTTGTAGGGAGGTTTCCAGCCAACTGGCAACTAATTCAGGCTTGACTTTAATAGAAAAGACCCGAATGGCGTGGTAGCTGATTTTCTCTCGCAGTCGATAAACTTTCTGGATGGGCATATTGAGGGCATTGGCGATCGCCTCTTGGGACTGGCCTTGGAGATAAAGATGCAGCCATTGGGCAGCTTGAGGATCGACATTTTCAGCTAGGTATGCTTCAAATTCTCGGCGTACAGACATGCGCAGTGCCTGTTGCTCTTCCCAAGCTTGAGCATCTTGATAATCAGCCACTGCTTGGCTATCCAACAGGCTGACTGATGCCTCCGTATCCTCTGGAGTTACTGACTCGGAGACTAACCGCACGAGGTCTCCCTCCGGTACGTGGGTCATACCACCCCGTCCTGTCCTCCGGAGGAAGTTCACAAATCGATAGACCAAGAGCGGTTGATTGCGAATTGGACGCAAGCAATACTCCTCGACAGTGGTGAGCAATAAAGCGTCACGTAGGTGAATATCTGTCGTACACTGAGCGATCCAAGTAATTTGTTTTTGAATGTAGCGATCGCTGTTTAACAATTCTTGAATTACTTCTTGCAAGACATCCACAACCGCCCGTTGGCGATCACGACTCAGGGACACCCAAGTGCGGATTTTGTTGCGTAAGGTCACCAAGCCAACTAATCGCGTCGTTAAATTCCGATAGGCACGCTCTGGGGACACTCCCAAATAGCGCTGTCGCAAAATTTGGTAGCGATAATCCATTGCTTGACGTGCAATTGCCAACTGATCCGGCATCAGACTATCATACCGTTCAACATTGTCTGTTAGTAACCACCGAACGATACTGTTTCGAGTGGCTTGACTATGGTCTGGGTAGTCACTCGCTAGGCGCGATCTCCATTCCTGCTCCAGTTGGTTCGCCAACTTCTCCATGAGATTGCACTCCTCAAACCCCTGTTTTAAAGTTTGCATGACAACCCTCTCTTGCTGCACTGAATTCGCTCGGTAAGTACTGTTTCCTATTGGAGCATTTCTCCCTCAAGAAATAAGCGATCGCCGTCTCTTAACGCTTCAGAGACCGTCACACCCCGTCTATGACCAAAAACTTCTCCTCGGTAAGACTCCGATCTTCCCTCAGAGTGTCCTAGATCACAAGGGAGTGAGAATCCGCTCACCCCCTACCTATATTAATTTTTGTAAACTAAACTCAGTGCCAGTTTTCATTTATCTGTTGGCCCAATCTTCCCTACAGCCTGCCTACTTTTCAATTAACTTGTCCCCTCTTCAGGGGAAAAACCCAAGTCACTAAAATCCTGTAGCAGGGATATATCCGCGCTGATTCATTTTTCATCTTGGCTGTGACTCCGATCTAACCCAGCACCACCATACTGTCCTAAACATGATGCAACCCGATCAAATTCAGCAATCTTTACAACACCTCAAGGAGGATCAACAGCTAATTTTCAACCAGGTAGACAATGCGATCGCCCTGTTTAACTCATCCCAGCGTCTAATTTTGTTCAATCAAAAATTCACCCAACAGTGGGGACTACCAGCAGACTGGTTAGCGCAGCGACCACATTGGCAAGACATCTGGGAGCGAGTTGTTAGCCACGGCTACTGGTCTGTTGCCCAGTCCCAAAAGCTTCAATCCAACCTACCCAGCGCAAATGAGCCAAATGTTTCGCTTTCATTGGAACAAGCTGACGGAATCTATCTTACCGTTAAAATAGGGCTGACTTGTGATGGCGGGCACTTATTCACCTTTCACGATGTCACCGCTAAAACACAAGCCCAACGGGAAGCGACTCTGATGCAAACGAGTTTGAACGCTGAAATCCAACGGCTGAGGTTTTTACAGGGTTTAACAGAACGACTGCAACCAGCGACAGAGTTGGGGGAAATTGGGCAATTCGCCCTCACTTACCTGGTGCAAACAACAGGCGCAGCATTCGGGGATGTCAAGGTCATTACTGGAGAAGGGAAAGATGCCCGTGCTGGCGTAGTAACCAACAAGATATCTACTCAATTTATTGCCACCTATGGCACTTTGGCCGTCAAGGAGATGGAAGCAGTTTTAGCACAAGGGATTCCCTACGGTCAAGGACTGTTATGGCAGGTGGTAGAAACCGGTCAGCCTTTATTTGTAGAGGATTATAAGAACCATCCCCAGGCCATCCCGGCCTTTTGCCAAGCCGGAGTTGGCCAATTGGGGATTTTTCCCATTCCTAGCGGCACGGGCAAGATTATTGGGATCTTGACTCTAGAATCCCGTTGCGGGCAAAAACTTCAGGAATTACCCCAACAGGATATGCTGCTGGCAGCTTGCCGCACCCTAGGCGTGGCCATTGAACGCGCTCAAGCACAAGAACACCTACGTCAAGTCAACGAGCATTTAGAACGAGCTTCTCAGCTCAAATCAGAATTTCTGGCCTCAATGTCCCACGAATTGCGCACCCCTCTCAACAGCATTCTGGGGTTCGCTGATTTACTGCAACGGCAAACGGGCGGCCCAATGACCCCCCGCCAGCTCAGCCATGTCAAGGCCATTCAGACCAGTGGCCAGCACCTACTGGATTTGATTAACGATATTCTCGATTTGTCGAAAATTGAAGCAGGGAAAGCCGATCTCGAACTGACTTCGGTTTCTATCCCCGAACTGTGCAACCATTGTTTGAAAATGATTCAGCCCCGTGCCGATAAAAAACGGCTGGCGCTGTTGCTAGAGTTAGACTATCGGCTACAGGCCGCTATTTTGGACGAGCGCCGCATTCGCCAAATCTTAATTAACCTTCTCTCCAATGCTGTAAAATTTACGCCAGAGGAGGGTACAGTTAAACTCGTCGGACGCCTTGCGTATGGTTGCGAGCTACAGAAGGAATTGCGCCCCGATTGCAGTCCTGTCAATTGTAGTACACCTTATTTGTGTCTGGAGGTAATCGATAGCGGCATCGGTATTCCAGAAGACAAGCTACACCTTTTGTTCCGACCATTCCAGCAGGTAGATTCTTCCTTAACTCGGCGTCATGAAGGCACTGGTTTGGGGCTGGCGCTGACGAAGCGGCTAGCAGAACTTCATGGTGGTACGGTTTCCGTAGAATCCCGAGAAAACCAAGGGAGTACCTTTCGCGTCTGGCTGCCCCTCACGGAAATACGGTCTAGTTTAGCTAATAACACTACGGAATTAAATTGTCAACCATCAAGGAGTCCACTCCTGAAAAAGGAAACCCCCCCAGAGGATGCTAAACGCATCTTGATAGTAGAAGATCAGCCCTTGAATCAAGCATTAATTTCAGAAGTACTGGAACTTGAAGGATATGCGGTTGAGCTAATCGGTGACGGTCAAGGGATGCTAGAGAGGCTGAACTCTCAGGTAGTGGCACCTGAGTTCCTGCCGCACTTGATTTTAATGGATATCCAGCTACCCCAGGTGGATGGATTTGAGTTGATCGGCCAACTCAAATCTCACCCCACCTGGCAACACATACCAGTGATTGCCCTGACAGCACTGGCTATGGCAGGCGATCGCGATCGCTGCTTGCAAGCTGGTGCTAATGAGTATTTAAGCAAGCCATTAGACCTGGAAAAAGTTATTAAGACGGTGCGATCGGCAATCAAAACTTAGGGTGAGGGGGTGAGGGAGTGGGGGAGTGAGGGGGTGGTTCCCTAAATGAGCAATAATACTTATAGAAACATTCTATTAACTCCTTTCAGGAGAAACTAATGATGATGAAGGCTCAAGATATAATGACCAAAGATGTGGTAACCATTCGCGGTTCGGCTACGGTAGCCGAAGCGGTGGGGCTGATGAAAGAGCGATCGCTGCGAGCCTTAATAGTGGAGCGCCGCCACGATCAAGATGCTTACGGTATTGTCACGGAGACTGATGTTGTTTACAAAGTAACTGCCTACGGGAAAGATCCCAAAACGGTACGTGTTTACGAAGTGATGACTAAGCCTTGTATTGTGGTGAATCCCGATCTGGGGGTAGAATACGTGGCTCGGTTGTTTGCCAATACAGGTATTCGCCGCGCTCCAGTCATCAAAGACCGACTGATGGGTATTATTTCCGTGACCGATATTCTGACGAAAGGTGATTTCATTGAGCAACCCAAAAGTCTGATGTTGGAGGAAGAAATCCGGAAAGCCGTGGCAGAAGCACGGGCTGTCTGCGCTGAGAAAGGCCCTGCTTCTAAAGACTGTGCGGCGGCTTGGGACATTGTAGAAGAATTACAAGCCGAAGCTGCTCATCAGCGAGCGCAAAAACCTGTTAAAACTGCTTTTGAAGAATATTGTCAAGAGAATCCAGAAGCTGCTGAGGCTCGAATCTACGACAATTAGGAATTATGTGATATCAAGTTCTTTAGCATCGGTTGTGTAAAAGAAGGCTGCAAGCAAGAGTTTAAATAACTCCTCCTCCTTGTCTGCTTACTTTTTACGCTACCGATGCAACCGGACACGATATCAGATATTGCCCCCTCCAGTTATGGAGTGGTCTTCCTGGCGGGTAAGATAAAAGCTTTGTAGGCTCGCGAAAAAGGAATCTCCCACGTTATGAGTAGAATACCCCTGCCATCGCTAGTAATAGCGGCAATGGTCACTGGTTTGTGGAGCCTAACACCTATTCGAGGTAGTGCCCAAACAAATGGATTCTTGCCCTCTGCCCCAGTTTCCCGTTCTTCTCCCACTCGTCAACTTGCCCAACTGTTTTATCCGCCTGTCAGCGATGAACCCACATTGCGGGTTATTGGCAAGGGTCGAGCCAGCCAACCAGCAGATCGGGCAAGTCTGCAATTTAAATTTACGGAAAACTATTCTTCAGAGCCACCACCAGAAGGGATACTATCCCAGTTTGAAACAACGCCCGAACCCTTATCTAAGGAGAGCTTGCAGCCAATTGTTGATGCTCTGAAGGCAATTGGAATACCTAGTGATGCCATTGAGGTGAGGATCGTCGAACCCCGTGGCAGTATCTTACCCTTCCCCTTCCCCTCCACAGCTACAGAAGGGGGGGCATTGGTGATGGTGGCGATCGAACAACCGACTCGCGATCGCATGGAGGAAATTGTCAAGGCAGCGAAAGAGGCAGCGAATAAGCTCGACGAGGTTTTACTAAATGAGGTAGGCGTGCAGTATCTCGTCAATGACTGTCAGGCGCTAGAGCGATCAGCTTACCAGTCTGCTGTAGAAGATGCTCAGAACCGAGCTAGTGGCATCGCAGCGGCGATGGGTGCTGAACTTAGACGAGTGCCCTCTGTGGCGGAGCCATTCTATAATGTTTTCTTGCCCGGTTGCAGTTCGGCTAGCAGCTCGCCCTTTGGCAGTGAGGCTACATCTCCTTACGATCCCAACGCTCCTGTGGAAGTAGCGATCGCGAAAGAGATTTTTGTCACCTATACCGTGCGTTGATATCCTGCGCTCCTCAGCTTTCCGTAGAGACGTTCCGCCGGAACATCTCTAAACTTAATCTGATCTTTTGATCGCGAATTTATATTATGAGCCATAATCGCCTCATCCCCCCTTGAGCTGTTTGACCAGGGAAATATGCACACTGCCGTTTTAGTTCTTGTCCAAGTGCTGCTCATTATTGGACTCTCTCGGATTATGGGTCTGGGATGTAGAGGGATTAAGCAACCCTTAGTGATTGGAGAGATTATAGCGGGGATTATGTTGGGGCCATCGCTGTTGGGGTTGGTAGCTCCAGATTTAGCAGCTAGTTTGTTCCCGGCTCAGACGCTTCCCTTCCTTGATGTACTCTCAGAGGTAGGGTTGATATTTTTCATGTTCCTGATCGGTCTAGAGCTAGACCCGAAATACCTAAAAGGGAACTTAGATATCGCGATTCTGACCTCTCACGTCAGTATTTTAGTGCCGTTTTCTCTAGGAACGCTGCTGGCACTGCTGCTTTACCCTCTGGTTTCCAACGCTACTGTTTCTTTTACGGCGTTTGCCCTCTTTTTAGGGGCAGCCATGTCGATTACGGCCTTTCCTGTCCTCGCCCGCATTATTACTGAAAATAACTTGCAGGGGACGCGCTTGGGCACCCTAGCACTTACCTGTGCTGCCGTTGATGATGTGACCGCTTGGTGTTTGTTGGCCTTGGCGATCGCGGTGGGCAAGGCGGCTATGTCCCCCAGCGGCACTAACAACATGATGGGCGTCGTAGCCACCGTTGTGGAAGCACTGCTCTACATTGGGTTTATGGTCACGGTAGTGCGTTGGTTCCTACAAAAACTGGCTCGTTACTACAGACGCACTGAAAGGCTCACTCAGCTCATGCTGGCCTGCATTTACATGCTCGTAATTGCTTCTGCCCTAATTACTGAGCTAATTGGCATTCACCTGATTTTCGGAGCATTTCTTTTAGGCGCAGTGATGCCCAAACATGCCGGTTTAGTGCGGGAGTTGGCTCAGAAAACTGAAGACTTTGTGCTTACCATCCTGCTGCCAGTATTTTTTGCCTACAGCGGTATCCGCACCCAAATTGGCCTGCTCAACCGTCCTGAATTGTGGCTGCTGTGTGCGGCAGTGGTGACGGTAGCAATTCTGGGCAAGTATGTGGGTACTTATATTGCTGCTCGTGTCTGCGGTATTGACAAGCGGGAAGCTTCGGCACTGGGATGGTTGATGAATACGCGAGGGTTAACTGAACTGATCGTCCTCAATATCGGGCTGAGTCTAGGTGTCATTTCTCCATTACTGTTCACCATGCTGGTGATTATGGCATTAGTCACAACTTTTATGACCTCGCCTCTGTTGGAGTGGACTTATCCGAAAAAACTGATCCAGTTGGATGTTCTCGAACAAGAAACCGAAATTGAAACAGTTGTAGGTATTGCTAAACCGACGTATCGAATTTTAGTCCCAGTTGCCAATCCCAGTACTCAGAAAGGGTTATTGCAACTTGCTATTGCCTTGGCCGGAAATCGCTTACAACCTGCTGTGGTTCATCCCCTGAGTTTAATTCAACTGGAGGAAGACTACATGTTTGAAAGTACCCCAGTCGAAGTAGAACGGTTGATCCGAGAACGTCGAACTCGTTTGGAGGAATTGATTCAAACTCTAGAACCCCCAGAAACCAGACAAATGGTGCATTCGATCGTTCGCATTGCTAATGATGTGGCTGGAACAACGGCGGAAATTGCCCAACTCGATCGCGCCAATCTGATTTTGATGGGTTGGCACCGTCCTGCCTTTAGTAGTAACCGTTTGGGGGGCAGAGTCGGTCAAATTCTCAGCAGTGCGCCAGTGGATGTAGCTGTTTTTGTAGATCGGGGACGAGAACGCATCGAAAAGATGTTGGTAGCTTACTCGGCAAATACCCACGATGATTTGGGTATGGAACTGGCTCTGAGGCTGCTGGTGAATGACGAACGGCGCAGTCTCAGAGTTTTGCAAGTGGTACAAGGACAGGAAGCACCTAGGGAATTGAGCTACGAGTTTCGTACCTTAATGGCACAATTGCCTGCTGAGGTGCGCGATCGCCTTCATCTTCAGATTTTGGAAGCACCAGAGCCAATTCAAGCTGTGGTAAAGGCATCTGAAGATGTTGACCTTACCATCGCTGGTACCAGTCGTGCTTGGGGTATCGAGCGTCAAACTTTGGGGCGATATACCGATCAACTGGCAATGGAGTGCCGTTCTTCGCTATTGATTACTCGCAGGTACTCTCAAGTGACCTCTCACCTGGCCTCGGTACTTTCAGGGACAGGTGATCCAGAAATGATCGATAACAACCAGTCAGGAGTGGTAGCCCCGTGAGTCATTTTAACTTGAAGTCTTTGACGTTTTATGGTACAGCAATCAGCTCAGTAGTGATTCTGTTTAAAGTTGTAACGGCCTACGGTAATACCAACCTCAAAGCTCCTGCCTCTATGGGTGGTTCCTATCGTATCGGCAGCCAAAACTTGCCGGGATGTCTCCAATCAGACGCGCTGGTATTAGACATTCAGCAATCTGGGATTTATTTATTTGGGAGTTTACTGCCTGGGGATGCCAAGGTTGAACAAGTAACCTCTGCGAAAAAGAAACCGACTCTTAGCGGGCAATTGATTAATCAACAGCTGAGTTTAGAGGGGTCAGTTACTTCTATTAGTCGTTGTCATTCTGCCGTTGGAGCGGGAGAGCACAACAGGGTTAAAATTCAAGGGGTCGTGCAGGGAAAAACTTTAGTCGGTCAAATCCAGCTCAATTCAACACCAGCCTTGGAATTTAGGGCAGAGCGAAAGGGAGAAGGGAGAGGGATGAGGGATG
>DNXU01000542.1:9463-14530 GCA_003505715.1 Cyanobacteria bacterium UBA8803 | reverse complement strand
ACGTTACAACGAATCGCACTAGCCTTGACAATGTTTTAAAAGTTTGTTGCGTTAACGACACTGGCTTCAACCCGATACGCCTGTTTAATCGTTAGCCACAGGGCTACAGACTGGCTTCGTATCCGTAGGTGTGATGGCTTTTAAAACGTAGTACACTCTTGTACTTAGTCGGGTAAACTTTGGGCTTCTCTTAAAAGCCCCCGCTATATTCGGTACTCCGAATTAGCGGCGGGTAGTTTACGATGGTATTTCGGATGCTTCGGGTTCCCTGGTTTCCTGAGCTTCTTGTCCGCCATTCCCATTACCTGTTGCCCATTCCCCATGTCCTGGGTCGTCTGTTTTAATTAGTTCTAAAAAGACATCTTCCAGGGTAGCGCGAGTGCGGCGCATCTCGTGCAATCCCAAGCCCGCCCCTACCGTAACTGCGGCGATATCCCTTCCCGGTTCTGCTCCCGGTGCTGAGACGATATGAATTAAGGAACGGTTGGGAGGTAACCCTTGCAGGTCAACAATTTCTACCAGGCAAACTCCCGGCAGGATCTGTAAGAGTTTTTGTAATTCTGTGGCGTCGCCGTCTACTTCTAACTCGTAACCAGATCCTCCAGCTAATTGTGCCATTAAGGTTTCCGGACTATTAGTGGCAACGACGCGGCCCTGGTTGATAATTGCTACCCGGTTGCAGGTCATGCTAGCCTCCGAGAGAATGTGGGTGGAAAGGATAATGGTATGGTCGCCAGCGAGACTCTTGATTAAGTTCCGTACTTCAATGATTTGTCGGGGGTCTAGACCGACAGTAGGTTCGTCTAGAATAATGGCAGGTGGGTCGTGAACGATCGCCTGAGCAATGCCGACCCGCTGCCGGAATCCTTTAGAGAGTTTGCGGATTAGCACTTGGCGCTTTTCGTTCAGGTTACAGCGTTCGATAGCGAATTTCACTTTGGCGGCGCGATCGCCTGCCGCTACCCCTTTGATGCGAGCGACAAAGTGCAAAAATCCCTCCACCGTCATTTCTGGATACAGGGGCGGTGTTTCCGGTAAATACCCAATGCGGCGTCGTACTGCCATAGAATTTTCATGAACATCATAGCCAGCAATGCGGGCAGTACCGCTGGTTGCTGGTAAATATCCAGCTAAAATCCTCATAGTTGTGGTTTTCCCGGCACCATTGGGACCGAGAAACCCGAGGATTTCTCCAGGTTCGACAGAGAAGGTAACATCCTGAATGGCTGGGGTGGAACCGTAGATTTTGCTAAGATGCTCTACTTCAATCATTGTTTGTTGTTTGTTGTTTGTTGTTTGTTGTTTGTTGTTTGTTGTTTGTTGTTTGTTGTTGGCCAATGACCGACAACTAGCGATCGATGACCGATAACCAACAACCAACAACCAACAACCAACAACCAATGACCAATGACCAATGATATGGTTCAATCCACACTTTACGTCAATCCGGTAACTGGTAATGATGCTGCGGCTGGTTCTGCCAAGGCTCCGTTCAAAACGGTGACTCGGGCAATCCAACAAGCTACTGCGCCTGCCACCATTTACCTTGCTCCTGGCACCTACAATGCGGCTAGCGGCGAACGGTTTCCCCTGGTGGTGTCTAGGGGAGTTATCCTTATGGGACACGAACCTAGTAAGGGTAAGGATATTGCGATCGCGGGTAGCGGGCAATATAATAGCCCGACTTTTGGCAGTCAAAATGTCACGCTGCTGCTGGAGTCAGGTGCGGAACTGCGAGGGGTGACGGTGACTAATCCGGTAGAGAAGGGGACGGGGATTTGGATTGAGTCTACAGCTCCCGTGGTGGCTAACAATACCTTTACAGGCTGCGGTCGCGAGGGGGTTTTTGTCACGGGTACGGGCAAACCCGTGATTGTGGATAATCAATTGAGCGCTAATGCCGCGAGTGGTATTTTTATGGTGCGCAATGCTAAAGGAGAAGTGCTGCGCAATGTTTGCCAAAAAACGGGTTACGGTCTTGCTATTAGTGATTCAGCAGCCCCTTTAGTTGCCGATAATAAATTAGTCAGCAACAGTGCGGGAATTTTCCTCTCGCGCAACGCCAGACCCGTACTGCGCCGCAATCGGATGGAAAACAATACCAATAGCGGACTGATCGTATCAGGCGAAGCGCGACCTGATCTCGGCAGCAACCAAGATCCAGGGGAGAATATCCTACAAAATAACGGGAAGGTTGATTTACAAAATAACACGTCCCTGACCTTAGTGTCCGTGGGCAATCAGCTCAATCCGGCTCGCATCTCTGGCTCAGTTAGGTTAGACTCCTCTCAAGTTAGCACACCTGCGCAAGGCTCAACTCAGTTCAGCGACCTCACCAGTCATTGGGGAGCCGCTTTTGTACAGGGGTTGGTGGATAGAGGTTTAATTAGCGGCTTTCCCGATGGTACTTTTAAGCCAGCAGCCAGTCTGACTAGGGCAGAGTATGCCGCTATTATTGCCAAAACCTTCGACCTACCCCGACAGATAGGTGCCAGTTCCGGCTCGTTTCGCGATGTGCCTGGGGACTTTTGGGCGTCGGAGGCAATTCGCAAAGCCGCGACTATGGGCTTTATTTCCGGATTTCCCGACGGCACCTTTCGCCCCCAACAAAACTTGACTCGGACCCAAGCACTGGTGTCCATCGTAAATGGTTTAGGACTTAAGGGGGGCAATCCAAATATTTTGGTATTTTATAGCGATCGCGTCCAAATTCCCAGCTACGCCACAGAAGCGATCGCTACGGCAACTCAACGGCAATTGGTGGTGAATTATCCCCGTACCGAGCAACTCGAACCCCTGCGAGCAATTACTCGCGCTGAGGTGGCGGCGTTGATTTACCAAGCATTAGTATCAACGGGACGAGCTGAGGCGATCGCTTCTCCTTACATCGTCTACACCGAATCCTACGTTCCTTCGTTTACTGATATTGAAGACCATTGGGCGGCAGAATTTATTCGCCGTCTGGCTGTGCTTAACCTAGTCGGCGGTTTTGCCGATGGCACCTTCAAACCCGATGCCCTGTTGAACCGGGCCCAGTATGCCGCCATAGTGGTAAAAGTATTTAACCCTTCTCCGATCCGCCCGCCCATTCAATTCGTTGACGTGCCCACGGAATTCTGGGCAGCAGCCGCGATCGCCCAAACCTATCGCGGCGGTTTCCTCTCCGGTTTCCCCGACCAAACCTTCCAGCCTCAGCAAAGTTTACGCCGAGTTGAGTTAATTGCTTCCCTAGTACAGGGACTTTCTTTACCCCCAGCCTCAGAAAGCGTCTTAGAACTTTACCAGGATCGAGATAGTATTCCCGCCTATGCGCGATCGGCAGTGGCTGCTGCCACCAAGGCAGGCATTATCGTGAATTACCCCACTTTAAAACTGTTACAGCCAAAACGACCAGCCACCCGTGCCGAGGCAACTGCATTTCTGTACCAGGCATTGGTTAAAATCGGACGGGTAAATGGCATCGAATCACCTTATATTGTCGTTAGTTCTTAGTTGTTAGTTGTTGGTTGTTAGTTGTTGGTTGTTGGTTGCTATTGGCGGATTAGGAGCCTTATTGAGAAGCGGGCTATATCTCAGGTGTACTTATTAGAGGCCGCTACTTATTAGAAACCTCTTTCAAAAGAATTAGCATTAAGTATTTAGAGTTCTAATCAATTTCATAATTTCGTTTTTTTGTCAAGAAAATTGATATAGGTTGGCGCTGAGGCAGTATCAAAGGTGACAGCTTGTTCTGGCGGGGGCCTGAGGGGATGCTGATGTGCTGTACTCATGGCACAATAATATCATTGCTTAAATATTCTTTAGATAAGTGAACTCAAAAGGATTTATTGCGTGAAGGTTCCCATTAGGCGTCTTGTTTCCCAGTGTTTATCGATCTTGGTTGTCATCCTGGGGTGTCTCGTGCTGTTGACTCCATCGGCGCTAGCAGGTCTCAATGACGATCGCTTCGATGGCAACATCTTTGCCTTGTATGCGGGGAATGGCTCTCTAGTCCCCCCACGCATTACCTTAGCAGAGTCTCTCAAAAACCAAAAACCAGCTCTGTTAGTGTTCTATCTTGATGACAGTAGCGATTGCAAGCAATATTCTACAGTCATCTCGCAGTTGCAAGATCCTTATGGACGGGCAGCTAGTTTTATTCCGGTTAGCATTGATAGCCTATCCCCAAATGCTACCTATACATCTACAGAATCGGGATACTATTACCAAGGCTTGGTTCCCCAGACAGTTCTGATCGACCAGAAGGGGAAGGTGGTGTTGAACGAAACTGGACAAACTGCCTATGAGAAGATAGATGATGTATTTCGGGAAGTATTTGATTTGCTACCCCGTTCTGAATCCTTAGAACTCAAGCGGCGAGCCTTCAACGAGATTAATACTGAACTCACCCAACAATGACTCAATAGGTGCTGATGTCACAGGTCTACAGCACAGAGGAGCTAATCAAAATCTTAGCTGATGAGCGTCGCGCCTGTATGAACGGGCAGCGCCTTAATCTGACAGCTTCAGCGTCTGGTAATCCTTTAATTGACCAATTTCTCAAACCAGATGGCATTCAAAAGTTCAGTGCTTATCGAGACTTCAAAGCTGCTGTTCACCGCTATCAGCAGCAACACCAAGTTTCTGGTATTGTCTGGCGGCAGCTAACGATTAAAGGAAAGACTCTGCAATATCCTGCCGTTGACGATCAGCTAATGGCAGTGGATAGCGATCTAGAAATCCTCACAGCTGCCAAGGCTTCAATCCTGGAGTTTTGGCAAGAGGTAACCATTGACATGGACTTGTACTTAAGCATTAACATTGGCAGAGACTATCGCCAAATTATAGCAAGTGACGTGGAAGCGATCGCCTCCAAAACTGAATGGGCTAATCTCTCCAAACACGCCAACTCTGAATTTTTAGAAATCATCTTACAGCTAGGGTGGGGCAAACCAGAGGAAGCCGCGTACAAAAGAGGATGGCCCACCTCTGGTAGCGAGTACATTCATGCTGTCAAACCGGGCAAACGTCCAATTTGTTAAGTTGTGGTTGGTTGTTTGTGGTTTGTTGTTGGTTGTTGGTTGTTTG
>DNXU01000542.1:9231-9389 GCA_003505715.1 Cyanobacteria bacterium UBA8803 | reverse complement strand
TGGTTTGTTATTTGTGGTTTGTTTATAGGGTTTTCATTTGAGATGTCAAAAATCCTTTTAAATTAAGGCTTGCAGCAGTTTTGCTGTTCACGAACCATTTGAAAACTCTATTTAAAACGAAATATTTACCTACCATCTAACAACCAACAACCAACAAC
>DNXU01000542.1:5256-9176 GCA_003505715.1 Cyanobacteria bacterium UBA8803 | reverse complement strand
AACAACCAACAACCAACAAGCAACAACCAACAACCAACAACCAACAACTTACCACCTTGCTTGAGGGCCTGTCCAAACTTGGTTTACCGCTTGACCGTAAACAATGGGTTCGTCTTCAAAAGCGAGTGCTGTGTCACCATGGAAATCAACAGCCAAAATTGGCCAGTTTTCATCCCCTAATACACCAGCGCGAAATAGAACTTGATCGGGATTGGTTTGACTCCAACCGAGTAGCACGGCGTTAGTGTAGTCAATGCCCTGCGGTGCTAAGGTACTAACCTGATTGCTTTGGCGATCCCAAATGACTGCGTAATCAGATGCATCGCCTGTATTAAACATGCCTTCAAACTGTCGCGCCAATAGGCGATCGCTCGACGGCGACCAGGAAATAGGCATTAAAATGGCGAATGTTCCTGGCACATCCCCGGCTTCACTACTGACCAAGGGATTATCAGCTAAGGGAGAACTAGGGGTGATGGTTCGCAAATCTCCCGTCTGTAAATTTTCCAGGAACATGATGCTTGTAACACGGCTGTTGTACAGTTCCGGCTGCCCTTGCATCTGTAGGCGGCTGTAGGCAGCATAGTTACCATCTGGAGACACTAAAGACTGGCTGCGATAGTAGCGCAATCCAACAGTCTCTGTAGCAGTTAGTTCAGCATGGCTTGCCAACACCCAGTTCCATGGTACGGGATGGGGACTATTTAGGGGATCAATTTGTACTTGTGTCTCAATCATGTCGGGGGCTATTTCTTCAGGCACTTCAATTAAGGGCTGGGAAGAAGACACCGATGATGGGCTGGCTCCTGTAGGAATATTTACCTGTTCGGCTTGAGCAGATAGGGTATGGACTACTAGCATGGGTGCTAATAGGAGAGAGTATGGTTGCTTGCGAAACCATCCTAGTAAACAGACTATGCTTTTGAACATTGGTACGAGAGGGTGAGGTTGCTAAACGGGGCTTTTAGTGTGAGGAGCAACGCCCAAGGAACTTTGGTAGTTTTCCTTATGTCTATGTATACCAAGTTAAGAATCCATAAACTCCTTCGTTTACGAAAGTTTTCACTTTGACGGCCAGAAAATAGGAAAATCGGTAACGGAGCATGAGAAATTGGTCATGGGTAAATTCCTTAAGAGTACCCTTGCCCCAATTACCAATTCCCTATTCCCCATCCCTGAATTTATAGCAGTTCTCGCTTGGAGGGAATACAATTCCAGGATCATCGTTCATTATTCATTAGTCGGCAACTAACTCTAGCTAGTGAACCATGAACCATGAACAAAAAACCCAGATGCTGGTACTTCACTCAAGTCAGAACCGCTATAGTATCAAGGTAGTGCGATCGCATTAGACCTTGTATGGTGTTATTCTTCTAAGGTCTGAATACAATTCAGGAAAATCGGTGACCCAATCCGCTAATTCAGCAGATAAGACATCCCCTAATCCTAACCCATCAGCCAGGAGAAGTTCGTGGTTACTTGTTTTTATTTTCCGGCTCCTCCTGTTGGGTGTAGGTGCGGGTTTAGCCCTGATTGCGGGGATCGTCCTTGCGAACATCTATCCCAGTCGCAATACCGAGAAGCCCCTACTGTTCAAAATGCAGTCTTATTTTGACAAACCAATTCCTGTGGCTTCCCCCGCTCCCAGCCCAACAGCAGGAGCAGAACCTGCTGAAACACCTCTCCAGCTAACCCCCGTACAGCGACAGCAAGTACAAGAACAGTTAAACCAGTTGCAGACCCAGCTTAAGGCATTGAACGAGAAAGTTGCCACCCTCGAAACCCAACTCGGCACCAGTCGCCCCAACGACTCCCTAGAAAGGCGGCTGCAAGCGATCGATCTGCAACTCCAGGGGATCAAACCTCCCAGCCCAGATACCGCAGCACCGGGAAACAATAGTGCTACATCCAGCGCTGCTTCTTCTGAGTCTCTCTTAGCAAGCAACAAATTGAAGGTAACGCTGCCCAGCGATGTTTTATTTGATGGCAGCAACAGCATTTTGCGCCCAGAAGCTGGCTTGATTTTAGACAAAATCATTGCTGACTTGCGCAACTACCCTTCAAGTACAATTCGTATTGCCAGCTATACTGACACCAATGGTGAAGCCGAGGATAATCGAGAACTATCATTTCGCCGTGCCAAAGCAGTTGAGCAATATTTCGCCCGCGCCTTAGGTAATGAATATCGCTGGCTAGTTGTGGGTTACGGCGGAACTCGCCCCCTCGTAGCCAACGATACTGACGCCAACCGACAGCGCAACCGCCGCATTGAAATAGCTGTTGATTAGGGAGAGGGAGGCAGGATGAGGGGGTGAGGGAGCTGGGGGAGTTGGGGAGATGAGAAAAGTTGATAAATAATTCTGTAGGGACATGATATCACTCCCCCCCCGCTCCCTCACTCCCTCACCCCCTCCCTCCCTCACCCCATACAATCTTGTAATGAGAATTATTTTCTTTGGTACTCCTCAATTTGCCGTTCCTACTTTAGAGCGCTTGTTAAACCATCCTGACATTGAAGTGGTGGGTGTGGTAACTCAACCCGATAAGCGTCGAGGACGAGGTAATCAACTTTCATCTTCACCAGTGAAAGAAGTGGCATTATCACATAACCTGCCAGTTTGGCAACCGCAGCGGGTGAAAAAGAGCGCCGAAACCCTGAGTCAGCTGCGGCAAGCAGCAGCAGATGCCTTTGTTGTGGTTGCTTATGGGCAGATTCTCTCCCAAGAGATCCTGGATATACCGAACTTAGGTTGTATCAACGTTCATGGCTCCCTTCTGCCCAAGTATCGGGGTGCTGCTCCCATTCAGTGGTGTTTGTATCACGGCGAACCAGAAACGGGCATTACCACTATGCTAATGGATGCTGGGATGGATACTGGGGCAATGCTTTTGAAGGCGGAGATGCCCATCGGACTATTGGATAATGCTCAGCAAGTAGCAGAGACTCTCGCTAATTTGGGAGCCGATTTGTTAGTCGAAACTCTCTTCAAGCTAGAAAGCCGAGAAATTCAACCTATTCCTCAAGAGGAGTCCCAAGCGACTTACGCCCCCTTGATTAAAAAGTCAGATTATGGTATAGATTGGTCGCGTTCTGCCATTGAGCTACACAATCAAGTGCGGGGATTTATCCCAAATTGTGTGGCTTCATTTCGAGATCAGCCTCTGAAAATTCTCGCTACTGTTCCCCTGGGAGACGCTTACTTCTCCCAGTTGCCCCCAAAGTTAAAACGGCTAGAGCAAACTTGGTCTTCTCTATCTCAGAATTCGGGGCGTCCTGGAGAAGCGATCGCTCTTGCCAAGGGAATTGGCCCGATTATTCAAACCGGGGAAGGGCACCTGCTGTTGCGAGAGGTGCAGCTAGCTGGCAAACGCACTCAATCTGGCTGGGACTTTGCCAATGGGATGCATTTAGCTGTGGGAGAGGTATTGGGTAACGCTCAGGTGTCAAGTTCTGCTTCTGAAGGTTCGTAAAAGCGGCAAGAACTGCACGGGCCTTCCGGATTAACGGCGCAACGCATGAGTTCAGAACGAGCATTATAGCGACAGCTCGCATCACCAATTACCCAGCATCCATCAATTAGACTTTTCTCCGTTGGACGCTGGGCAGATTGGACGTAAAGGGCAATTTTATGCAGTCGATAACGCCCTGATTTGAGAAAATAGCGATGACGGCGTTCTAAAACAGCATAAGTTTGGCCTTCAAAGTCAAGATAGTGACCGGGTTGGGGAGTCCAATCGAGTTGAACGTTCCCAAGGGTCTGACGCGGGTGCGTCAGAATAAGCTCTGCTGGTAGAGAATCTGGCTCCATGCTTATCTATGTAATGCTGACTACAATTGGATGGTATCGCAATCACCGCCTAGAGTTCTCTACATTTCAGATTGTGCATAGAATTTCCTAATTGAGGGATGAGGGATGAGG
>DNXU01000542.1:0-5061 GCA_003505715.1 Cyanobacteria bacterium UBA8803 | reverse complement strand
GCGTTATGCTGCGCTAACGCACCGCCTCAGCTTTTCGCTATCCTGAGAGCAGCATCAATGAATGAATGCGGAATGGCAACCAGAAATCATTCCTCTTCATTTACTGTCAATTATTAATTATTCCTTCCGTGACCCTAGCAACAGCCTGTACTCTCCTCAGTGAAGACCAAGCCTTATCCCTGGTAGAATCTGCCATTCAACAATCTGAAGCTGAAGGCGTCTTTGTCAGTTTAAGCTCCAGCGAGTCTGCACTCAGCCGCTTTTCAGAAAATCAGATTAGCCAAAATATTAATCAGAATCGCTTTAAACTGACTATTACCAGTTATTTTGGCAAGCGCAGTGCTTCAGCTTCGACTACGGAACTTGATTTAGAAGCAATAAAAGAAACCATACGCCGTTCCGAAGAACTGGCTCGCATTGCCCCGGAAGATCCGGAATGGGTGCCGTTACTAGAACCTCAAGAGTACGAACAGCGCCTTCCTGCCTTCGATGAAAGGACGGCAACCCTCTCTCCCTTAAGACGAGGAGAAATAGTGCAGCGAGTCTGTGCTTTAGCTGCTCAGGCAGGGGTCGAGGGGTCAGGTACTCTGAGTACAGAAGCTTTCTTGCAAGTAGTGGGCAACTCACAGGGATTGCGAGCTTGCGATCGCGGTACTGAAGCAGATTTTAGCTTTACGGCCAGAATTGAGGATGGTTCGGGTTGGAGTCAGCGCACGGCTTTTGCCCTAGCACAGTTGCCAATAGAATCCCTGACTAAGCAAATGATTGAGCGTGCCTTGGCATCCCGTCGCCCTCGGGAGGTTAGTCCAGGGATATATCCGGTTGTTTTTGATGGTGCAGCTTTTGCCGAATTGCTTGGTTGGGTGATCTGGAATATGGATGCTAGGGCAGCAGATGAAGGGCGATCGTTTATGTCCTGTACCGATGAGACAGGGCAAACTGGGAGTAATCGTGTCGGCGAGCAGATGTTTAGCCCCTTAGTACAAGTCCAACGCCATCCGGCTCACCCCCTATTGCAGTTAGGTACATGTTTCGGAGATGGGTTGAGCAATCACTACCTAGATGTGATTAAAGATGGTATTCCCCAAACCCTATCCTACAGCCGTTACTGGGCACAGCAACAGGACAAGCGACCCACAGGGTCTATGTTTCCCATCGTCATGACTGGTTCAGGGCACAGTTTGGCCGATCTGATTGCCCAGACAGAACGAGGGATTCTAGTCAACCGTGCCTGGTACGTGCGCTATGTTAATCCCAAGACCCTAGAGGTTACAGGCATGACTCGCGACGGCACCTTCTGGATTGAGGAGGGTCAAATTGCCTATCCGATCAAAAACCTGCGCTTCAACCAAAGTTTGCCAGATATGCTGCGGGATGTCGATGCTCTAAGTACCGTGCAGCGTTTTGGTAGCAGCGTTGTGCCGGGAGTGCGGGTGAGGGCATTTAATTTTAGTAGCGTGACCGATAGTGTTTGACATCTCCCCCGGTTGGAAACACGGGGGATTCTGAAAGGTTGCTACACCGCGCTGTAAACAGACGCGGTTTCGCTTCTTTTCCTGTATGATTTGGACAATCCCTTGAACAAATCGATACGTCTTGGCAGTGTATTAAACTCAGTGAGACTGTCACCATAATGAAATAACTCTATCTTAAGTATGAGGTGAACATCCTGCTCAATGAGGAATAATGGGCAAGGCTTTATTGTTTATCTTGCCCCATCTTTTAAAATTCTTCACTGTGTGTGACTCTCCAGCTTCTCGTATCCTTCTAGTAGACGACCTTAGCGATAATTTATTTCTGCTACAAACCGTCTTGGAAGCAGAAGGATACGAGGTTGATACGGCAGATAATGGGAACTTAGCCTTAGCGAAAGTCGCAGATTCACCACCCGATCTCATTCTGATGGATGTGATGATGCCTGACCTGAATGGGTACGAAGTCACCCAACAAATTCGTCAGAATTCGAGCATACCGTTTATACCGATTTTGCTAGTGACCGCTCACGAGGATGCAAATGACATTCAGGGATTAGCTCTGGGTGCCAATGATTTTATTCGCAAACCGATCGAGTTTGATAAGCTGCTGGCAAGAATTAAAGCCTTTTTGCAGTTCAAGCAAAATGCTTGCTCTCCTTAGTCGGCTTGGTTGTTTTTGACCTGTTCATCGGAGCTAAGCAGTTGCCAGACAATTAAATTTATCATTCTCTAATAGGTCAATTTCGGCTTCAACCAGAACGATTGTTGTTTCACGTCCGACGCAATCAAAATTCTACCTCCCGCAGTACTTATTACTTAGTCTCAGTCAAGCTGAATCAGGAGCTTACACGTGACAATAGTTACAGAAGAAGTAAGAGACTGAGTTCCTGGGTTCAAAAACTGATGATAGGCATTAATCGAAATAACCTGAATTATGGTGTGGCATCGCTCGTTGTTGCACTCACGCTCTTGCTAGTCTTTCCGGAGTGGTGGAACTCACTATTAGCAGTAAACGGGTTTATTCCCCACGGACATTGTTATTTATGGAAGCCGGGGCTGGTGTGGCTGCACGTCATCTCAGACTCCCTGATTGCCCTCGCCTATGTTGCCATTTCAGGAACTCTAGCCTATCTGGTTTACAAAACACGCCAGGAAATTCCGTTTCAATGGATGTTTTTGGCGTTTGGCTCTTTCATTGTTGCCTGTGGTAGTACCCACTTCATGGATGTGTGGACATTATGGCACCCAACCTATTGGCTCTCTGGAGCATTGAAAGTGGTAACGGCGATCGCCTCAGTCACCACAGCGAGCATCCTGCCGTTTCTGGTTCCCCAAGCATTAGCCCTGGTTGAATCTGCCAAACTTTCTGAGGAACGGCGATCGCATCTGGAAATCGCCAATCATCGGTTAGAGGCACTGAATGAGCAACTTAAGGAAGTTGACCAGCTCAAGACCCAGTTTTTTGCCAATGTCAGCCACGAACTCCGCACGCCACTTGCCTTGATTCTAGGTCCGGTTGAGAAACTGCTTAACAATAGAGACTTGAGCCAAGATCACCATCGTGACTTAGAAATTGTCGATCGCAATGCTCGCCTATTGCTGAAGCAAGTTAATGATCTGCTCGATGTCTCTAAGCTAGAAGCGGGTAGGATAACAGTAAACTACGCGCAAGTTGACTTAGCTCAACTGGTGCGTCTCACTGCTGCCAATTTTGATGGCTTGGCACAGGAAAAGAGTATTACCTTAACTATTGATGCACCAGCGTCTTTGTCTGCTCAAATTGATGCAGCAAAAGTTCAGCGAATTCTTCTGAACCTGATTTCCAATGCGTTTAAATTCACTCCCAACGGTGGCACAATTCGTTGCGCGTTGGAAACCGCTCAAGCTGAGACGACTTCTACCGATGATGTTTCAACCAGTTCGCAAACTCAATCCGATCGCGTAATTCTTTCGGTGCAAGATAGCGGACCAGGTGTACCCATTGAGCTACGCGAAGCTATTTTTGAACGGTTTAGTCAAGGGGAAGGAGGAACTACTCGTCGCTTTGGTGGCACAGGCTTAGGGCTGGCGATCGCCAAAGAATTTGTTGAACTCCAGGGAGGGACAATTGGTGTGAGCGATGCTCCTGAAGGCGGCGCACAATTCACGGTTGAGCTACCCCTGATGGCACCCCCTAGTGCTGTCGTGACTACTCCAGCCGTTGCATTAGAGCAGCGCGAAGACGTGGCAAGCCTAATGGTCGAAGAACTTCGCACCGTTCGCCAAGTTGACTATCCCCAGCAGGAACAAGCCACCGGAAAACCATTAGTGCTGGTGGTGGAAGATAACCCAGAGATGAATCAGTTCATCACGACGACGCTGACAACCGAGTATCGCACTGCTACGGCTGCCAATGGGCAAGAGGGACTGGAGCAGGCGATCTCCCTTCAGCCTGATCTGATTCTCAGTGATGTGATGATGCCTTACCTCAGCGGCCCTCAGCTTGTTCAGCAACTCCGAACGCATCCAGAACTGGATACCACTCCCGTGATAATGTTAACCGCCAAAGCCGATGATGAACTGCGAGTGCAACTGCTGCGGCAAGGTGCTCAAGACTATCTGATGAAACCCTTCTCTGTTGAAGAGTTAAAGGCGCGAGTGGGTAATCTAATTGCGATTAAGCGAGTACGGGACTTATTACAACAGGAGCTTGCTAGCCAAAACCAGGATTTGGAAGCTTTGGTAGAAGAAGTCAGCTTGCGGCGGCGAGAGCTACAAATTGCCTTAAATGCCCTTCAGCGTCAGGCAGAAGAATTGGAGCAAGCCAACCGCTTAAAGGATGAGTTTTTAGCGATCGTTTCCCATGAGCTTCGCACCCCCCTAAACTCTATCTTGGGCTGGGCAGAGGCACTGCGAACTCGCCAGTTTAATGAAAGGATTACTGCTCGTGCCCTGGAAACGATCCAGCGCAATGCCCGTTTGCAGACTCAACTGATTGAGAATCTGCTAGACATTTCTCGTCTGTTGCGCGGCAAGCTGCTATTGAATAAACATCCTGTTGATCTAAAACCAGTGATTGAAACCGCGATTCAAACCGTGCAACCTGAAGCCGATGCTAAGTCCATTCAGCTAGACTCTTACCTGGATGACACAGTTGGTCAGGTTTCTGGAGATGGCGATCGCCTGCGACAAGTTGTAGAGAACTTGCTCTCGAACGCGGTTAAGTTCACTCCTGAATGCGGGCAGGTTGAAATCCGATTGGAACAGCAAAATGCAGAGGCAAGGATTCAAGTCAGCGATACAGGACAGGGGATTCGAGCAGATGTTCTCCCACATATTTTTGACTATTTCCGGCAGGCGGATAGTTCAAACACACGCAAGCATGGAGGACTGGGATTAGGGCTGGCAATCGTGCGGCAATTGGTAGAGCTACACGGAGGAGACATTCAGGTCGAAAGCCAGGGTGAAGGACAGGGAGCTACCTTCATGGTCGTTCTGCCGTTAATCACAACTTCAACCCCTCCTTTGTATTTACGCTAGTTAAAGAACCCATTCGTGAAATCCTTCTGGAACCGTAACCAGTTTTGAATAAACTACTCAGGCTTGC
>DNXU01000545.1:2463-6461 GCA_003505715.1 Cyanobacteria bacterium UBA8803 | reverse complement strand
AGGAATTTTCTAGCTATGACTATGAATTAGCCTTGGGGTTAGGGGGGCGTTTGCGTAAGTCCTATATCTGTTTGCACTCAACCTCCCTCGCCTGTTTGCAACCAATCGCCGATGCCATAAGGGTCATCTAGCGGGCTGGAAATATGTTCGTGCCGAATTTGCCAGCCGCCTAATTCATTTTTGTGCAGGACAAAAGTAGCTCGAAATGTTTGTTGTAGGCGTTGACCTTTCACAGCTACTGTTAGCACCATCATTCCCGCTACCCAAGCCAAAGTTCCGGATTCTTGATGAAATGGGCCTTCCACCCACTCGATACTTTCTAACTGTAGTACAGAATTGCAAAAATCCTGCCACCCTTTGGCTATATTGGTATAGCCAATAGTAGAGTATCGAGGCCCTTCTACAAAGACATAAGTACTTTCATCAGGAACGTAATTCTGGCAAATAAGCTCTACTTCTTTCCGCAGGATAGCGCTAAAAAAGCTATCAATTTGGTCGATGACTGTTTTCATCTTCAATTAGCTATAGTTGTTAGGTATGTCCGAGTTCTTCGGCGATATCTGCTATATCTTGGTTTTGTTCCGGATGTTCTAACGCTTCCAATTCCTGCTGGACGATCCGCAGAATGCGAGCAATATATTGGGCTTGCCATTGCTGGCGTTGTTCAGCGGCAGTGCGATCTGGTTCGTAAGCGTCAATTTCTGCTTGGCTGAG
This sequence comes from Cyanobacteria bacterium UBA8803, assembly GCA_003505715.1. Taxonomy (GTDB): domain Bacteria; phylum Cyanobacteriota; class Cyanobacteriia; order Cyanobacteriales; family Coleofasciculaceae; genus UBA8803. The sequence continues at coordinate 5,747 of DNXU01000545.1, read as the reverse complement.
TATACCTTTAGCTGCTAGCAGGCGCTCAATCGTATCCAAGCGCTCGCGAGTAACGGCATGTTCCATAGCTACAGCCATAGTGATATTGAGTACCCGTTCAACGGCAGGGTCGTCAAAGAAATAAGGACGTTTGCCTTTACTCTTAATATTTGCTAACAAGAAGTCATCAATAGTTGGCATAAATTTTTGATTTTGATAGTAAACAGAAGAATGTAGTAGTTCAGGAGAAAAGAATTTGCTTGAACTTCTCTAAATTGCTTTTTAGCCCATTTCAATGGACTTGAGCTATAAGCCATGAGTTTAAACTCCTGGGGGGCTTCGGGAAAAGTAATCAGTATACTCTAAATTCCTGGACTTCTGCTTGAAAACTCTAGTATTTCCAAGCTCCAAAAACATTCCAGGCAGGTAAACGACCGTAATCTTCTACTGTTTCATTGGATTGCTGACCTTCTTCTATGTCATTTACAGCTTTGACACCTATTTGGAGGAACGCCTCCTCCTTAAATCCTGCTTTTGTCACGAGTTCTTTAACATCTATATCATGCATCGTAGACCAAAATGGTTCGTTGTTGTAATAGGCATCCCAATCTCGGATAAATTGCTCGTACAAAGGCATATCTTTAGTGTATTGTGGCTGTTCGATATGAAGGGTAAAACCGCCTCTTCTTAACAGGCGATAAATTTCTGTTAGGATGCGATGGATAGCTTTGTAGGAGGTTTCGTGTAAAAACATGGTGGTTTGAATCCAATCAAAGGATTCATCGGCAAATCCGGTATTTGTACCATCCATCTGGATAAAGGTGATGTTGTTTACGCCTAGGTCTTGAGCGCGAGCATGTCCGTATCTCAACATGGGAGCAGCTACATCGATGGCAATGATTTCAGCATCGGGATAGGCTTGTGCGATCGGGACTACGTTGTGACCCAAGCCACAGCCGATGTCCAGGATGCGTTGGGGTTGAAATTCAGGATATTCAGTTTTGAGCCACTGGGCAATAGCTTTCCCTCCGCCATCGCTCATACGTCCGAGTAACCCAGCGGTGGTCACAAATAACCCAGAATCGTAATTAGCAGCAGGTGTTACGTCTCCCTCTATCAGTTCCGTGTAGTAACTCCCTGGCATACAATGATGATCTACTGCCTGAATATAATGGGGAATTTCTAGGTCTGGATTGAGTTTAAGGGTATCTTTATCCTGATTTAAACGGTTGGCTTTTTCGGTTAGTTCCTGAGCCTGACGCAATACCACTGCACGACCTGCTTGTTGCCTCATTTCCATAGCCGATCTGCGCAAGGCGCTCCAAGTCTGATAGTAAGGATCTTTCTTCATGGCTTCATGCACCTCTTGCCGCGTTGCTAAGTCGCGATCGCATTCCTGTTGAAACTGCGGACGAACGCGCTTTTCATAGGCGATTTTATTGCCAGGAGCTACGACGCTAGCTAAGTGACGGTTTAAATTAGCCAGAAAATTATAGCGAGCAATTTCGTCATGATTGGCTTCGGGAAACACTGCATGTTTCCCCACTCTATTCCAAACAGGAGGTAGGTTATTTTGACTCATACCTTTGGTTGTTGGTTGTTGGTTGTTGGTTGTTGGTTGTTGGTTGTTGGGAAAAAGCCAACTTCTTGTACAATTACCCATTCCCCATTCCCTATTCCCTATTCCCTATTCCCTATTCCCCATTCCCTATTCCCCATTCCCCATTTCCCATTCCCCATTGATTTATGCTCCCACTCCATAGGGTCGCTTCAGATAGCGTCCGGTGGGAGAACCTAGAATTTGACCTTTATCGTAAATTAAGTTACCCCGTAAGAACGTGCTTTTGACCTGTCCCGTTAACTCCAAGCCCTCGAAGGGGGTATAGCCTTGCTGTGACTCTGACTCATCAGCGCGAACAATAAAGCTTTCATTAGGGTCTAACAGTACTAAGTCGGCATCGTAGCCAACTGCAATATCCCCTTTCTCAAACAAACCAAAGCGCTGAGCTGGATTCCAGGACAATAACTCTGCTATATGATTGTAGGACATCCCCCGCTTGCTCCCTTCGCTAAATACGCCCGAAAGTAGGTATTCCGTGCCACCGAAGCCTGCTTTGGCTAGCCAGATATTGTTAGGATAGTGCAAACTCACTTTCTTTTCCGCAGCACAACAGGCATGGTCGCTCACTATCCAGTCGATCTGGCGGTTGAGTACAGCTTGCCAGAGGTATTCAACATCCTCGCGAGAGCGAATAGGTGGGTTGACTTTGGCACGGAGACCAGCAGGGGTATCTACATCTAGTAATAAATGTCCGACGGTTACTTCCCGCCGCACGTTGATATGGGGAAAAGCCGTTTGCATCATCAGCGCTGCTTCTACGGCTTTGCGAGAACTCAGATGCAGTAGATTAATGTTAATACAGTTAGTCTCGTGGGCAAGATAGGAGGCTATACAAATAGCTAGCCCTTCGGAATGAGGGGGACGAGCCGCACTGTAAGCTTTTAAACCTGTCAGCGTACTGTCTTGCTGGATAATTTTAGTGTAAGCATTCAAGATTTCAGCCACTTCACAGTGCAGGCTGAGACTGATGCAATCCTTAGCTTGGGGGTAGCGTTCCCTCAGCTTGGTCAGACCGCGCATGATAAATTCAAAATGGGCAAGGTCATAGCGCTCCTCTTTGTTAATCATCAAGAAGAGGTTTTGCTGGTCTGACAGACCGTGGAGGCCGTAACCACCGTAAAACATAAAAATCTTGAACGACGAGATACCATACTCCTCGAAAAGGAACTGCATTTCATCGATATGGTCGCTACTGATAGGTGCGATATGGTAGCTGTAATCTACGAAAAAATTACCTTGGGATAAAGCCAAAACTTCTGGGAAAAACTCTTGGTAAGAGCCGCCTTTGTTCAGGTAATACTGACCCGTGCGGATATAATTCAAGCTGGTAGTCACTCCACCCATCGCAGCTGCCTTGCTTTCACTGACGGCGTCTTGATCGAGGGGTTGATAGATGCCGATATGCATGTGGGCATCAACGACACCGGGAAAACCTAGCAAGTTTTGGGCATCAAACACTTCTTTGGCTTGGTCTGGAGGGATATCGGGTGCAATGGTGGTAAATTTGCCGTCCTTAATTCCTAGGTCGAGGCGTTCAACTGACGGTTGGTGAGGACGCACCACACGCACGTTTTTGATCGCTTTATCCAGCACCGGAGTTTGAGACACAATAGACCTCACGCAAATGGGGAATGGGGAATGGGTAAACCTTCGACTATGCTCAGGGTAAACCAATTAAGAGAAA
>DNXU01000545.1:1605-2449 GCA_003505715.1 Cyanobacteria bacterium UBA8803 | reverse complement strand
CAGTACAGGGTGCGGAAGGTGGGATGGTATGCAGTATCTATTTGTCTTAATCCGGCAGGGAAATCACCCAACGTATCAACAGATGCCACTGCTGAATCTGATGGATACAGAAAGCGCTGTCCGGTTGTTACAAGTTCTTAAAGCTATTTGTAAAGCGCAGGTTAGTGAGGAGAGAGGGAATATGGAATAGGGAATAGGAGGTTTGTAGTAAGCACTTTAGTGCTTTGAGATATTTTATTGTCAAGCACTAAAATGCCTACTACAAAGACTCTATTCCCTATTTCCCGTTTCCCATTCCCTCTTCCCTATCCTTAAACTTGCTGCCGCTCTTCTTGAATCAGAGTCCGTTGATAAATTTGATTATTCTTGAACCAGTGCCAAGTCCGCGCCCGATAGTTATTACAGGGGCTAATCTGAATCATTTCATATAAATACATATCGGGCATTGTCTTGTAGGTAAAGTGCAAAATAATAGTGGCCTCATCCACTTCCCATACTTTGCCTTCAATGCGTTCGGTATCAAACCAAAGCGCTTTATCTCGATACATTCCTGGAAACTGATGCTCCTCACGCTTGCCATCAGACCAGTGATATCGATTAATTTGGTAATAGGAATAGGAACCTTCTGTGGGAAACTGACAGGTTAAATGGGAATTATGCTTGTCAAGGATATTCCCCTGAGTATCGACTAAGGTATACGTTCCTACCCAGTCACCTTCATGCCGAACCAGTACGGGCATTTCATCTCGGATACTAGACATAGCCAATTCTCTTTTAATTTATTTGGAAAATAGGGAGAGGGCGGAAGGATGAGGGATGAGGGATGACCTGCGCGCTCCACGCG
>DNXU01000545.1:0-1582 GCA_003505715.1 Cyanobacteria bacterium UBA8803 | reverse complement strand
TCTTCTGTCAAACTGGGGTAAAACCTTGATTTTTCGTAGGCTGAAACAGCGTAAATTCGCCGAATTTCCCCAAAGTGACAAAAGAGGGTTATGCTATGCTAACGCACCATAATTATCTAAACCACCAAGGATCGCGGACAGGCTCAGTTTTAATTAAAAACGCTTTTTTGCGCATAAACCGTTTGAGAGCAGCCGGCCCCATGCGTGACCCCCCTAGGCCGGAAAATTTGAAGGAATTTTTTTCAGCTTCGTGGACGAGGGCGGTTAATCCAGCATCATTAATGCTGACGGCACCAACATCAAGACGGCTGGCAACTGCTAGGGCTTCGGCTTCTGAACCCGCAAACACAGCAGCACTCAGCCCATAAATGGTATCATTTGCCAGCTCCACGGCTTCCTCAAGGGTAGAAAAGGGCATCACGGGCATAATTGGGCCGAAGGTTTCTTGAGTCATCACCTTCATCAAGTGGTTGACATGAGTCAGCACTGTAGGACGGCACCACAAACCCCCATCCAGTTCTTCTACCCCTCCACCACAGCACACTACTGCCCCTTTTTGCACGGCATCCTGGAGGTGGTCTTTAATAATCTCAGCTTGAGGTTCGGTAATAATGGGTCCAATTTCGCCATCGGCAGGCGAGGGATAGCAGAGGTTAAGGTGGTGTGTCTTTTCGACTAATTGCTCGACAAACGGTTCAATAATAGTTTCAGCTACATAAATCCGTTCGATCGAGAGGCAGGATTGTCCGGCGTTCACTACGGAACCCCATAAGATGGCTGAGGTGGCTAAGTCTAAGTCTGCTGAGTCCAAGACAATGGCTGGATCTTTCCCTCCCAATTCCAAAAAGGCTGGAATGAAGTGCCTTGCCGCTGCCTCGGCCACTTTTTGGCCCGTTGCCACACTCCCGGTAAAGCAGACTAGATCTACACATTCGATTAAAGCTGCACCTGTATCGCCTGTCCCCTCAAAATAGGCCAAGATATGCTGCAACTGGGGGACGGAGGCGATCGCTTCTGAAAGAGGTTGAATGAAGCGAGGGGTAAATTCACTCGGCTTGACTACAACTGCACAACCTGCTAGCAAGGCAGGGATGGTATCGATCGCAGAAAGTAAAAGCGGAAAATTCCAAGGACTGATCACCCCAACTAAGGAGTACGGCACGCACTCATTTTTCATGTTGATGAAGGGAATGGCCGTGACTTTTTCCTCCTCAACCGATAGCAGTTCCGGCGCTAACCTACACCAGCGATCTCTACTAAAGATGAGCGAGTCAAACTCCATCACCGATACCGACCATCTCCCCGTATCGGCCACCAACGCCTGAATTAGGTCATCTTTTTGAGATAACAAGGCTTGCTTCCACGCTTGCAACACCTCAATTCGCCATTCTAGACCCTTGTGCTGCCAATCAATCTGAGCCTCCCGCAAGCGGCTGCACTGTATGTTCAGTTGCTCCGGTGTCGGTGGCGTAATCCAATAATCAACTTTTCCAGTCCGAGGATTGCGAACGCTGTAACTATTGCTCATGGGATTGTTACAAATCGCCACTTACAATACTACTGTTGTTGGTTGTTGGTTGTT
>DNXU01000546.1:15100-24293 GCA_003505715.1 Cyanobacteria bacterium UBA8803 | reverse complement strand
AACACCCATCACCCATCACCCATCACCCATCACCCATCACCAACAACAAACAACAAACAACAAACAACAAACAACAAACAACCATCTACCATGACAATCAAAGACGATCCTTTGTGGTTTAAAGACGCTATTATTTACGAAGTGCCGATTCGGGCATTTGCCGATAGTAATAGTGACGGGATTGGAGACTTCCAGGGGCTGACCCAGAAGCTAGATTACCTGCAAGACTTGGGAGTTACGGCTATTTGGACGCTGCCGTTTTTTCCATCACCGCTGCGGGATGATGGCTATGATGTGGCTGACTATAACAGTATTAACCCGATTTATGGCAATTTGGAAGACTTCCAAGGCTTATTAGATGCCGCCCATCAGCGGGGCATTCGGGTAATTATTGAGTTAATTGTCAACCATACCTCCGATCAGCATCCTTGGTTTCAAAGAGCGCGGAGGGCACCGAAGGGAAGTAACGAGCGCGATTTTTACGTCTGGAGCGATACTCCTGAAAAATACAAAGAGGCGCGGATTATTTTCCAAGATTTTGAAACCTCTAACTGGGCGTGGGACCCAGTCGCTAAAGCTTATTACTGGCATCGCTTTTACTCCCATCAACCAGATTTAAACTATGAAAATCCAGAAGTCTGTCAGGCAGTCTTGGATGTGCTTGATTTCTGGTTAGGCATGGGGGTTGATGGGTTACGCATGGATGCTGTTCCTTACCTTTATGAAAAAGAGGGCACCAATTGCGAGAATTTAACCCAAACCCATGCGTTCTTAAAGCGCATGAGAGCGCACGTTGATGCTAAATTTCCGAATCGGATGCTTTTGGCAGAGGCCAATCAATGGCCTGAGGATGCTGCTGCCTATTATGGGGCCGGGGATGAGTGCCACATGAATTTCCATTTTCCCCTGATGCCTCGCTTGTTCATGTCACTCCAAATGGAGGATAACTTCCCTATCATTGATATCCTGCAACAGACTCCTCACATTCCCAATAACTGTCAATGGGCGTTGTTCTTGCGCAACCACGATGAACTGACCTTGGAAATGGTCAGTGATGAAGATCGGGACTACATGTATAAGGTGTATGCTCAAGACCGACAGGCGAGAATTAACCTAGGCATCCGTCGCCGTTTAGCTCCCCTAATGGGGAATAACCGCCGCCGCATTGAGTTGATGAATGCCCTATTGCTGTCTCTCCCTGGTACGCCCGTGCTTTATTACGGGGATGAGATTGGCATGGGCGATAACATTTATTTGGGCGATCGCAACGGCGTGCGTACCCCCATGCAGTGGAGTGGCGATCGCAACGGTGGTTTCTCTCGTGCCAACCCGCAAAAGCTTTATGCGCCACCGATTGTTGACCCAGAATATCACTACGAGGCGGTGAACGTCGAAACCCAACAGTCTAACCCTAGTGCGCTGTGGTGGTGGATGAAACGCCTGATTGCGACACGCAAACGTTTCCAAGCCTTTGGTCGCGGCACCTTTGAATTCCTGCACCCCGATAACCGCAAAGTGCTGGCCTTCACCCGCACCTATGCCGGAGAGCATATTTTAGTAGTGGCGAACTTATCCCGCTTCGTCCAAAGCGTGGAATTAGATTTATCTGCCTTCAAAGGTATGGTGCCCGTAGAAATATTCGGACGCACCGAATTTCCGGCCATTGGTGAGTCCTCCTATTTCCTCAGTCTCGGCCCCCACGCCTTTTACTGGTTTACCCTCCAGTTACAACACAGCCTCCTTGAGACACCCCGATCTCATCTCCAACCACCGACTCTAGTTGTCAGTGGCAATTGGCAGGATGTTTTTGTTAAACCTGAGTTAAAAGCCTCTGTCGCTTCACTCCTGCCAAGTTATCTGTATAGCCGTCGCTGGTTTGGCGGTAAGGCACGGATCGTTCAAACCGCAGATATCAAAGAAGTCATCCCAGTTTCCTACAAAGAAACGGAGATGAACCTGATTTTTCTGAAGTTAGAGTACACTGAGGGCACTCCCGAAATGTACGTCCTGCCCTTAGCTTACGGTCACGGGAACGATTTAGGTAGCGATCGCTATAGCATTCACTCCGAACAGATAGTCGCCTATCTTCAAATTCAGGGGAAAGAGGAAATTGGCGTACTCTACGACGCCGTAGGGGATAAGAACTTTTTAGCATTTCCCTTAGATGCCATCATGCACCAGAGTCACTATGAGGGACAGGCAGGAACTCTGGTAGCCACAGCTACTGATGCGCTTGAAGAGGTAATGAGCGTGAAACCTGCGGCAGTAATGGGTTCCCCAACTTCTGTCGGGTTAGAAACTTCCCCCACCGAACTCGAACCAAATTTACTCCGAGGAGAACAGAGTAATACTTCTGTAGTGTATGGCGATCGCTTTATCCTTAAAATGTTCCGCAAAGTCGAGGAAGGGATCAACCCTGACTTAGAAATCGGGCGTTTTCTCACCGAGAAAAAAGTCCTGGAACATTTCACCCCTATTGCCGGAGCGCTAGAGTACCGGAGTAAAGAAGGAGATACCATCTCTATGGGGATACTACACCAGTTTATTCCCGATACGCGAGATGCCTGGGCTTACACCCTTGATGCTCTGCGAGATTACTTCGAGCGAGTGATGGTATTACCCGGATCGGATCAACGCCAGACAGAACTGTTATCTCCTAATATTGTAGATGTGCAGGCAGGTGGAGCTGTTCCCTTTGGTTACGACCTGCTCGTTTCCTACCTGGATACGGCTCAACTTTTGGCAAAGCGCACTGCCCAATTGCATATCGCCTTATCGTCCGATCTAGAAAATCCTGACTTTGCACCAGAGCCATTTTCTTCTTTCTACCAGCGTTCGGTCTATCAGTACATGCGCAACCTGGCGGGACAGGTTTTGATCTTGTTGAAAAAGCGGCTGTCTGCCCTGCCACCGGAAATCCAACCCTTGGCTCAAACGGTCTTAAATCGCCAAGAGCGGATTATGGATCGTTTTAAAGCCATACTCAACCAAAAAATTACGGTGGTGCGCACTCGCACTCATGGCGACTACCATCTAGGGCAAGTACTCTACACGGGTAAGGACTTGATTATCATTGACTTTGAGGGAGAACCCGCCCGTCCTTTGAGCGAACGGCGGATGAAGCGATCGCCTTTACGGGATGTTGCTGGAATGCTGCAATCTTTCCACTATGCCATCACCTTAGGCTTGCGCAATGAAGTGGAAAACGGGATGATCCGAGAGGAGCAGCTACCAGTAATGGAGCAATGGGCTGAATTCTGGTACTCGTGGGTAAGCAAGACCTTCCTCAAGACCTATATATCTACAGCTGCGGGTCGGCCTTTCATTCCTCAGACTGACCAAGAGTTGCAAGTACTTTTAGACGCTTATCTGTTTGAGAAAGCTGTCTATGAGTTAGGCTACGAACTCAACAACCGTCCGGATTGGGTGGGAATCCCCCTCCAGCGAATTCTGCAATTACTGGAGTCATCCATTCATTAGGGCAACTAGTCTGGTAATTGGTAATTGGTNNTTGTTGTACGATTACCGATTACCCTTTACACCCTACATCCCAAACCCTACACCCTGTAACCTTTCCAGCTTTCTTGTCACTTCTGTCGGGAATTGCCTATAATTTCAGGTATCGAGTTCAATTTAAAGTCACAAGGCTTAGATAATCGATGCTGAAAATCGTAACAGTAGCTCTAGTTATTGCGGAGTTGGTACTACTAACTACCTTAACCATAGCTCCAGCTCAAGCGACTCTCAGTGATTCAGAATTTTATACCTGGAGCTTTGCATATCCCGGCAGCAATCAAGTGGTTTGTAAGCAGATTGTCATGCATCCAGAAAAACAAATCCAGTCTCCTTCATCGGAACGTAAAGTAACAAAGATATCCTCTAACTCTATAGTTGTGAGCGATAGCTATTGCGCTAATTTAACCAAGCCTTATTCCTAAGGGCAAGATTTCTAATATAAGGGTGGGTTTAGTCATGCAATGGGAAATTTAACTAATAACCTTTGTATAAAACCCGCCCTCACTCGATAGAGCCAGAATATTAATGACATATATTTTGTCTATCACTATTCGGAATTGTATTTAATATTTTTATCATCCAAAAAGATATTAAAGGTTATGGTAGAACGGTTAGACAACAAACAAAACCTAAAGCCTGTCTAAAATCAGGGTTTTTGGCATCACAGCGCTGTATTGGCTCTAGATATACCCCTAGCAGCGTATTTATATCATATTTAACCTTTCTATGGTAAAGGTAAATTACCTCCGAGGAGGAGAATTCTGCTAATTCTTGGCGATTTAGCAGGAAATGGTGGTGGAAACTTCCGAAAAACTCGATAGAGTTACAGCGGAATTTCCATAACACGTAATAGCTAGGATTAATTTCCCAGAGTAGTTGAGGAGTGAGATGAACAATTTACCGTTTCAGGTAACAGTAGCGTTAGCTGCTGTGATGACTGCTAGCATAGCTAGTGCTAACGCCCAAACTCTAGTTAACCAGCCTGATATTGATCCCCGTTCTAATTTAACTGAAAACCTTACCGCACAAGCGAGAACTGTGGAGCAGTTATTGCAACAAGTGAGCGAGTTGCAAGGCATTGGTAAGTATCGTGAGGCGATCGCTGCCCTAGACCAGATTGTAAAACTCAAGCCAGACTCATTTTTGGCTTGGTATTGGCGCGGTATGGCCTTCAGCAGACTAGACCAGTATGAATCTGCCGTTACTTCCTACGATGAAGCCATTAAAATTAAATCCAATTATCTCTTAGCGTGGTACGAAAAAGGGAATGCTCTTTATAAACTGAAACGCTACGACGCTGCGATCGCCTCATGGAAGCAGGTACTATCGTTGCAAGCTGTATCGGACTACGAGCAACAACTAGTCAAGACAGTCGTTCCCAAACAAATTGCTCAGGTACTAACCCATAATCTGCAACGGTATGATGAAGCGATCACCTTCTACGATCAACTACTGAAGGTGGATAGCAGGAATGCGGAGGTTTGGAGCGATCGCGCCACTGCACTCTATCAACTTCGTCGATATCAAGAGGCAATTACCAGTTGCGATCGGGCTATTGAAATTGACGCCCGACACGCCTTAGCCTGGAAACAGCGAGGGCTGGCGCTCTATCGATTAGAACGTTACCAAGATGCGATCGCCTCTTTGGAAAAATCCGCCAGTTTCAATGCTGACGATATTGAAGTTACTGCATTAGTAGCAGCCCTTAAAACTGATCGAGAGTCCAGCACAGAATCTAGCGCTGAATTGCGCACCTCCCAGCAAAGACTAGTCGCGCTGCAAGGCGATATCCGCACCGCTGAAGAGAAACTGGTTACCCTGCGGACTGAAAGCCAGACGGTAAGCGTCCAACTTGAAACTTCTCGTACTGAAATACGGCAATCCCAGCAACGGTTGGTGGCACTACGAGAAGAAATTAAAACCGTACAGGCAGATCTGGAATCCTTCAAGAAGGAACGCCAAACTTTAGAAGCCAGACTAGTATCTGTACGTGGGGAAATTGAAACCTCAGAAAAACGCCTCGAAGCGTCTCAAACCCAAGTCCGCCAATCGGAACAAAGGTTAGTTGCTATCCGCGAAGACATTAAAAAGGCACAGGTAGAAGTTGAAGCCCTGAAAACTGAACGTCAAAGCTTAGAAGCCAGACTAGATGCCGTGCGCGGGGAAATCAAAACTTCCCAGGAACGCCTAGAAGCCTCCCGCACCGAAATACGACAATCAGAACAACGAGTAGTTGCCATTCGCGAAGACATCAAAAAAAGGGAAGTAGAAATTGCATCCCTTAATAAGGAACGTCAAAGCTTAGAACAACGCCTGGTTAGCGTGCGCACCGAAATTGAAACCTCCCAAGAACGTCTCGAAACCTCCCAAACCCAAGTCCGGCAATCGGAACAACGATTAGTTGTTGTTCGCGAAGATATTAAAAAAGCACAGGTAGAAGTCGAAGCTCTCAAAACTGAACGCCAAAGCTTAGAAGCCAGACTGAGTGCTATGCGGGGAGAAATCGAAACTTCTCAAGAACGGCTGGCAACCTCCCGCAAAGAGCAACAGACATTACAACAGCGCCTAAGTTCCTTGCAAGCTGAAATCCGCACCTCGGAACAGAACGTTACTGCCTCTCAAACTCAACTCCGTCAGTTAGAAGCGAGGAAGGAGACTGAGGCAGAGGAACTACAGGCTATCCAGGTTCAGTATTGTGGTTTGCAAGAAGACTTGAGCGAAATGGAAGTAGCTATTCGCCAATTGAGGGGAGTGCGGCAAGGATCGGAGACAGTGCAGCGTTGCTCGTTGTCGAGAGATGATTAATTGAGGGAATTTGGGGATTGGGTTGGGCTATTCTCAAGCTTGCCCGATATCCCGTCCGGAACTCAAGTTCCGGCCTAACAGCTGAAGTCCATTGAAATGGACTGAGAAAAAATTTTAGTCCATTTCAATGGACTTCAGCTATTAGCCAGGGGTTTAAACCCCTGGCGGGCTGACTGGTGGGCTGACTTTGATCAACCTCTCATCAGGCAAGATGATGAGAATCGTGATAACACCAGCTTAGTACTGTGGCACCTGCAAGAAACTTGAGAGCTTCTAGCACCCAGTATCCTTCATGCATCTCAACCATCCCCGTTGGCATTCCCGTTACTGGCTCAAAGAGATTGAGTTGGATTGCCAAGGCGCTCATCTGCGGCGTCATTATGTATGTATAAATGAGGGCGATTGCCAGCAAAAGCACCGATAACAAAATAGACCAGCGTCTGACGTGATGATAAAGATGAGAAGTGCCGCGCAGGGCTAAGACACTGGCTAATACAACGGCAGCACAGAGTAACTCGATGCGGTTAAAAATCCAGAAAATGGAATAACCTGCTGTCGCGAAACTGGCTTGAGTCATCATGCCAGCCGTCCACAGACCGGGCATAATTACCAAGTCTAAAAGCAGACTGCCACTGAGCCATAAACCTAAAGCAAACATGACAATTATTTGCCATGCGGGGCGTTTTAAGCTATCCCCAAAAACAGCATTCATGAAACCTGCTCCTCGAGTTTCTTTCCTAGTCTCAGCTTAGCCAATACTTAGAGCAAAAAATGTGAAGTATTTTTGCACACTCATACTTTAGGCATAACCAAGTCAGAGACGTTCCGCCGGAACGTCTCTACGAGGATCTGCGGCTTAAACGGTGGCTAGGTGGAATGCTGCTCCTAAGCCACAAGCCATCTCTTCAGGGGTAATTTTGCCGTCATGGTTGGCATCTAGGGCATCAAATACGGCATCGGTGCCTGCCCACTCTTCGCGGGTAATGAAGCCATCTCCATCTAAGTCGTATACTCGGAAGACATCTTTAGCAGCATGGCTAATTGTTGCTCGATCCTCAAGAATTGTTAATCGTTCGGCTAGCAATTTCTCTAGGGCAACTAGTGCTTTCGAGAAACCAGTGATCCCTTCCTCTAGTTTTTCCGATGCCATGCGATCCACTTGATGCATCTGGTCAAAGGTAGCTTTATCCATTGACACTTTTTCTATGTCAGCCTGTGCAGCTAGAGAGGGATCGAGCTTACGAGGCAATTCGGCGGTAGTAGATTGCAGTTCGTTCAACAAAGCTGGTGAGATAGTCAGCAGATCGCAGCCTGCTAACTCAGTAATCTCGCCGATGTTGCGGAAGCTGGCTCCCATCACCTCAGTTTTGTAGCCAAACTTCTTATAGTAGTTGTAGATTGTGGTCACCGATAAAACGCCGGGATCTTCGGCTGGTAGATAAGAGTCGCGCCCTGTTTCTTTCTTGTACCAGTCCAAAATCCGTCCTACAAACGGAGAGATTAAGGTTACCCCAGCTTCCGCACAAGCGATCGCCTGATGGATACCAAATAGTAGGGTTAGATTGCAGTGAATCCCCTCTTTCTCCAAAACTTCAGCCGCTCGAATACCCTCCCACGTCGAGGCAATTTTGATTAAAATGCGATCGCGAGAAACACCTACTGCTTCATACTGAGAAATCAGGTAACGTCCTTTAGCGATGGTGGCTTCCGTATCATAGGATAGCCGCGCATCAACCTCTGTGGATACCCGACCGGGGATAATTTCCAGAATTTTCAGTCCAAAGGATACAGCTAAACGGTCAAAGGCCAGGGAAAGAATTTTTTCAGCGGGTACATTTTCTCCCAACTCCTCCTTAGCTTGAAGTAAGGTGTTATCCACAATAGACTGATATTCGGGCATCTGAGCAGCTGCCGTAATCAAAGAGGGATTAGTGGTAGCATCTTGGGGCTTGAACGCTTGAATTGCCTTAATATCCCCTGTATCTGCAACCACAACCGTCATTTCCCGTAGTTGCTCTAACAAGTTTTTGGACATGCCTTACTCCTTCAATCGGTTATGTGCTATAATATTGGGTCGATATGCTTCCTGGGTAAATATTACGCCAGAGGTTCCCAACCAAAGTGGTAGCTAATTTACCAGGATTGTTTTTTTTATGACCTGACCCGACTCATCCAGATCGTAAACAATCGGAACGCCTGTCGTCAGTTCCAATAGAGGAACCTCCTCCTCGCTCAGGTTGTCCAGTTTCATAATGATGGCTCGCAACGAATTGCCATGGGCTGACACCAATACGTTATCTCCTTGTTCCAGGTGCGGCAGAATGCGAGTGTTAAAATAGGGAATTACCCGATTTTGGGTGTCTTCTAGACTCTCACCACCGGGAGGCCGGACTGCATAGGAGCGCCGCCACTCATGAACTTGCTCTTCTCCAAATTTGGCAGCCGTCTGGGCTTTGTTTAAGCCTTGCAATTCACCGTAGTAGCGTTCGTCTAGAGCGGCACTGGTGAAAATGGGCAGTTCTTCATTGGGGTTTCCCTCATACTGATCCCAGCTATGCCAATCTTGATCAGCTGCCTCATGTTTAATGATCGGAATTTTACCACCGCAGATATCATCGCACTCAGTCAAACAAATAACAGCGGTCTCAATTGCCCGCATCAGTTTACTGGTGAAGCAAACATTGACCCGATAGTCTCTTAATTTACAAGAAGCGATCGTGGCTTCAGCACGACCTCTTTCGCTTAAAGGAACATCGACCCAACCTGTAAACTTATTAGCGGCATTCCAGAGGCTTTGACCGTGACGAATTAAAATTAGTTGGTTCATTGTTCATTGTTGTTGGTTGTTGGTTGTTGGGTGTTAGTTGTTGGT
>DNXU01000546.1:13464-15028 GCA_003505715.1 Cyanobacteria bacterium UBA8803 | reverse complement strand
TGTTGGTTGTTGGTGGTTGGTTGAGGATTCGGGATTGGCAATTTTTAATCCCCTGTTATTGTATGAATTTTTAGGAAATTGGTGCCTCGGGTTTTATGGGCTGGGATGCCGCCCATTATTAAAATTTTTTGGCCGGGGGTGGCGAAATTTCTTTCTAGTAAACAGGTTTCCATCTGTTTGATGATTTCTTCAATATTATCCCCGTGTTGTTTGAGGAGGATTGGTCTTACTCCCCACACTAGATTGAGGCAGTGGTAAACTTGGGGATTCGGAGTGAAGGCAACTACGGGAACTCTGGGACGCTCTGCGGCGGCTAGTTTGGCTGTGTAACCTGTTTCTGTTAAGGCAATGATGCACTGGAGGTCTAGGGTCTTATCGATGACATTCAGTGCTTCGCTGATGGCGTGGGTTTCATCAATTTCGCTAGGAGGATAGTTGATAAATTGAATTTCCGGTTCAACGTCTGTGGCAATTCTGGCCAAAATTTTTACGGCTTCTACTGGAAACTCTCCTACTGCTGATTCTCCAGATAGCATGACGGCATCAGTGCCGTCAATAATAGCGTTGGCCACATCACTCGCCTCAGCACGGGTGGGACGGGGGTTGCGGATCATGCTGTCGAGCATTTGGGTGGCTGTAATGACGGGGATACCTTTCTGGTTACAGAGTCGAATAATTCGCTTTTGGATCAGAGGCACTTTCTCTGGACTCATTTCGACTCCTAAGTCTCCCCGTGCAACCATAATAGCGTCGCACTCATTGACGATCTCTTCTAAGTGAGCGACAGCTTGGGGTTTCTCAATCTTGGCCAGCACGGAGATATCTGCGCCCTTGGCCGCGATGATTTCTTTGAGGCTGCGAATATCTTCTGGCTGGCGTACAAAACTCAAGGAAATTATATCTACTCCCTGTTCGATGCCAAAGTCTAAATCCTGCTTATCTTTCTCAGTCAGGGAGGGCAGGCGTAGATTCAGGGTTGGGAAATTAACGCCTTTACGGCTTTTCAGGACACCCCCTTCAACCACTTGGCAACGTACTGCATTACCAACGATCTTCTCAACTTTTAACTCTAGCAGCCCATCATCCAAAAGTACCTGCGTTCCTGGCTGTGCCTCTTCTGCAACGTAGGGGTAGTCAATAGACACAGTATTAGGCTGATGGGTAAATTCCGTGATCGGCACCAGGGTGATAGATTCTCCGGCAACTAAGTCCATTTCCCCATCCGGCAACTGGCCCACGCGGATTTTTGGCCCCTGAAGGTCTTGGAGAATGGTTAATGGGTTGTCTAATTCCTCAGAAATTGAGCGTAATAGTTTGACCATGCGGGCATGATCCTCGTAGCTGCCGTGGGAGAAATTGAGCCGTGCCACGTTCATTCCTGCCAGCATCATTTGCCGGAGTGTATCGGGAGAGCTGCTGGCAGGGCCGATAGTCGCCACAATTTTAGTACGGTGATTGAGAGGTTTCATAGAGCTTTCATAAAGGGAAGTTGGTTTGAAATAACTTTAGGACTTAGGTAAAATTTGCTGATTTGCCCCCCTGACCCCCCAACCTTGGGGGGGGA
>DNXU01000546.1:9597-13257 GCA_003505715.1 Cyanobacteria bacterium UBA8803 | reverse complement strand
GGCCCCCCAACCTTGGGGGGGAACAGAATTTAACTCCCCTCGCAATAGCTGAAGGCATCATAATCAATGGCTCGTAACCCCTCAAATCTGGGGGAATATAATTTAACTCCCCCCAAGGTTGGGGGGCAGGGGGGGCGAATGCGTAAGTCCTCAACTCTAAACTGTATGCCCGATGCCCGCTACATTTTAAGATAGGAAAAAGAGAGAGACGAAACTTAAAAACTAAAGTTTTCTGGAAATTTGTTAGCCAAGTATCCCATGTAGGGGCGAGTCGCTTGCCAGGGGTCAATGGGGTAACCGATTGAATCTATTGACTCGCCCTTCTTATAGCTCGGCGTAATGCACCCTACGAAGAGCTACCCCACACCCCTTAAGAATTGGGAAGTTTTTTAGCACAATTGATGCGTTCAATGGCTTGGTCGCGAGTCGGTTTTTCTTGGAGTCGGTTGGCAACTTGGTAGGCTTGGTCAAATTGTTTGAATTGGGCGTATTGGAGGGCGATCGCTTCTAATAAACTGCCTCGATCGTCGTCTACGTCAACGACGGTTAAGCCATCGGCTCCAAAGCGCATCTGTTGGGATTCATCACCGGGGATGGTTTGAGCTACCTGAAAGGCTTGGGCAAGAATTGGGAGTGCTTTATCTAGTTGTTGCAGTTCGCCATAGCGTTGAGCGATCGCTAGTAGTAGTTGAGTTTTGTTATTCGGAACTGTGAGTTGCTCGACTACAGGTAATACTAGGTCAAAGCGATTTTCTTTCAGCAAGGCGGTGGCACTGCCTTGTAAGCGTCCTTGGCGAATATCAGGATCTTTTGTCCCTTGGGCGATTTGCATAGCACCTAGGTATTGGTGGGCTTCCATAAATACGGCATAGGGATTATCAGCGGGTGGTGCGATGGTAGGATCGCTCATATTGACATCGAGTTCAATTACTTGTTGCAGTAACTGCCGCGTGGTTTCGGCTTGGTTCATCTGAGCATAGACTACAGCTATTGCAGCTAACGCCTGGGGTTTGATGCGATCGCGCTCAAAGAGATTGCCTCCCTCTCGCTCAATCTTCTCCTGATAAGCAGCTACCATGGGATCGATGGTCTGTAAGGTTTTTTCTAGGAGTCTATTGGCCCACTCAGTTGCGCCGGATTGATGAGCCTTGAGGGCAATTGTCGCTAGTAAGTTAACTTGCAAAACCGGGCGATTTTCCAGGGGGAGTTGCTGTACCCACTGAAGAGCTTGTGCGTGTTGGCCTTTTTGGGCATAGGCAGTGGCCATGTTCAACACTTGCCAATCTTGCAGGCCGGAACCGTAATCAACTGCTAAAATTTGATTCCATTCCTGGCGAATCCATTCAAACTGTTTAATATCTATAGCCGTTTGGAGTAAACCCCCAAGGTAAAGTCTTTGCTCCCAGTCATCAGGAGTGCTGCGGATCTGGCTTAACTGTTCTGAGAGCCATTGTTTGACGCGATCGCTCTGTCCGGCTTTCGTGTAGGCGATCATCACGGCCTTTAAGGCTTCCTCCTTAGAGTTGTTAAGGCCAGACTGCGTCAGTTTGAAGGCTTCATCTAGTTGTCCTACTTCCAGGTGAGCGTCTACTAATCCTTTAACTAAAGCGTCTTGCAAAATTGGGTCTCGCGTTACTTCTGGAGATTGAGCTAGTTGCACCGCTTGAGGTAAGAGTTGGGCAGCTTTGTTGAGTTGCCCTGCCTGATGGTAAGCTACTGCCAGTTTGGCTAAAGCGGGCACCTGCTGAGAAGGATTTGCGATCGCTTGAGTTAATCTTTCTGCTTTCTCCAGGTTTTGATCCTTAATATAAGCCTGGACAATTCCTCGCTGAGCCACAGATTGAGCTTCTGAGTTCTGCGGTAATTTGGCGACAATTTGTTCGGCCTTGGTGTAATCTCCAACTTGCGCGTAGGTTGTTGCCATCCGTTCCCAAAGGATGAATTGGAGGGGTTCGGAAGTGTTAGGTGGAATCTTTTGAATGGCTTGCTCAATCTGGGGGAGGATTGAGAGGGCAGGTTGAGGTTGAAAGATAGTAGCATAGCCCTCTGCTATATCCATTAAGGCATTAGCAGTAAAAATTGGGTCTTGAATTGAACCTGCGGCAACACGCGCTTGGTCAAGTACTTTAAGTGCAGCTTCAGACTGCCCTAGCCTAGAGTATTGTATAGCGATCGCAGCCAAGGCACGGGTTTTGATATAACTATTTGCTGGGGTAAGGCGCTGGGTGATTTGTAATAGTTGATTTAAGACTGGTTCAACCTGCACCGATTGATTTGGCAGGTCAACATACTGCATCAGCCGTTGAAACCGGGTGATAAGATATCCTTCGTTGGTATCTAACAGCCATTGCTCCAAAATGCTAGACAACATCCCAGTATTTTTTAACTGGAGAGCCAGGGGCAATGCTTCTTGTAAAGAACGCAGCGTACCCTCGCCATTTTTGCGATCCAGCGCACTTCTAGCTTCCTCTAGCGGCCATACAACTCTACTTTGCAGGGGATCTTCGGGATTGCAAGCTTCTATAAAGCTTGGTTCCTGAGCTAGGGATATATAAACTGAGCGAGTAATATTCTCGAATAGTGCGATCGCCAAAACACTTAATAAGAGGCACCATTTCTTGCAAGGAACCATGCTACACCGTTGGCAGGACAGACATAAGTCCTAGACTCAGCTTTCAATGCTAAAGGTTCCAGCTAGGTCAAGAAGGCAGAAGGTAAGCTTTGTAGGGGCGAGTCGCTGTTTGAATATATTAGTAACAACGACAAGATAACTTGACTCGCCCGATTGACTGGAGCATTTATTGTTCAGAATTCTCCTATGGTAACTCCCCAAAGCGTTCTCGATAACGCTCCAACAGCGCTGCCATCTCTGCTGCTTGCTGTTCGGCAGATGCTTTAGCCGCCTCCAACTCCAAGGAAGAGAGCAAACGTTCGCCCGTGCTAGCATCGTCCATAACTAGGCCACCCTCCTGCAAGCCGATCAGCAGTCCTACCGTATCGCAGCGAATGCGTCCTTCTTCATCGGGAGCGATGGGTTGGTAAAGACCTTCCACTAAACGATAGCCTAAAACCTCTTCAACCACCTGTCCCCGTTGGGTGCGGCGATCGATAATGACATACTCCTGTACGCGGGTACGAGCGTATTCAATCACTTTCGCCTCCCGATCCTCTTTGCGGTAGCGCGGGGAGACCACTTCCAAAACAAAAGCAGGACGCACTCCTTCATCAGCGACAATGAATTTAGAGCGATTTTGCTCCTTGTTGGTAATACCGAAAGCAACAAAGGTATCCGGACAATGATCGCCTTGTCCTGCGATATCCCATTCAATTAACAAGTCTCGGAAAACCCCCGTAGTAGGATCGTTAGCATAACGGCGCGTCAAGATATCTTTAGCCTGACCTGCCACGTCATCATGAAAGGTACTGTTAGGCAAATGAAAACATTCCTGGGGATGGAGAAATTCTTCAGAAGTCAACGGCACTCTTTGTTGTGCAATAGTCCCATCAGGTTGGGTAATAGAAGCAAAGCGCCACCCGCATTCGGCTAGCTCTGGAGTGCGATCGCTTGCTGTGCTGGGGGGAGAAGGAGACCGAACCATCGTCTAAGGGACTCCCAAATAATAAAAGTATCCAACTGTAGGGGCGAGTCGCTGTTTCAAT
>DNXU01000546.1:0-9554 GCA_003505715.1 Cyanobacteria bacterium UBA8803 | reverse complement strand
TTTATTTTTTGGCAGTCCCTAATCTCCTTCCTTAAGAACGAAATTGTATAATGTCCAGTAGCATCGGACTTTTATAAACACCTAGCAGTATTTTAAACCTGATGAGGATTTGATGCGAGTTGATGTGTTGGATACCAAGCTCGTGAAGCGCACGATTACATTATGAACAACCTCGCCAAGATAATCGGTTTCCTCCTCATCCCTCATCCCTCATCCTTCATCCCTCACTCCTCATCCCTTAGTTGAAAACCTTGAACGAAACTGCGACAATCTGGCAGATGCTACCTCCAGGAGATACTTGTCAATGCTTGATTCCTATCGCAAACACGTTGCTGAAAGAGCAGCTTTAGGCATTCCCCCCCTGCCACTCAATGCACAGCAAACATCAGAACTATGCGAACTGCTCAAAAATCCGCCCCCTGGTGAGGCAGAGACATTGATGGAATTGTTGCGCGATCGCATTCCTCCTGGCGTGGATCAAGCCGCTTATGTGAAAGCTGGGTTTTTAACTGCGATCGCTAAAGGTGAAGTGACCAGCCCCCTCCTCAGTCGCCAAGGTGCCGTAGACTTGTTAGGGACGATGGTGGGTGGGTATAACGTTCAATCCCTCGTCGAACTCCTCAAGTCTCATGACAGTCTCTTAGCTGCTGAGGCTGCCACTGCCTTAAGTAAAATACTGCTGGTATTTGATGCCTTCCACGACGTTTTGACTCTGTCAGATATCAACCCCTACGCCAAGCAGGTGGTTGACGCTTGGGTTAATGCTGCTTGGTTTATCCGGCGTCCTAAGCTGCCGGAAAGCATTACTGTTACCGTATTTAAGGTGCCGGGAGAAACCAATACCGACGATCTATCCCCCGCCACCCACGCTACAACTCGTCCGGATATTCCCTTGCACGCCTTAGCAATGTTGGAATCTCGGATGTCGGGAGGTATAGCAACCATTGCTCAACTTAAAGACAAAGGGCACCCAGTAGCTTATGTCGGGGATGTGGTAGGTACGGGTTCCTCTCGTAAATCAGCTATTAACTCCTTACTGTGGCATATCGGGGAGGATATTCCCTACGTTCCCAACAAGCGTAGTGGGGGCTATATTTTAGGCGGGAAGATCGCGCCCATTTTCTTTAATACCGCTGAAGATTCCGGCGCATTACCGATCGAGTGCGATGTTTCTCAGCTAGAAACAGGGATGGTAATTACCATCCATCCTTATCAAGGAGAAATCACCAACGAAGCAGGAGAGGTCATTTCAAGCTTTACCCTCAAACCCGATACTATTCTTGATGAAGTCCGGGCTGGGGGACGCATTCCCTTACTAATTGGGCGCAGTCTCACCGATAAAACCCGCGAAGCTTTGGGACTAGCACCCAGTCCCCTCTTCATCCGTCCCCAAATACCAGCAGATACGGGCAAAGGCTTTACTCTGGCTCAGAAAATGGTGGGGAAAGCCTGCGGTTTACCTGGTGTTCGTCCCGGTACATCTTGCGAACCCCTCATGACGACCGTTGGTTCCCAGGATACCACTGGCCCGATGACGCGGGACGAACTTAAAGAACTCGCCTGTCTGGGGTTCAGTACAGATTTAGTTATGCAGAGTTTCTGCCACACTGCCGCCTATCCCAAGCCAGTTGATGTCAAAACTCACAAAGAACTCCCCGACTTCTTCGCCTCCCGTGGCGGTGTGGCTCTACGTCCCGGTGATGGCATTATCCATTCTTGGCTGAACCGGATGCTATTGCCTGATACCGTCGGTACTGGCGGTGACTCCCATACCCGCTTCCCTTTAGGAATTTCCTTCCCCGCAGGTTCTGGGTTAGTAGCATTTGCCGCAGCGTTGGGTGCCATGCCTTTAGATATGCCGGAATCAGTTTTAGTGCGGTTCAAAGGAGAGTTACAACCAGGGATGACGCTGCGGGATATCGTTAATGCCATTCCCTACGTCGCTATGCAAAAAGGATTGTTGACGGTGGAGAAGCAGAATAAGAAAAATATCTTCTCCGGACGGATTATGGAAATTGAAGGATTGCCAGATTTAAAAGTCGAGCAAGCCTTTGAACTCACCGATGCCACTGCTGAACGTTCCTGTGCTGGTTGTACAATTAAATTAGGTGTAGAGACAGTCTCGGAGTATCTGCGTTCCAATGTGGCGCTATTGAAAAATATGGTAGCGCGAGGCTATCAAGATGCCCGTACTATCATGCGCCGCGTTGCCAAGATGGAAGAATGGTTGGCAAATCCAGTCCTGATGGCAGCCGATCCCGATGCCGAGTATGTAGAAATTATCGAGATTGACTTGAATGAAATCAAGGAGCCAATCGTTGCCGCACCCAATGACCCGGATAATGTCAAGCTGTTATCTGAGGTAGCAGGCGATCGCATTGATGAGGTATTCATCGGATCTTGTATGACCAATATCGGTCACTACCGCGCTGCTGCTAAGGTGTTGGAAGGCGAACCACCTGTGAAGGTGCGCCTGTGGATTTGTCCCCCCACCCGCATGGATGAGCAACAACTCAAAGAAGAAGGAGTTTACGGCACGTTTGGTGCAGCAGGCGCGAGAACAGAACTCCCCGGTTGTAGTCTATGTATGGGCAATCAGGCGCGTGTAGAAGATGGGGCAACGGTGTTCTCCACATCAACGCGCAATTTCAACAACCGTATGGGTAAGGATGCACGAGTTTATCTCGGTTCTGCTGAATTATCAGCTGTTTGTGCGCTGTTAGGTCGAGTTCCAACTGTCCAGGAATATATGGATATTGTGGCCAAGAAGATTAATCCCTTTGCTGGAGATTTGTATCGATATTTGAATTTCGATCAAATCGCTGGTTTTGAAGATGAAGGACGGGTAATTCCGTTGGAACAAATGCCCAAGATAGAAGATATTTTGGGGATGCCTGCGGCAGCGAGCCGATAGAACTAGGGGGAGAGAGTTCATCGGGAAGAAGGATTGATATCATGTCCGGTTGCGTTGATATTGTTTGTAGTAACCACTTCAGTGGTTGACAATAGAGCATTGCCAACCACTGAAGTGGTTACTACGAACCTATTTATACAAGGAAAGATGCTGGACTTGATATCAGGTCTAAGCCTCTGGATAACCTTACACGAAATAAGCGTAACAATCAGTATCATTAATCTCTTGCCAATCACTAGCAGATAGAGAAATCGGCAACTTCTCTCCCAACTTCTGCACAATCACCTTAGCTCCCGTTTGTGCTATAGTTTCATAAATTTTTGCCCTCGTCAGGTCATCGGCTTCCCAGAAACTTTTGACATCATCAATTTCTGCAACAATTTTAACTCGTGCTAGTCTCGCCCAATAGTAACGGCTACCATCGTGATAACTTCCGAGAATAGCAACAGGTTCGCCTGCTTCAACCCCCAGCTGTTGTAATCCCTGAGCAATCTTCCAGTGGATCGGTTCACCAGGATTTTGCCAAATATCCGTAAACTCTCCCCCAATCAGCAACAAGAGTCCCAGCGTCATTCCGATGATTAATCTTTTCGACTCTTGAGAATTTGGCAGACGGATACTCGAAAAAGAGCCTGCGAATAATAGCACAATAAATGCAGCAATGAGTCTCGGTCTGACGTGTACTAGCATGAGAGCGCCTAACCCTGCACAAGCCGGAATTATTAACCTCCAATTTCGGATCAAATCCTTGATGAGTAACCAACCTCTACCGTCTAGATAAGCCAATGTGAGATAACCAAAGAGGAAAAACCCGAAGAATATTCGGTAATATTTCTGGGCGTGATACCATATTTTTCCTAATTGCTTGGTAAGATCGAATTTCGGAGTGACTCCTTCATACCAGTAGGAAGGATCGGTTCCAGCTGGATAAGTACCAGTCAAAGGAGTTGCAAATTCATAAATTGCAGGATTATCAAACACTTTTCTCGTGGGATGTTTCGGTGTCCCACTCCCAGGGGGATCGCCTTGCCAATGACGGCTAGGAATTTCATTAACCAACCAGGCGTAGTTTAATTTTCCAACTCGTCCAAAGGTGAGATAACCTTTTGTGCTAGAAAGGGCAAGCAGGAAAGGGGCTGATATGAGGGAGAAAACTAATATAGCTACTAATATCCTAGGTAATGCTCGTCGGATATTTCCTACAGAAAAAAAGCAAGTTCCCAAGAAGATGAATGCCATAGGGAACATAATTGCCTTGGATAGATATCCTAATCCGAGGAAGGTTCCGAGTAGAACGAATTGCCACCAATCAGCTGAGCGATTTTGGACACGCAGGACAATCGCAGCAGCAGCGTAAACTAATGTTGCCACACACATATCAGGAGTATCATTGTTGACACCTATCCACTTCAGGGCAGCCCAAAGAAATAGGGTGTAACCAGATACGAGCCAGATCCATTCGGGAATGATTAGATATTGGCCTTCTGAAGCCTTTGATAACTTTTGATTGTACGAGAATATTATCTCATTCATTAAAAACTCGAAGCAAATCAGACTTAATAAGTAAATGAAAAAATTGACGATTTTAACTGCAAAAAATTCCCAATATATAGAGGGTTTTAGGATTGATAATAAGAAGGCCAAAAGCCAAGAGTAGAGAGGATTAAAATATCCATTGATGGCTTGGCTCCATTCTCCTCTTAAATAAGCTTCACCAATATCTAAGTAAGAGATGCAGTCTCCTGAGGACAGGGTATAGCGATGGCTCCAAGCTTGAATACTCCCTAGCAAAATCGCTGTTAGCCAAAAGATAGCTTTAATTAAATACCGCTGTCTTGGGTTTAAGCCCTTGATTTGCAGCATAGATCTCCCCAGTTTGTCAGAAATATGTAAATTTCGATACAAGTTAAGATTGATATAGTTTTTTTTGAGATGTAAAATCTTTCTTCTCTCTCCTCCCTGTTATCTGAGCCTCTGTGGTTCGTTATTATTTACAAATCGAATAAAAATGCTATATTAAAACTACATTTCACAACATGACTTCGATAAGTATAGATTACTATTCCTAATCCAACAAATAAATTTTTGAATTTTTTACTGTTGAGATACTTTCTGCAAATAGCCCGTTGATATCTCTAGACCCGGTTTCTCAAAATGTGCCACGTAAAACTGGGCCAAACCGGGAAACCGTCCAGATTCCCCCACAATCAATAAAGCAACTGGAAGGAAACGGGTAGTTGTGGAAGTTCCCATTCCCGGCAAGATAGCGCAAGCGTTCCGTGCAGGAGCGCAGCTATGCCCCGATCAGAAGTACGGCAAAATTCGCTGGCATGACTTTCTGAGTAAAATGCTTCATGTGAAAAAGAGCTAACCAGAAAGGAAGAGTATCATAAATATTTATGAACAACATTTATGAACAACACATCCCCTCAATATTTGGTACGTGGAGGCTGGCTCCAGTTGGGCTTATTGCTCTTAGCAGCAGTTCCCCTAAGCATTGGTTTCTGGGCTTTTTTAGCTCCCTACCACTTTTATGAAATCTTCCCGCTCTTGGGTAGAAATTGGATTTCGACTTTAGGCCCCTACAACGAACACCTCGTTCGAGACTACGGTGCAACAAATCTTGGTTTCGGCGTGCTGCTGGCTGCGGCAGCAGTTCTACTGGAACGGCATCTGAGCCAAGTTGCACTGGTGAGTTGGCTTGCCTTTGCATTACCGCACTTCATCTTTCACCTGACGCAAAATCACCATTTCCAACTATTCGATAATCTGACGCAGTTTGGCTCGTTAGGATTTGTGGTTTTGCTTCCGCTCGTCTTGCTTTTCTTCGTCAAAAGTTAAGGCAGAGTGATTTTTGTCAACGAGCTAATATACTTAGCATCTTGCATCATTCTTAGTAATGAGTGATATCGTGTCTGGTTGCGTCGATATTGTTTGTAGTAACCACTTCAGTGGTTGACAAGGCTCTATTGTCAACCACTGAAGTGGTTACTACGAACTTTTTTATACAAGGAAAGGTGCTACCGGACTTGATATGAATCGTGCTTTCGTTTGCAACATAGAGGAGCGCAGAGGTTTTAGTACAAGACACTATGAAGTAATGAAAATTAGTTTTACCTACTCCCTACTACCAAGGATTACCAATCAAGGTGAAAGCACTCCAATAGTAAGGATGGGTCAGTTGTTTGTCTTCCAGTTGTGCCAACTCAGGGGGTAAAGGAATGCTACCTGATGGGGTGATTAACTGACCACCCTCTAGGCGCACCTCACCCCGGATCATGGCTAATTGCGCTTGCCGCATTGCCTCAGCTTTAATCGGAGCCTCCTGCAATTGCTGGTAAAACTGAGTCATAAATCCCAGTGTCCCTTCATCGCTGACATACCACAAACTGCCTAAAGCTGACTTCACCCCCGCTTGCACTGCTAATCCGGTAAACCCTAACTCCGCCTGTTCATCTCCCAACGCAGTGCGACAGGCGCTTAACACTAACAATTCTACTGGTGGGTCATTTAACTTAAGTTGTCGCAGCTGATCGAGTTGTAATTTAGTGTCCCAGAATTGAATGTAAGAATTACTGGGCTTACCGGGTTTAAACTCGCCGTGAGTGGCTAAATGTAGAATACCAAAGGGGACGGTAGCACGGGCTTGTTTGAGATTATCTAGGGTAAAGGCTTGGTTGAGAAAAACCTGACCCGACCATAACTTTTCGGCAATGAGGGATAACTCAAAGGGGACGGCAGGCAAAGGGTTTTGATCAGTAAATTGAGAAGCTCCCATTGCCAAAACTTTCAGGTTTTTCAGGGGTACATAGCGCGTATCAGTAAGGCTCAGGCTAGGCATTAAGCTAACGCTGTACCTTTGGATGATAAACTCACTCCCATCATGGAGTACGGCTAATGGTATGGAGCGCAAACTGCTGTCAGTGGTGAATACCAGATTATTAATTTGTTGTGCTTCTAACTGTGACTCAAGGGGAGCAACTAACCACCGATAAAGATTCTTAGCTAAGGGTAGGTAGGGGCGAGGAATGCTGATATCGGTAACCGCTTGTCGTAATTTTTTGGTAAGGTCGATAACTTGCTTTCGCGTGACTCCGGCTACTCGCCCCCTAATGGGTTGACCTTCGGCAGTGACTAGTACTAATTCGAGTTCGTCATCATCTCTAGCTGTCTGATCGGGGGATGGGTTTGGTACTGGGGTGGAGGATAAGCCAAAGGAATTGAATTGCCAGAGACTTTCAGGTTCTTTGGAGGTTGGCTTGGGTTGAGATTTAGAGCCATTGCTGGGGGAGGGAGCAGTGGTGGGAACAAACACGGCATAGATTAAGGCTGGTTTAATGCCTGTCGCTTGTTCTATCTGCTTTAGCGTAGCTTGGGCTTGTTCCAGAGTAACAGTAGGGGTATCGCTGATACCCAGATAGTTTTCAAACTCATTTGTAAGGCTTTCTTCCTGTTTTCGTATTTTATTGTCGATGGCTTCTTTAGTAGAGGAGTTATCAACAATAAAAATAGGGGCTTCCTCGAAGAGTTCGCTGTTGTCTTGTACTGATGGCTCACTTTCCTCGAAGAGTTCGCTGTTGTCTTGTACTGATGGCTCACTGATTTGAGCGGGTTTGTTGATATCAATGGGATTGATTGATGGCTCAGGGGGATTGTTTAGTGGTTCTGGGGGATTGATGGATGGCTCAGGAGGATTGTTCGGTGGTTCTGAGAGATTGATAGGTGGATCAATGCTAATAATCTGAATATTGCCTTCAGTATGGGTAAAAGGGAAGGATTGGGTGGGAGCAATGGTGAAATCACCACTGGTGATGGCACCTGCTGTGCCGTTGGTGGTGCCGTCCCCAACTTCAAAGGAAGTTTGTCCATTGCCACCATGTCTGATAATGATGTCTCCGCTACCGTTGCCACCAGCCGTGGAGATGCTGGCTTGGGTGCCGTTGCGATCGCTAAATATGCTTGTAGCGCGGAAAAATTGGCCTGCACTGATATCCACGTCACCGCCTCTGCCACTTTTGCCACCTTGAGCGTTAATCGAGACCACTTGAATATCACCAATGGGGTCGAGGGTAACGTTACCACCATCTCCGACACTGCCACTGGTATTAATGGCACCCGTGGTGATGGCACTAAAGGCGTTGAGGAAGATTTCACCACCACTGGTGCTGGAACTGTTGAGGTTACCTGTGCTAATAACGCCACTTTTGCTAGTGAGGTTAATAGTTCCGCCAGTTTCAGTGGTCGAACTCGTATTAATGTCACTCGTGTTCATGTCACCCTCTGCTGTGACGGTAAGGTGCGTGGCGTTAATAGCTTGAGTGTTGACGTTGCTGGCGCTGTTGAGAGTCAGGATATCTAGGGGAGCTAGGTTGCCAACGTCTCCAGTGAAACTGATATTGTTGGCATTAACAGTCAGGTCATTGGCTTCACCCGTCTGGCTATTAACAGTGCTGCTAAAGTTGACGGGACCGTTGCCACTGTTAAGAGTGATGGAGTTATCGATGCGGAGGTTATCGCCGTAGTTTTGGCCTAGTGTTCCGGTGGTGGTAACGTTACCGTTGAGTTGAGTTTCGCCACCAGTATTGGTGGTGAGGCTAGCGGCTTGCACGGTAGAGTTGAAACGGGTTGTACCAGTACTATTGGCTTGAATATCTCCGACTGGGGTTTGGCTACCGACGGCACTATTAAAGGTAATATTGCCAGTACCATTAGTCTGCAAGTTGAGATTTGGAGAGCCGTCAACTGCTCCGTTGAATACCAGATTGCTATTGTTAGCTGTGGTAGTGATGGAGACATTATCAGTGGAGAGAGTAATTTGAGCGGTGGCGTCATTTCCGAAGGTAGCATTACCACCAGATTGGAAGTTTAAGCCATCCAGGGTCACGTTGCCATTGAGAGTAGTGGGTGTATCTCCGGTAGCCAGGGTCACGTTATCTTTGAAGGTTACATCGGAATTGATGGTTAAACCACTGGCGGTATTAAGGGTGCTGTTGAAGGTGGTATTGCCACTGTTAATGGTAATAGCTGCACCAGTGCCGCTACCAACGGGGGTGTTATTGCCAACGGCATTGTTAAAGTTGATACTGCCAGTACCTGCTGCTAGGGTGAAATTCTGGTTACCGTTAACTGTGCCATTAAAGTTAATGGCACCACCATCAGTGTTGAAAGTAACAGGTGCTGCTAAAGTGGTGTTGCCATTGAGAGTAATGTTTTGATTACTGGTGGCAATGTTGGCGTTGAGGTTAGTAGCACCGTTAAGAGTAACTGAAGTATTGCCGTTGCCAGTGATGGCTGCATTAACATTAATAGAACTACCATTGGGAGAGCGGAGTGTTAAGACAGGGCCATTGAAATTAACAGCACTGGCTACGGTAATACCACCACTGCTGTCCTCCCGTCCGATGGTGATGCTGGTAAAGTTATTGGAGATAGAGTTGATTTCGGTGAAATCCAGGGTGCTATTTGAGTTGCTATCAGCTCCACCAATTGCGATCGCTTGAGTGGCTGTCTTAGACTGAATTGTCAGGTTTCCGGTGCCGTCAATAGTACCACCAATGTTGATTTCATCTCCTTCCAGGGTCAAGTCACCACTTTGGCCGTCAAGGTTGCCAGTGATGCTAGCTGAAGGATCATTAGAGAA
>DNXU01000510.1:2800-3396 GCA_003505715.1 Cyanobacteria bacterium UBA8803 | reverse complement strand
CCAAACGACAGAGTGTGACACTTTATTGTCGGCGAGTCATGGCCATCACAGCGTTAACTGTAAGCGAGGGGAGAGTACCCAAATTTGGCAAAATGTCTGCTCCCGAACCAACCCTAGGCAGATCATCTCCCTGCCAGACCCAAACCTGTTGACGAGCTGTATCGATTAACCACGCTAGTTGTGTCCCGTTGCTGAGGCAGTGGAGAATCTTGGTTTGTAAGTCTAGAGTGCTTTGATCGGGCGAGCGAATTTCAATTAACCAGTCCGGCGCTCCATCCAGTGGTCCGTCCTCTTCCGGAAGACGCTCCAGCGCCACGACGGAAATATCGGGCACGGGCGAGAAGGGAGGCACCAGACAGCGTAGCTCTTGCACAGCTTCAAACTGCTCGGTATGACTATTGATGTAGTTAACTAGATTGCGTTGTAGCCGTGAGTGAAACAAGGTCGGCATGGGTTTTTGGATAACACGCCCGTTAATTAACTCCCAGGCAGGATTTGCCTCTATGTTGGGTTGAGAGAGAAACTCGGCTAGCGCGGTCGTTGTGAGTGACTTCATGATGACTCACTTCAAACAGATATGAGTAAGTTTAGCAAGA
>DNXU01000510.1:1168-2676 GCA_003505715.1 Cyanobacteria bacterium UBA8803 | reverse complement strand
AAACAGCGACTCGCCCCTACATTGGAAATTTCACTATATTCAATTTTTTGTATGCAACCTCAAATACATCCAGCCACATTCTTCGTAAATCTCAGTTAAAATTCGCTTTGCCCCCCACTGAAAGTCAGCAATATCTACAGGTGTATTGTAGTTAATCGTATAATCGCCTTATGAGGCACTTTTGTATGATAGGAGTGAGCATTATAAATAGGATCATTTTTTCCCTCACTCACATCAGCAGCAAACGGTTCCCGATGATAGCCATCTGCATCAGCAGATGTATCTTGATTCACTAAACGATTATTCTCTTTTTCCTGATTCCAATACTTGATAAAACTAGAGAGCTGTATATCTAGTTATAACTGATTAGCCTCTTCCTGATTTCCCACCATTTTATTCCTTATAATTACCGTTGCTTGGAAACAGCAACTTGCCTTATTCCTCTTGCTGTAGCGGCTCCAACCAAGCCACTAAATCCGCCACTTCAGAAAAATCCAATAGCGCTTCTCCCAACGCTTCCAACTGCGTGATAGGCAATTCCCTTGCTCGCTCAATCAGTGCTGGTTCAACCTCACCCAACCGTCGATTGAGTTGACGGACAATCAAATTCACCTCTCTTTCTCGTTGCTGCTGCTGCTCCAACCAAGCCTCTAAATCTTCTATCTTAGAAAAATCTAATAAATCTTCTATTAATTCCTCCAACTGCTTTCTAGATAAGGCTTGAACCTTAGCAGTGATTCGTGTTTCCATCTCACCAAAACGACGCCGTAGTAATCGCATTGCTAGTGTCAAAGCTTCTTGCTTTAACCCTTCCTGTAATCCCTCCTGTAATCCTTCTTGCTTTCCTTCCTGTCGAATACTTTGATAAATTACAGAACCTCGCATCATATCCTCCCGAAACAGTTGACGAATTAAATCTTCTTCAAACCGTAAACCTGCTAGAACTCCAGCACAACTAGCAATATTCTGCCTCTGATCTATATCCTCAATGCTAGCAACTTGTTCTGCAACTTCTTGTAACAACGCTTGGGGTGAGCCACTTTGAGTTAAAACTGCCAGAGGTAACAAGGCAGGATTAGCAAGGAATGGAGCTGAATCTTGTTCCCACAAGCGCACCACTCGATAGCGATGAATTGTCCTGTCGTCTCGATATTCTTCAGTGAAAGCTACTTCATTTGTAGTTTCCTGCAAAAATATAACCACCTGCTCCACACTGCATCCGTATTTGCGCTTCAGTCTCACTGAATAATCAAGCATTCGCAAGGGCAGTGGCGGTTTAGAGACAGGTAAAGTTTGAAACTCCAAATGTAGAATTTGGTTAGCGGCTCTCAGGAGCGAGAGAGAATCAGCACGAATTGGCTCTAAAATCAACTCTGTTTTGAGAACCCGGATTTCAGGGGGTTTAATGTCCAGCAGCCAACGAGCAAACTCCCGTGGATACCTTTCGGCAAGATACTTACAAGCATTATCGTAACTCATGAGAGTGGGGTGTGGGGTGTGAGGGTGTG
>DNXU01000510.1:345-961 GCA_003505715.1 Cyanobacteria bacterium UBA8803 | reverse complement strand
GGTAAACCCATACCCCATTCCCCATTCCCCATTCCCCATTCCCCATTCCCTCAAATCACCAAGGACTACCAATTATAGTGAAACCTGCCCAATAATAGGGATGAGATAGATCCCGGTCTGGCCAGGTTGCCGCTGCTTGGGGTAACTTGATGTTGATGCCACCTCTAGTTATTTGACCCGACTCCACTCGCACTTGAGAACGTAGCATGGCAATCTGTGCTTGCCTGAGGGCTTCTGCTTTGATGGAGACTTTTTCTATACTGAGTTGGTGATAAAATTCGGTCATTAAGGTTAAGGTGCCCAGGTCATCCACTTGCCACAGACTTGCCAGGGCTGATTTGACACCTGCTTGTACGGCTAATCCGGCAAAACCCATCTCGGCTTTTTCATTTCCGAGAGCGGTTTCGCAAGCAGAAAGTACTAGTAGCTGAACCGATGGGGAGGCATACCATTGCACTTGTCTGAGTTCGTCAAACCCCACCCGAGTATCCCACATTTGAAGGTAGGGACTTTGACTACCGTTGAGGGGGAAAGCGGCATGGGTAGCGAGGTGAACGATATCAAATTGCTGTTGACGGCGCTGCTGGCTGAGATTATCTAAGGTAAATTCCTCGTT
>DNXU01000510.1:0-254 GCA_003505715.1 Cyanobacteria bacterium UBA8803 | reverse complement strand
GAGTTGGGAAATAATGATGCTCCCATCGCTAAAACTTGAGAGTCTTGCAAACTTTGGTAACTGGTATCGGTGAGGCTGACACTGGGGATGGCACCGATACTATATTTTTCAATTAGAAACTGATGTCCGTCGTGCAAGGCGGCGAGGGGAATGGTGCGCAAACCAGCATCCATGACAAAAATTAGGGTGTTGATTTTTAAGGCATTCAGTTCCGTTTCCAGGGGAGCAATCAGCCACTGGTATAGTTGTTGCGC
>DNXU01000454.1 GCA_003505715.1 Cyanobacteria bacterium UBA8803 | reverse complement strand
TCCCTCATCCCTCATCCTTAAATCTAATCTCCCAAACAAATCCCCAAGCCTCGAGCCGTTTTGACTAGGGTGCCACTGGGGTCTACAGCTTGGTACTTGTCAATCACTTCGGCGATCGCTACGTTCACGATCTGACGATTTTGCCAAGTCACGATCTGGTCGTATTTACCCTCAGCGATAAGATCGACGGCAGCAACACCAAAGGCTGACGCGATTAAGCGATCGAGGGGTGAAGGGATGCCGCCGCGCTGGGTATGTCCTAAAACGGTGACTCGCGTTTCCGCACCCGTACAATCACAAATGCGTTCCGCTAAATAATGTCCGATGCCACCATACCGACGTTCGCCAAAGCCAACGCTACATTCAATCACCTCACCAGTTTCCGTGCGCACCGCTTCCGATACAATTACCACGCTATAATTCTTACCCTGCTTCTGACGCTCTTGGATTTTGCGGCAGATATTTGCCAAGGTATAAGGAATCTCTGGAATCAGGATAATGTCTGCTCCACCAGCGATCCCGGCACTGATCGCGATGTGGCCTGCATCGCGACCCATAACTTCCAAAATCATTACTCGATCGTGGCTAGCCGCCGTGAATTGCAAGCGGTCTAAGGCTTCGGTCGCAATATTGACAGCTGTATCAAACCCAATCGAGCGCTCGGTGACCCCAACGTCATTATCAATGGTTTTGGGGATGCCAACCAAGTTGATCCCGCCTTGCTGAGCTAGTTTGCGTAAAATTGCTAAACTCCCATCTCCGCCAATAGCAATCAGGGCATCAAGTCCCAGTTGATGGTAACCTTCAATAATGTCGGAGGAGCGATCGCGTACTGTACCATCAGGCATGGGAAAGGCAAAAGGGTTGCCTTTGTTCGTCGTTCCTAGCATAGTCCCAGCCAATGTCAGCGTTGCATCAACCTGATTCTGGTCAAGCTGCACGGCTTGAGGAGGACGGTGCATTAACCCCTGAGTCGCCCGCAAGATGCCCATTACCTCCCAGTTGTAAGTACCTACCGCCCGGTGAACTACTGCCCGAATCACCGCATTTAACCCAGCACAATCTCCACCACTGGTGAGAATGCCAATACGTTTATGTTCTCCCATAATCTTTTGTTACTCTTGCCTTGCCCTATTCAACTCGATTTGACTCCAGCATTGTTATTTAGACAAGAAAGTTAATATTAAGATTTACTTTTGATAATTGCTCTAAAGTTAGAAGTCTCTTCGGCCATACCTCTTTAAGATAGAAAGTAAAGTGAAAAGGATTGTGCCTTTGGCCTTCTGGATGCTGCTTTGGCGAGCAGCTATCCTTTAGGGTAGTGCGTGATTCTATAGGGAGAATCAAAAGTATGACAGATATAGATCGGCCTTTAGTTGAGGAACATTCTCTGGATCGTGATTGTACAACACTGTCGCGTCATGTCCTACAACAACTCCAGAGTTTTAATGCAGAGGCACAAGATCTCAGTGCGCTCATGAATCGCATTGCCTTGGCCGCTAAAATAATTTCTCGACGTTTGAGTCGTGCCGGTCTAGTAGAAGGAGCCTTAGGATTTACAGGCGGCATGAACGTGCAGGGAGAATCCGTCAAAAAGATGGATGCTTATGCCAATGATGTCTTTATCTCAGTATTTAAGCAAAGCGGACTAGTCTGTCGCTTGGCGTCCGAAGAAATGGAAAAACCCTACTACATTCCCGAAAACTGCCCCATTGGACGTTATACCCTGATCTACGATCCAATTGATGGTTCCTCGAATGTAGACATTAACTTAAATATTGGTTCAATTTTTTCGATTCGCAAGCAAGAAGGAGACGATATAGACGGCAATGCCAGCGATCTGCTTCAAAACGGCCACAAACAAATTGCAGCGGGTTACGTTCTCTACGGCCCTAGTACGATGCTCGTTTACTCCATCGGCACAGGCGTTCATTCCTTCACCCTTGACCCTAGTTTGGGCGAATTCATCCTTTCTAATGAAAACATTAAGATTCCCGACCACGGCCCAATTTATAGCATGAATGAAGGGAACTTCTGGCAGTGGGAGGAATCGATCCGGGACTACATTCGCTATGTCCATCGCCATGAAGGATATACCGCTCGCTATAGTGGAGCCTTAGTAGGAGATTTCCACCGGATTTTGAGCCAGGGTGGTGTATTTATCTATCCCGGTACAGTTAAGAAACCGGAAGGAAAGCTACGGTTACTTTACGAATCTGCCCCCTTGGCCTTTTTGATGGAACAAGCCGGTGGCCGAGCTAGTACAGGAACTCAAGATTTACTAGAGGTCGTACCAGAAGCCCTGCATACTCGCACACCATTGATTATCGGAAGTAAAGAAGACGTAGCCCTAGTAGAGTCCTTTATTCAAGACAGGGCACGAGAATCTAAAGAAGCACTAATCAGTCGTTCTTAGTTGTTGGTTGTTGGTTGTTGGTTGTTGGTTGTTGGTAATTGGTAATTGGTGATGGGTGGTGGGTGATGGGTGATGGGTGATGGGTGATTGGATTTCCCACAAACAACAAACAACAAACAACAAACAACAAACAACAAACAACAAACCTTAGGAGTTAAAACAATGACAGCAACAGCAAGTAATCCAATCTTGGAAATCGAACAACAGTACGGTCAGAGTATCTGGATGGATAATCTGAGCCGTACTATTATTCAATCGGGGGAACTCAAGCAGTTAATTGATAATCGTGGAGTTCATGGAATTACTTCCAATCCATCGATTTTTGAAAAAGCGATCGTGGGTAATGCTATCTATGACGCTGATATTGAAGCGGGGATTCAAGGGAAAAAATCAATCCAAGAAATTTATGAATCTTTGGTTTTTGACGATATTCGCAATGCCTGTGATCTTTTAAAACCGATTTATGAAGAAACTAATGGTCTGGATGGGTATGTCAGTATTGAAGTCCCGCCAATCATTGCCAACGATACGGAAAAAACCATTGAGGAAGCCCGACGCTATTTTCACGAGATCGGTCGGCCAAACGTGATGATTAAGATTCCTGGAACTGTTAATGGCTTGCCAGCCGTCGAGCAAGTTATCAGTGAAGGAATTAATGTCAACGTTACCTTACTGTTTTCGGTAGACAGCTATATTAACACCGCTTGGTCTTATATCCGAGGGTTGGAAAAGCGGGCAGCGGCAGGCGAGGATATCAGCAAGATTGCTTCAGTCGCGAGTTTCTTTCTCAGCCGCATCGATAGTAATATCGACGAGCGGATTGATGCCAAACTTAAAGCCGGGGTTGACCGGATCGAAAAAGAGGTAGTCCTTAAAGCCATTAAAGGCAAAGTCGCGATCGCTAATGCCAAAATCGCCTATGACAAGTATAAGGAGATTATCCAGAGCGATCGCTGGCAAGCCTTAGCCGCTAAAGGGGCGAAAGTGCAGCGCCTGTTGTGGGCGAGTACCAGCACCAAAAACCCGGAATACAGTGACGTGATGTATGTAGATGAACTCATTGGCCCGGACACCGTCAATACCCTGCCGCCCAACACGATTGAAGCCTGCGCCGATCACTGTTCTCCTGCCAATCGCATTGAGACGGGTGTGGCAGAAGCCTACAATTTACTAGAAAACCTCAAGGAACCCGATATCGATATTAATCTGGAGGAGGTGATGGACGAACTGCTAGAGGATGGAATTCAGAAATTCGTTGATCCCTATAAATCCCTAATGTCATCTTTAGAAGACAAAGTCCAACACTTGGCAACAGTCTAAAAAAAAAGTGTGAAGTGTGGAGGGTCAAGTGTGAAACGTTTTATACTTCTTCATACTTCACACTTCATCCTTCATACTTCATACTTCATCCCTCTTATGGTGACTCTGCTAGAAAATCCTCTGCGCGTTGGATTGCAACAAGAGCGGACATCGGAACCCCTAATTATGGTAATTTTTGGGGCGTCTGGAGACCTCACCCAACGCAAGCTTGTGCCAGCACTGTACCAACTCAAACGGGAACGACGACTGCCGCCGGAAATGACTATCGTAGGAGTGGCGCGTCGGGACTGGAGCCACGATTACTTCCGGGAGCAGATGCGCGAGGGCATCGAACAATTTTCTGACGGTTTGCAATCGGAGGAACTGTGGCAAGATTTTGCTGAGGGTCTTTTCTACTGTTCTGGTGACATGGATAAGCCAGCAAGTTACCAGAAGCTGAAAGCTTTCTTGGGAGAATTGGATGGTATGCGGGGAACCCGAGGAAACCGAGTCTTTTACTTGGCAGTTTCCCCGAACTTTTTTCCAGAGGCGATCCGGCAGCTAGGAGATGCGGGAATGCTTGCCGATCCTGTCAAGACTCGCTTAGTCATTGAAAAACCCTTTGGCCGAGATTTGAGTTCAGCGCAGAAGCTCAACCGGGTAGTGCAAAATGTCTGTAAAGAAGAACAGGTTTACCGGATCGACCATTATCTGGGCAAAGAAACCGTTCAGAATCTATTAGTATTCCGCTTTGCCAACGCTATTTTTGAACCCCTATGGAACCGCCAATTTGTTGACCACGTCCAGATTACCGTAGCCGAAACGGTGGGAGTTGAGGACAGAGCCGGTTATTACGAATCCTCGGGTGCCTTGCGGGATATGGTGCAAAACCATTTAATGCAGCTATTTTGCCTCACGGCCATGGAACCCCCCAACTCCCTTGATGCTGACAGTATCCGAACGGAAAAGGTAAAAGTTATCGAAGCCACTCACCTAGCCGATATCAATAATTTAGAGAACTCAGCGGTTCGGGGCCAGTATTCCAAAGGATGGATGAAAGGCCAACCCGTGCCGGGATATCGTGAAGAGCCAGGGGTTAACCCCAATTCCACAACACCAACTTACGTTGCGATGAAGCTACTCATCGATAACTGGCGCTGGCAGGGTGTTCCCTTCTACTTACGCACAGGGAAACGCCTACCGAAGAAAGTCAGTGAAATCGCCATTCAGTTCCGCGACGTTCCCCTGATGATTTTTCAATCTGCCGCACAGCAGACTAATCCAAATGTTTTAACTCTACGAATTCAGCCTAATGAGGGTATTTCGCTACGTTTTGAAGCGAAAATGCCCGGACCCGAACTGCGCACCCGTACCGTGGATATGGACTTTGGCTATGGCTCCTCGTTTGGGATGGCAACAGCCGATGCTTACAATCGGCTGTTACTCGACTGCATGTTAGGAGATCAAACCCTATTTACCCGTGCAGATGAAGTAGAAGAAGCATGGCGAGTGGTAACCCCAGCCCTTACGGTATGGGAAGCACCAACCGATCCTGCACTAATTCCCCAGTACGAAGCCGGAACCTGGGAACCCAAAGAAGCGGAACACTTAATCGAGCGCGATGGACGCCACTGGCGCAGACCTTAGTTGTTTGTTGTTGGTTATTGGTTGTTTGT
>DNXU01000275.1:21916-25526 GCA_003505715.1 Cyanobacteria bacterium UBA8803 | reverse complement strand
GGTATAGCAACGGTAAACTTAAACCAATAACATTGCTGTGGCAGCCTTCGAGTTTCTCTACAAATAGTCCCCCTCGACCTTCTAGAGCAAAGCAGCCAGCACAGGTGAGAGGTTCGCCTGTCGCTACGTAGGCGGCGATCGCTTCATCGCTGATATTGGCAAAGTACACTTTTGTCATCCTGCACTTGACTAGGCTTTTGTTGACAGAAGTGTCAATCAAGGCATGACCTGTATAGAGTTCGCCCACCGTGCCTCGCATCTGCTGCCAACGAGCGATCGCTTCCTCTGGGTTAGCTGGTTTTCCGTGAATCTCACCCCTGAGGCTCAAAACGGAATCACATCCTAACACGAGGGCTTTGCTAAATTTAGGAGAAACAGTTTGTGCTTTGTGCCAAGCTAGCCTTTGTACTAAATCTACGGGATCGCTCCACTGTACTTGAGATTCATCAAAATCACTAGGGCAAACTACTGGTTCAATCCCGGCATTTTCTAACAACCGCTTCCGAGCAGGCGAAGCAGAGGCCAACACAAAAGTTGAGACACCCATAATATGCTGATTAATCTATTAGATTCGTAGGGTGCGTTACACTTCGTTAACGCACTGCCTTTTCTTAATAAACTTTAAACGAGTTAACTACTTGCTCGAATAACTGGTGAACCTTACTCCAGCGTTGCTCGGTGGTAGAAACATTCAGGGTGTAGAGTTGCCCATGGCTCACCGTTGCTGTTGCCAAGTCATGCCGCTCCTGGGTAGGGAATTTTACACTATATTCCAGAATGTAATATTTTTTGTCCTCAAAATCACGAGCTTGGGCATTGACTAATTCTACTTGGCGATTGGGATTAGCAGGTGCGAGGATATTTTTTTGCAACTGGTAACCCACTTCTCCAGGCGTTCCTAAATCGGCTAAGGTTTTATCTGGAGGAATTGGGCTAATCACCACGCTGACATTTTCTGTCTGCTCAACCAAATCGCGGAATACCACATCGGGGCCATCCGTCACTTGAACTGGTAACCAACCATTGGGATAGAGGAACTCATAGCCGTTAGCGCTATCCACATATTGATTCAATCCACTGGCACTAGTAGCGCAGCTATGTAGGCCGAGGCTCAAGATTAGCAGCAGTAGTGCAGCAATTGTTTTGAGCATCTTCAATGTATCCCTGCAATTGGTACTTTTTCATTTTCTCATTTTCCGGCCCTCTTATTTGGATCGCCTTTGGTTCCCTGCTGCGATCTTAGTGGTTCATGGTGAGGTAGTTTTTTATCAGATAGGCAAAGCTTGCCTTAACAAAACTTTCATTAAGGGAACGGATAACCGACTTTTTCCGTCTATTTTAAACTATTCAGCTCACCCCTCTGAAAAAGAGGCTGCCTTGAAGGAATAACCATGAACCAGAATTATCTAAAGATCGCCCTTCTGGGATTTGCCACGGTACTAGCTGGACTATCGGATGTTGTGATTGCTCAAAACGCCCTCTCACATCCTCTCAGTATTGCTCAAGCGACCAAAGAGCAGTTAACTGCTGTCCAACTGTATAACCGAGGCGTTGATAAACTAGAAGCTGGTGATTATACAGGCGCAATTTCTGACTTCAGCGATGCTCTAAAACTTAATGCCGACGATGCCGATAGCTACTACAATCGGGGCTATGCCTATCATAGCTTAGGCAATTATGAGGCAGCGGTTGATGACTACACGCAAGCTATTCGGCTAAATTCTGAATTTGATGAAGCTTACAGTAACCGGGGCTATGCCTATTTTGTTTTAGAGAATTACGAAAAAGCGATCGCGGATTCCACTAAAGCCCTTGAGATTAATGGAGATAATGATACTGCTTATATTACCAGAGGAAATGCTTACGATGAATTAGGCAATCATCAGGCTGCTTTGGCAGATTACGAGCAGGCAATCCAGATTAACCCTAACAATCCTCTGGCTTATTACAATCGTGGTTTAGTTTACAATCGACTCGAAGAACATCAAAAAGCTATTGATGATTACACCGAAACTATACGGTTGAAACCAACTTTTGCCGAAGCTTTTTCTAATCGGGGAATTACCCAATTCTACCTCAAAAATACTAACGAAGCTCTAGCAGACTTGCGTAAAGCAGCTGACCTCTTCCAAGAACAAGGTCTTACAGAGAGTTATCAGACTACTATGAATGCTATCAGAACCATTCAGGAGCTTCAAACCATCCCTTGAGCCTCAGATTTTGGATTTTGGATTTATCCCTAGAGTGCAATTGGCTCCAACCTGAGAGCCGATCCTGAAGAACCCAATCCAAAACCCAAAATCGCTATATTTCCCCAGTAGTTAGCTGACGCTCGATACTGAGAACGCCACAAACATCAAGCCGCCTACCAAGGCTAGACCCACAATACCCAGAAAAACGTAGTTCCGCTGTTGGTTCTTTGTGGGTGGCTCTGCCTGGTATATCTTGGGTTCGCGGGCAAAGTTGTTCAAACGTCCGCCTTCTTCTGTGGTATAGGGCATGAATAAAGACCTTTTTTAAGTAACTTATATAAATGTAACAAAAAATAGATATAAATACTCCTGTACTTCCTAAATATATTGTTACTTTAGGCTCAAAGTAAGGCTCCAGGGCAGACTTCAGCTGATCTCACCGTCGAAGCCTCACGCGGATCGAGTGAGCCTCGCCGAACTCCGAAGTCCGAACGCAGGCTCCAGGGATTCAGGGTAGAAGGCAGAAGGAATAAGGGTTTTCATGCGTCTTGGTATACGCAGTTGATGAGCGCTACTTATCTTTATCCCCAAATGCCGACATGCCGTTGAATAGCATGAGCAAGCCACCGATTAATACAGCTAAGGCTAACCCACATGCTACTAAGTCCAATAATTTGATTGTTTCCATGCCAATAAATTTTGATAAAACCCGCCCTAGTGTAGGGGCGGGTTATCAACTGTTTAATTTTGAATTTGCCTTCAAAGCAAATACACCAGTGCGAACAGAATAATCCACACAACATCGACAAAGTGCCAGTAAAGCTCTGCGGCTTCCACGCCAAAGTGTTTTTGGCTGGAATAGTGGTTTGGTTTGAGCGATCGCCAAAGTACAACCAAAATCAGCAGCAAGCCAACAGTGACGTGCAACCCGTGGAAGCCAGTTAAGACAAAGAAACAACTGGTAAATAAGTTAGTGGTTAAACCAAATCCCAGATGGTTGTACTCATAGAGCTGTCCGGCTAAGAAAAGGGCACCCATCACTGCGGTGATGCCAAACCACATTTTTAAGCCAGATACATCATCCTGCTTAATCGCGCTCTGGCCTCTATGCATGACGAAACTGCTGGAAATTAGATTGAGCGTGTTAATTCCAGGCAGCAATAGCTCTAACTCTGGCGTTCCTTCTGGAGGCCAAGCTGGCATAGTGGATTTGTAAATTAAAAACGCCCCAAATAGGCCAGCAAAAATCATGCTCTCGGCCACCAGGAAGACTACTATACCAAACATCCGAAAATCGTGATGCGCTCCATGCTTGGTAGTTGCTTCAACCTGGTGATGGTAATTAAGGGCTGTTTTAGAAGCGTCTAGGGTTGAACCTTGCATAAACTCCTTTTCAATTGTTGTTGGTTGTTGGTTGT
>DNXU01000275.1:15562-21725 GCA_003505715.1 Cyanobacteria bacterium UBA8803 | reverse complement strand
ACCAACAGCCAACAACTAACAACCAACAACTAACAACTAATTAACCAACATCTGCTTTAACTTCAGCCAGTATTTCCTCAACTTGTTGCTCGCTGTCAAGAGTATAACTGTCTATGCCGTAGTCGTAAGGTTCTGACCATAAAATCGGCTCCTCTAAAAAGTTCTCAATGGCTGGCGGAGAGGTGGTCTGCCACTCTAAGGTTAGGGCTTTCCAGGGATTGCGACCAGCTTGGGCACCGCGTTTTAAACTCCAGAGGACGTTAATGATAAAGGGGAAGGTGGAAACGGCCAGAATATACGAACCAACCGTGCAGATGATGTTTAAAGTTTGAAACTTCGGGTCATAGAGAGCAACTCGTCGATTCATGCCCAGCAAACCCAACTCATGCATGGGTAAGAAGGTCAGGTTCAGACCAATGAAGGTCAGAGCAAAGTGAATTCTACCCAAGATTTCGTTGAGCATCCGTCCAGTCATCTTTGGAAACCAGTGATAAAACCCGGCAAATAAGCCGAGAACACTGCCACCGAAGAGAACGTAGTGCATGTGGGCAACGATAAAGTAAGTGTCGTGGACGTGTAAATCGAAGGGTACTGAAGCCAGCATGACACCACTCAAGCCGCCAATTAAAAAGGCTGAGATAAAACCCATGGCGAAAATCATGGCACTATTAAAACTGATTTTGCCACCCCAAATTGTGGCACACCAGCTAAACACTTTAATGCCAGTGGGCACGGCAATGATCATCGTGGCGATCATGAAAAATA
This sequence comes from Cyanobacteria bacterium UBA8803, assembly GCA_003505715.1. Lineage (GTDB taxonomy): Bacteria > Cyanobacteriota > Cyanobacteriia > Cyanobacteriales > Coleofasciculaceae > UBA8803. Next base: position 20,960 of record DNXU01000275.1, on the reverse strand, counting down.
TGCGCAACCAACCAGGGGTGCCGCTGGTAAACATGTGGTGTGCCCAAACAATTAATCCCAAAAAGGCAATTGCCAAACTGGAGTAACCGATCGCTCGATAACCAAAGATTGGTTTACGGGCATGGACTGGCAAAACTTCCGAAATTACCCCAAAAAAGGGCAAGATCATAATGTAAACCGCCGGGTGGGAGTAAAACCAGAACATGTGCTGGTAAACAATTGGGTCTCCGCCTCCAGCAGGATTAAAGAAGTTAGTCCCAACAATTAAGTCAAACGACAGGAGAATTAACGCTGCCGCTAATACTGGAGTGGACAAGAGAATTAGAGCGGAGGTCGCAATCATCGCCCAGCAAAATAGGGGCATCTGATGAATCCCCATGCTGGGTATCCGCATCTTCAAAATGGTGGTGAGAAAGTTAACGGCACCCAGAATTGAAGATGTCCCGATCAGTAACAGGCTTACAATCCAAATACCCTCACCAAACTTGCTACTGACTAAACTCAAGGGAGGGTAAGATGTCCAGCCAGATTCGGGGGCACCCACGAAAAAGCTACTTAATAACAACAGACCCCCAGGCGGGAACATCCAAAAGGCAACGGCATTGAGTCGCGGAAATGCCATATCTTCAGCACCAACCATCAAGGGGATCAGGTAGTTGGCAAAAGCGGCACCAGCGGGAACGATCCACAGGAAGATCATGATCGTTCCGTGCATGGTAAACAGTCGGTTGTAAAGTTCGGGACTCACGAAATCCGGATCTGGCGTAGCCAACTCAGTCCGAATTGCTGCTGCCATTGCGCCGCCGATGAAATAAAACAAAAATGAGGTGACTAGGTATTGAAGCCCAATCACCTTATGGTCTGTATTAAAGGTGAAGTAATCTCGCCAAGTCCGTTGTGCTGGTTCTTGAACGTTGCCAGCTTCTTTGGCAGATTCGTATTGTTCTGCTTGTGTGGTCATAGGAACTTATTTGACAATAGGGAGAGGGATGAAGGTGTGAGGGATGAGGGATGAGGGATGCTAATTATGAATTCCTACCTCGTGAGGAGTAGAGTTTTGAAGAGTTGCTAGCTGGTTTAGGATGTGCGAATCAATTCCCATCTCTGAGACATAAGGAGCCAAAAACTCACTTTCTGAAGCTTCCTTAGGATTGACCGCTAGTGATTTTTCTATTTGGGTTGTATTAGCGACTTGTTGCTGAGACTCAATCCATGCTTGATACTCCTCTGGTGTGTGTACGTAAAGCTGAGTCTTCATTGCTCCGTGGTAAGCCCCACAAAGTTCAGCGCAGATGACAGGATACTGGCCGACTTTATTGGGTGTAAACCTCAGCACAGCTGAGCGACCAGGAATTGCGTCTTGCTTGAGGCGAAACTCTGGTAGCCAGAATGCGTGCAACACGTCTTGGGCAGAGAGATTGAGTTGCACCTCCTTGCCGACAGGCAGGTGCAATTCTCCAGAGGTGATACCGCTGTCTAGGTAGTTAAAAATCCAGGCATATTGGAGACCCATGACATTAACCGTTAGCGGAGCTGATTGATCTGCTTTTTCCGGAGAAGCGCCGAGTCCCAGCGCGATCGCTCCTGCATCTGGAGTGAGGGCAATCAATCCTTTGTCTGGACTCAGGCGATCCGATGAGGTTGATTCAGTCACTGCCACCGGAGCCATATTGCTGTGGTCGTGGGACGCCATCGGGTCAAGTCCTCCCATGGCGTTGTAAATCTCAAAGCTGTAGACGGAGATAATCAAGACAGTAACTGCGGGCAGTGCCGTCCATAAAATCTCTAGGGGGATATTGCCATGGATCGGCTCTGCATCTGTGTTATCATCTTTGGCTCGGCGAAACTTAAAGATCGAAATGATGAGAACCCCTTGAATCAGCACAAATAGACCTGTAGCAACGGTCATCATTAGATTGAATATCCCGTCAACTTGGCCTGCTTCGTCGGAGGCGGCAACTGGCATTAGTCCATGATTTTGACCGTACCAAAGGCTGACTACGGTTAGGGCAATGCCAGCAATTAGAGTGTAAATAGAGCTTGGAATGTTCACGATTCAGCTATGCTAGGGATTTAGTGCAAAACGAAAGTTACAAGAGCAGCACAGTCAAAGCCTAGTATAAGAAGGCAGAAGGAAGAAAGCAGAAGGCACGAGAGCAGAAAGCTTGTACAGTAAGCTTTTTAACCTTTTTTAAGGGGTGGGCTATTTCCGCCGCCCTGGACTAGGCTGTTTTGGCTTGTAAGTATAACCTTTTTACTGAGGTTAGCCACCGAGCTAGTATTTTGCATCTCTGGCCTCTGTTTTGAGGTTACTTAATTTATCTTAACTACGGTAACTTATTTGTCAGGGTATGACAGACTTTGAGGAAAACAGACAAAAATTTCTCAGTTTTTAATGATTTCTTTTGATTTTTTCGGGGATCGGCTCCTCGCTGCAATAATTCTTTGCATAAGAGCGAGAGAGATGATTTTCTTTATTAAGAAAAGATAAAAAGATTAACAGGAGCATACAAGATGATGCCTCTAGTTCACAATCTGAAAATTATCTAAAACTATGCAGCTCAGGGAACAGGGTGATTAGAGTGGTAAATGAGTAGAATCTGGTCATCTCCACGAAGCAAGGTTGTTATTTTGAGGATGAGCCGTTACTCTCAAGTTCAGATAATTTTGGTTTGCAATTGGTGCTATGGCTGAATCTGTCTTCTATCAGTCGGTTAACACTCAGGAGCCATCCCAGCCCGCTGAACGCATCCGCCGCTTTGTCTGGAAGATCGTGATCGCAACCCTGCTGTTGATGGCAGTCGGTAGCGCCACGCGGGTGATGAATGCGGGTTTGGCTTGTCCTGACTGGCCTTTGTGCTATGGTCAGTTAGTGCCTAGTCAGCAGATGAATCTTCAAGTCTTTTTGGAGTGGTTTCACCGACTTGATGCAGCCTTGATTGGTTTAAGCGCGATCGCCCTAGCAATCTTATGCTGGTGGCATCGGCGTGTGTTACCCAACTGGCTACCTGGGGCAGCTACTTTTGCCTTAGGTTTGATTATTTTTCAAGGCGTTTTGGGTGGCCTGACCGTAACTGAGCTGCTACGGTTTGATATTGTCACGGCTCATTTAGGAACAGCGCTACTGTTTTTCACCACCCTGCTAGTCATTGGCACAGCGCTCCTTCCTTACAAAGGCACGGGTGCGGTTGGCAAGTTACCGTGGGTAGGTTTAACGGCGGCAATTCTGGTGTATCTCCAAAGTCTTTTGGGTGGATTGGTGGCTTCCCGTTGGGCATTGCATCAATGTTTTGGCTCGTCCCAACTCTGTGCCGTGATGAACAGCCACATTGCTGGGGTAGTCCCTGCTACTGTAGCAACGCTAACTCTTGCAGTTATGGCATGGCGGATGCCTGCCCTTCATAAAGAACTGCGGCAACTGGCTAATTCAGCTGCGGCATTGGTGGTTTGCCAAATCCTTCTGGGTGTAGCAACATTCTGGTTGCACCTGCAAGTTGAACCCCTAACGGTTGCTCATCAAGCCGTAGGAGCTGCTTTACTCGGAGTGTTGGTGGCATTTACTGTCTTAGGGTGGCGCGATCGCGCTGCCTTGAGGGAAGTAGTGGCTCAAGAATTAGGAAATAAAAATTAAATTTTCTGGCCACCCCCACTCCGCCGATTAAGACGTAGCCAGCGTTACTGACTCTAGCCTTCAGGACGCATATTGTTTCAAAAATAAAAAAAAGGAATTGGTGAACTGAATGATTGGGACAAGTGTATCCCGTCAACATGAAAACGTTCTGCAAGTTGTTCAGAGCTACTATCAGCTAACAAAGCCTCGCATCATTCCCCTGCTGCTGATTACTACAGCAGCTAGCATGTGGATCGCATCCGATGGACGAGTAGACCCCGTATTACTACTGGTAACGCTAGTCGGTGGCACCTTAGCCGCTGCTGCTGCCCAAGTCTTTAACTGTATTTACGATCGCGACATCGACTATGAAATGCTGCGCACGCGCCACCGTCCTATCCCTTCGGGACGGATACAGCCTCGCGATGCATTGCTATTTGGGATCGTTCTGGCCGTTATTTCATTTACCCTATTAGCCTTATTCGCTAATTTACTGGCGGCGTTGCTCGCCATGTCCGGTATTGTCTTCTACATGGGTGTCTACACTCACTTACTCAAACGCCATACCCCCCAAAACATCGTAATTGGGGGTGCTGCGGGTGCAATACCAGCACTGGTGGGTTGGGCTGCCGTTACGGGTGAGATGAGTTGGGCTGCTTGGTTGTTATTTACTATTGTTTTCCTGTGGACACCTCCCCATTTCTGGGCACTAGCCTTGATGATTAAAGATGACTACGCTAAGGTGGCTATCCCGATGCTACCTGTGGTCGCAGGTGAAGAGCCTACAACCCGCCAAATCTGGATTTATACCCTATTAGTCGTACCCGTTTCCCTGTTGCTCATTTATCCTTTAGGAGTTTCCGGTCTTATTTACGGGGCGATCGCGCTACTGCTGGGTAGCATTTTTCTGCAAAAAGCATGGCAGTTATTGCAGAACCCCACAGATAACCAACTTGCCCGATCGATGTTTAAATACTCGATCCTATACATGATGCTTTTATGTACGGGCATTGTGGTTGATAGTTTGCCGATCTCACAGCAACTGACTGCGGCAGTAACTGATAACCTGCAAACTTTAGTCAGCGCTATGCCTATTTTCTAGCTTACTTGCCAAGGGTAAGGGAGAGGAAATAGGGAGTTTTTCTCTCCCTCTCTCTGTTTCCTTTTCTTTAAACCTAACCAGTTTGGTTAATCCCTTCCTTGAAAATTTGTTATTTTTTGCTAGTAAATCTTAAATATTTATACTAGCTACTAGGTATTAGCTATCCACGGATTCAATAACTGTGCTACCGGACTTGATATCACTCCTCTAAAGGACTTCCAGAACATCAATTATCCAGTTAATCAGGGCGAGTCGAGTTATGGTGTCGGTGAGTACTACTACATCCAAGTGGCGGCTCGCCCCTAGACTTGGATACTTTTTATGGGGAACTCCTCTAAGTAATCACTTCTGCTGATACAGACGAAGATTGCGGTACAGGGCTAGAACCATTGTCCACTCTGCTTTGTCCGGATAGCATTAACAGCAATGTACTCGCGAAGGCAATAATTGCCACAGGCCACAAAAAATCCATTTTCGAGTCCGACTTTTCCGGTTTTGAAAAGTCGCGCCTAAAATCGCAGGCAAGGCATTGATAAATGTCTGGACTGCGCTGAACTACGGATTTTTTGCCGCATTTGGGACATTCAACGACTTCTGTAATGGTTAGGGGTCTTGTGTCGCTTTTCATATTCGGTGCATCTCACTTCACTGTTGTACGAATACACTTAGCTACCAACCGAGAACCA
>DNXU01000275.1:15170-15556 GCA_003505715.1 Cyanobacteria bacterium UBA8803 | reverse complement strand
CAGATTTTTCTCTGGAGCCTTGGTCAACATTAGATGCACCCCTAACATTTGATCTGTATCTACTACAGGCTATTTCTCGCCAACCCAATTGAGCTGCTCTAGTTTGGCAGAGGTTACTAAGGGCTATTGCAGATTTCCCTCTCCTCAGCGAGGCTGATAATCCATAATAACCTTCCACGAACAAAAAATCTCTCGATCACCCCCTTGTTTGGGTAAACCTATACATTACCCACATTTTTCTTAATAATCAACTAGGGAATGGAAAATTTTTGGCGCTCGCCAAAAAACCGAGGCTCTAACAGAACTAGGGAATAGAGAACTCCTAAACAGGGAATACAAAATTAAACAGTTGCCCTCACACCCCCTCACCCTTACCCCCTCATGCC
>DNXU01000275.1:0-15151 GCA_003505715.1 Cyanobacteria bacterium UBA8803 | reverse complement strand
TCCCCTATTTGCGCTATTCGATTGATTGGAAAACCGCTATAAATGTTCAATTATAGAATCCTGGTTTCGAGCCTGGGAGAGATTGCTGTTGGTCGCCAAACTGGTTCTCAACGGCAAACGGTACATCTATTTTCTTTCTTCCATCAAGGCACCGCCGTACCCTAGTGATTTTTATGGAAAACTTTTCCGTTGACGCCCAACTTGATGCTCCATTAGTATCATTGGTGCCTCCTGCCTTAACGCCTTTGGATCGCGCCATGATGCAGCGGTGTATCGAACTGGCTCGCCGCGCCATGGGAAGAACGACCCCTAATCCCTTGGTGGGTGCTGTGATTGTCCGAGATGGGGAAATTGTGGGGGAAGGGTTTCATCCGGGTGCGGGTCAACCCCATGCTGAAGTGTTTGCCCTAAGTGAGGCGGGAGAAAAGGCTAGGGGAGCAACGGTTTATGTCAATCTCGAACCTTGCAATCACTACGGACGGACGCCACCGTGTTCGGAAGCACTAATAGCCGCAGGAGTGGCAAAGGTGGTAGTGGGTATGGTCGATCCCAATCCTTTAGTATCAGGTAGTGGTATTGAGCGGTTAAGAAAGGCAGGGATTGAGGTTGTGGTGGGTGTGGAAGCAGAGGCTTGCCGCCAGCTTAATGAAGCGTTTATCCACCGCATACTCTACCAGCGTCCTTTGGGAATTTTGAAATATGCCATGACTCTAGATGGCAAAATTGCGGCTACCAGCGGTCACAGTACCTGGGTGACAGGACAAGAGGCACGGAGTTACGTTCATCAACTCCGATCGGCTTGCGATGCGGTAATTGTGGGTGGTAATACAGTGCGCTTGGATAACCCTTATCTGACTAGCCATCATCCAGAGGCCCCCAATCCCCTGCGGGTAGTTATGACTCGTACCCTTAATCTGCCCGCAGATGCTCATCTCTGGCACACGGTTGATGCCCCTACCTTAGTATTGACGGAGATAGGAGCTAATCCGGATTTACAGCAGCTGTTAGTGAACAAGGGAGTAGAGGTGAAGGAAATAACGCCCTTGACACCAGCAAAGGCAATGGCCTATTTGTACGACCGACAGCTTTCAGGGGTGTTGTGGGAATGTGGTGGAACCTTAGCAGCAAGAGCGATCGCTGATGGTGCAGTTCAAAAAGTCCTCGCGTTTATTGCTCCCAAAATTGTGGGTGGCAAAGACGCTCCCTCACCTGTCGGAGAGTTGGGGCTGGCAACCATGACGGATGCCCTGACTTTAGAAAGGGTGAGTTGGCGTCAGATCGGATCAGACTATGTTGTGGAAGGTTATTTACCTTTGCCGGATGGCAGCTTGCAGGTTGAGTAATCAGTTATTAGCGATCGCGGCTGACGGCGCAGTTGACTGATACTTCATAAGTAAATAAATGCTCGAAGTGACGATTTTAAGCCTGTTGGTTGGTAATCTCGGCTGGCAGGCAGTGGTTGTGAGTGTATGGCTGCGCTGGCAGCAGATTGTTACCAGCCAGCAGCATCAGGAGGAGGAAGAAACTTTGACCTGTTTTGAATCAAAAGAAAATCCAGTATCGGTAAAGCCCATACAAAATAAGAGCCAGGTTGATTGGTCCCATGAGGCCGAACAACCCTCTACAGATCCCCAGCTGGTTGGCTGGGAATTCAAAATTATCCGGGCCAATCGTGACGTGTTTCATAAACCGGCTGTTTTTCAACGGCTGTGCGAAGAGGAGGCAATGGCAGGCTGGATTCTGCTGGAAAAACTTGACGATCGCCGAGTACGCTTTAAGCGCTTGATTGCTTTGCGTAATGTGATTGATACCCAACAGCTTCCCTTCGATCCCTACCGCTGCCATTACGGCTCCTCTTGGAGGCCCATCAACTGGTTGGGTGGCATTGCTATTGCGATCGCGATCGCCGTACCCTCTTTTTTGAGTTACACCTTGGTCTCCAAGATGATTGCTCATGGGCAGGCCAATGCCCCAGCATCTCCTTATGAGAATGTACCACCTCAGGATTTTCCTCCAGCTCAATAATGACTTAGGCTATCATGCCAAGCTGCTGGGCTAATAACCTTTCACTTAATTCCTGCAACACATGATAAGGCTGTAGCCTTATCTTAGCAGGATTTATATCTTACCAAATCACAGTTGAATTTTATAAAAATTATCCACAATATAGACTTTATAAAAATTTTTTTAATTTTTAAAAAGAACCATCAGCCGAGGCTCTAAATCTATCTAAGGGTTGATTTTTGCCTTTTTTTTGTTGGCTAGTATGCTTCTTAACATCTGGAAATAAACAGGCCATCTCAACTGAAATCAATCGCAGTATAGGTAACGCCTAGTATCGTCAAGACTTGTCACTAGAGCATCTCTACAGTGCGGGCAATCAAACTGATTTGAGATTAGTACTCGCTTTAATTAGCTTGAGGCTTCACATCAAGAGCGAGCCGAATTCTTTGTACATCTACTTCTAGAGGGACTTCAGTGGGTAAGTAACATGATTTTGGGAAAGAAAGCCAAACAAGAGGCAGAAAAAAAATTGAGAATTGACAGCAGGATGCCAATACCATTACAAGATACTACAGAAAGGCTACCTACTTTCACAGCTTATCTATTAAGCCGACGCATTACGTTCATTACCATACCAGAGCTAATCAAAGTCATTCGCAGGACTTGCCTTGAGGGCAAAAAGATGATTGTAGCGTCTTATAACATCAACAGCTTCAATCTTTCGATGCACCTACCCTGGTTTTATGACTTCTTGCAAAGTGCAGAAATCGCTCGTTGTGATGGCTTTGGTATCTTAAAAGCGTTTCAATACATGGGGCTAAGCCTTTCCCAAAAGTATCGCGCCTCTGGTACAGTATTGGTGCCTAGCTTACTCGAACAGCTCAAATCAGAGGATTTTTCTTTCTTTCTTCTCGGTTCCAAACCTCAGTATATCGAGAAGGCGCTGACTCGTATCAGAGAACAGTATCCAACTCTACGTGTAGAGGGACACCACGGATATTTTGATAAAGAAGATTACTACCAAAATGAAGCAGTAGTTCAGTATATTAACCGTGTCAAACCCAATATTTTAATCGTAGGTATGGGTATGCCAACTCAAGAACGCTGGATTCAGCGACATCGCCATTTGCTCGATGTAAATGTAATTCTACCGAGTGGTGCAGTGATCGATCGACTAGCAGGTATTGTGCCAGACTGCCCAAAGGTAATTTCAGATATAGGTTGCGAGTGGCTGTACCGTCTCTGCCGCGAACCCCGACGCCTAGCTGCCCGCTATTTGATCGGTAATTTTGCTTTTGGGCTGCAAGTTGCCCTTGCTAAGCATAGCCATACGTCTTCTTTGCATGTAGAACAAAAGGAAATCATTGGTAGCCAAAGCTTTTGAGTATTTCAGTTACAAGTCTTGACTTTTGACTAATGGCAAATAACTAAATGAAGCAAATCTCGCTGCTCAAAAGTGGGTTATGGATAACCTTTAGTAACTTTGCTAAACGTTTTTTTGCGTTGCTCAGTAATCTAATTCTGGCAAGGCTATTACTCCCCTCTGAGTTTGGCGTTATTGGTATTGCCTACGTTTTTTGGTCTTTCTTTACCCTATTTACGCAGAACTCAACGGGGTTATTTATTCTTTATAAGGGAACTGATGATAAGGACTACTTAAATACCAGCTACACAATTAGCCTTATTGTTGGCGTAGTTTTAGCTCTAACTCTGGTTGCGCTCGCCCCCTTGATTGCTAATTTTTTCCATGAGCCAGATTTAGCCAAGCTCTTAATTTTCTATGCATTTAACCTGGTCTTATCGTCTAATTACTACATCTATTTCGCGATCATGACCAGAAATATGCAGTATCAAGAGCTAGCAACTGATACGATGATTGCTTCTACCACTAGACTGGTGTTTACAACTGGAGCCGCCTTAATTGGCATGAGTTACTGGTCTTTTGCGATTGGAGATATGGCTTTTTGGATCGTTGGCTCTACCCTAGCACGATACCAATCTGGTTATAAGTTACGCTTACAAATTGTTCCAAAGGTTAGAGCTGAAGTCATCTCTTACTGTATTGGCGCAGTTGGTTCTAGTTTTGGATTTTATGCCAATTCTAATCTTGATAACTTTACGGTTGGTAAGTTGCTCGGTAAAACTAGCCTTGGTTACTATAATCTGGCTTACCAGTTATCTATGGCACTATCAACTATACTCAATCCAGTCATTAGTATGCTGGGAACGCCCATTTTTGCTCAATTGCCGGACGAGCAACAGCAACAAGAAGCTCTGTTTAAAGTTACTGAGCAAATTGCCTTTCTTGCCACTCCTCTATATGCGTTAATTTTTTTAATCATTGACGAGCATGTCATTACGATTGTATTTGGCCAAAATTGGATACCTGTAACTCCTGTACTGCCTTGGTTACTCGTCTCGGCCTACTTTCGTACCATCAATAATCCCCTCAAGTCAATGCTGTCTGCCAAAGGTCTACCAGGGATTAATGCTAGGGTTAACCTTGTTATTGCACCAATTGCAGTTCTTGGCTTTGTCGTAGGCGCTCAACAGGGGGGTATTCTAGGAGTTGCTATAGCAGCAGCTGTGATATTGGGATTTGTCTGGACTACCTATTGGTGGTGGGTAGGTTGTCGAGCACTAGGTTGGTCAATTAAGCAATTTTTAGTTCCTTGTTTGCAGCCAGTTATGCTGGCTCTTCCTGCTTTTGCAATTTCCTTCAGTTTGCCTGCCATCCTCCGCGCTTTTGTCTTTATTTTGTTTTACTTTGTTTGCGTGCGGTTAGTCGCCCCCTCCCAATTTGGCAAGTATCATCAACTAGTAATTAAGATGACCAAGCATTTAACTAAAATTAGTATTATTAGATAATTTCCCTATATAAAGCAATGCTTATTCCGATCTTAAAAAGTTTAAAATATACCTTTAGTAACGCACAGATTAGAGTCGGATCGGTAATTGCTATAATCTCTTTAATAGGGTTCTCAACGGTTGGTAATTACGGTTTATCCATAGATGAGGCTATAGAGATATCTATGGTGAAGTGGAATTACGAACTGATCGCGAAAGGTACGCCTATTCCTAAAGACTTGAGATATTACGGGACAGTTTTTAATGTATCTGCTGAAGTTCTCTTCCAAGTTTCAGAATTGCTTGAGAAAGGTTCCCTTAATATGGCAGATACAAAAGACTCTAGCCAGTTAATTCGTGACCGAATTAAGATTAAGCATCCCTTTACATTTTTAATTTCCCTTTTGGCCTATATTTCAGTAGCGGCTATTGTCGGAATTTTTTGTGGATTTGATTATGCTTGGTGCGGGCCGATTGTCTTAGCTTTGTTTCCAATGTTTTGGGGTCATAGCTTTTTTAACCCCAAAGATGTGCCCTTTGCGGCATTATTTATTCTTTGTAGTTGTGTAGGTGCTTATGTCGTAGAACGCTATGTCCAGAAAGGAAGCAAAACTAACATAGGGTTTAACAATACAACTATAATTTCTATTTTATACGGTATTTTAGTTGGCCTGAACACCAGTATAAGAGTTGGTGGGTTAGTTTTAATTCCCTTCACATTAATCGCTTATGGAGTTATAACCTTAGGCTCAATCAAGCATCATTATAAAAACTGGCTTAACATTGCAGGTTTTTATGGGGTGATGGTCATTGCTTGGGCAACAACAACTATTATCTGCTTTCCTTCCTCTTGGGCTAATCCAATTCAATGGCTGTTTGAAACAGTAGGGTATCTATCCGATCATAGCTGGAAAGGCATCGTCTTGTTTGAGGGTAAATTATTCTTTGATAGTACCTTGCCCTGGTATTACATACCTAAGTGGGTGGCAATGACTTTACCCTTAATATTTCAAGTTGCTTTTGTATTCGGTATCATTTTTATAATATCCAAGTACTCTAAATTTTCTGATCTCCAGCGAGCCTGCGCTATCTTAATTTTATTACAAATATTTTTCCTGCCCAGTGTTGCTATTATTAAAGGTTCAATCATATACAACTCAATTAGGCAGTTTCTGTTTATTCTGCCCGCAATTGCTGCTATTGCTAGTACGGCGTTAGTTTTCTTATATCAAAACATAACCAAAACTATTATCCAACGTTTTACTGTAGCTAGCCTAGCAGTTGTTTTTACTCATATTTGCTTTGATATGGTGGCTCTTCACCCCTATGAATACATTTACTTTAATAGGATTTTTGGCGGACTAACTAATGCTCATACACGTTATGAAACAGATTACTGGGGATTAAGTATGCGGGAAGCGATGGAATGGGTTAACCGCCATAGCAAACCTGGCACAAAAGTTTTAGTAGGTGGCCCTTTTTATGCTGCGAAAATTTTTGCCGATCCGAGCCTTGTATTTCCCAATGAAGGTGATTTTATTAAGGATGGTACGACTCGGATAAACAAACTAGAAAAATTAGTTATTGACCAGCCCTATTACTATATAGCCGCACCCATGTTTGACAAACATAACTCTAGACGTGCTTACCAACAGGTTTTTCCAGAATGTGATGTTGTTTATCAAGTACTTAGACAAAAAGTTCCGCTAGCAATTGTTAAACATTGCCGTTAAAGGTAATAGGGGATAGAAGATTTTACAAAGGGAATTCAGCTGCTATATTATGTCTAATTATTCACCTGACATTGCAATTTTTATCCGCAGCCTTCATGGGGGTGGGGTGGAACGGGTAATGCTTAACTTAGCTCGCTGTTTTATCGAACGCGGTTTAAAGGTCGATTTGTTGCTCGCCAGAGCTAAGGGCCCTTACTTAAAGCAGGTGCCATCTGAGGTACGACTGGTCGATTTAAAAGCTCCATGGGTACTCGCTAGTCTGCCCAAATTAGTAGGGTATCTACGTCGGGAACGTCCTAAAGCGCTACTGGCAGTACTGCACTACCCCTGTGAGATAGCATTATGGGCTAAGAGTCTATCTGGAGTCCCTACTCGGGTAGTGGTTTCAGAACGAAATACCCTTTCGATGCAAGCCCAATACATGCCAGAACTCTCGGTACGCCTCACCCCTTTAATGGCTCGGCTTTTCTATCCTTGGGCTGATGGCATTGTGGCAATTTCTCAAGGGGTGGCGGAGGATTTAGCTCGTGTCACAAACTTACCGTTAGGCCGCATTCAGGTGATTTATAATCCAGCTGTCACCCCCGAAGTATTGAGGCAGGCTCAAGAACCTGTAGATCATCCTTGGTTTCAACCAGGGGAACCGCCAGTGGTGTTAGGAGTAGGACGATTACGTCCTCAAAAGGATTTTCCTACCCTGATCCGTGCTTTTGCTCGAGTTCGGCAAGTGCAGCTGGCCCGGTTGGTGATTCTAGGGGTTGGGCCAGAACAAGCCAGTTTGGAAGCATTAGTGGCTGAGTTGGGGTTAGAAAAGGATATTGCTTGGCTTGGTTTTGCCAATAACCCTTATGCCTATATGGCACGGGCAGCAGTATTTGTATTGTCTTCAGCTTGGGAGGGTTTGGGCAATGTCCTGATCGAAGCGATGGCTGTAGGCACTCCAGTAGTCTCTACCAACTGTAAAAGTGGACCAGCGGAAATTTTGGATGGCGGCAAGTACGGTTGGCTCACACCCGTAGGTGACTCGGAGGCAATGGCAGAAGCAATTGTAAAAGTACTCTCTGGCCATGCTAAGCCAGTACCTCCGGGCTGGCTCGAGCAATTTACGCTAGAAGCTTGTACCCAAAGATACCTTGATACATTAGGTTTTCCTCAACTCCCCCAGCTCGCTCCAAAATTTAATTATGGATAGACCCAAATTCAGTATCGTTATTCCGGCTTATAATGCCAGCGCCTACATTGCTGACTGCCTCGACTCAGTTCTAGCGCAAACCGAGCCGGATTTTGAGGTAATTGTTGTGGATGACGGCTCCACCGATGATACTGCTGAAATTGTCTCTCGATTTAGCGATCGGCGAGTGCATCTGGTACAGCGTGTCAATGGGGGACTAGCGGCAGCTCGCAATACGGGGATTGCTGCTGCTCAAGGCGAGCTGGTAGCATTTTTGGATGCAGATGATCGTTGGTGTCCCGACAAGCTAGCAACTCACCGTCAAGCTCTTGATGAGAATCCGCAAGCCTCTGTAAGTTATGACTGGGCAGCATTTATTGATACCCAAGGCAACCGCACCGGGCTATGTATGGCGCAAACCCGCATTGCTCTCACCCACAAAATATTACTAGTGAAGAATTACCTTGGTAATGGTAGTACCTCTGTGGTGCGGCGATCGGTGCTGGAGAAAACTGGAGGGTTTGATGAGACGTTGCGCCGCCAAGTTGATCGGGAACTTTGGGTAAGACTGACATTTAACGGTCACCAGTTCCATTTAGTTCCCCGTGTGTTGACAGAATATCGTATTCACTCGGCCAGTTTTACAGCTGATACAGAGCGGATGTTGCAAGAATTGGAGGTATTTTTAGCACGGGTTGCTACTTATGCACCAGAAAGCGTGACAGAGCTAGCTCCCCTAACCATTGCCTGCACCCATCGCTGGATGGCGCGGGCAGCCTTTGTGGAGGGTAACTACCCGAAGGCACGGATACATGCCTGTAAGTCATTGCAGTCTTCGATTCAAGTTCTCTGGCGAGATCCACGCGCACCAATCTCGTTCGCAGCAATTGCCTTGCAGGTAATTTTGCCCGCTCCTCTATTTCACGGATTGCTGCGCATGGGAAAGCAAATCCTAAAGCGTTGGTTCCAAGCCCGAACTCCCAGCCAATCTTATTGATGTCTGATCATAAATCCGGCTCGACAACCTGGGAAAGCTAACGTTCTCATCTGGGTAAGGGGACAAGTGGAGCTGATCTTGGTAAAGTTTCCCGCAAGGGGGAGAACAACGGTATGGGATCTAACCGCTCCGCTTGGGAGGAAATTGCTAAGGCTAGCTTTAATTGTCCGGCTCTGCGATACTCGTCAGCAATCTCTCGCAATGCCGAGGCTTTGTCATAGTCATCATCAATGCTTTGAGTAACTTCCAAAGCTTGACTGAGAATTGCCACTGCTTTCTCCCTTTGTCTGACTTGACGATACTCGCTAGCAATTTCCCGTAAATTAGAAACTTTGCTAGAGTTATCTCCTATAGAGCGGGCAACTTCTAGAGCTTGGGAAAGTACGGGCAAGGCTGACTCTGCTTGTCCGGCTTGACGATACTGAGTTGCGATCGCTGTCAGTGCTGAGGCTTTGCTGACTTTATCGTCAATGATTTGGGCGCTCGGTACAGCTTGGGCAAGAAGGGACAGCGCTGGTTGGAGTTGCCCTGCTTGGCGATACTGACTAGCAATCTCTATTAATAATGAGACTTTCTCACTGCCAGCCTCCATTAATTGGGCAATCTGGAGAATTTGCTCTAATTGTCCGGCTTCCCGATACTGATTGGCTATCTCCGTTAACAGAGACCTTTTTTCATAGTCTATTTTGAGGGTAGAGATAATCTGGAGGACGCGATCGAGTTGTCCCATGCTGCGATACTCATCAGCAATCCGGCGCAAGATATAATCATTCTCACTGGATCTTGCTAGTTGTAAGGCTTGCTCGAGCAGAGATAGCGCTCTTTCCGGTTGTCCAGCTTGGCGATACTCAGCTGCGATCGCTGTCATTGTTGAGGCTTTTTCAGAATTGTCCGGAATAGTTTGGGCAACTTGTAGGGCTTGGGTAAGAATGGACAACGCTAGCTCAGTTTGTCCGACTTGGCGATACTCAGCTGCGATCTCGATCAAGATCGTGGCTTTTTCTGAGTTATTATTCAGCAATTGGGCAACCTGTAAGGCTTGATCCAGTTGTCCCGCTTCCCGATACTGGATAGCGATCGCCTGAAACGGGGCCCTTTGTTCATAGTTGATCCCCGACGACAGAGGAGGTGTTATGCTTGTTGGGACTGGTGCTATGGGTGACAATCGAGGATAGTTAGCACTATTTTCCATTAACCCCGAACCTGTTTCAGATTCATTCTCGCTGGAGCGGGCAAATTGTAGAGCTTGAGCCAGAATAGACAAAGCTCGTTCCCTTTGTCCGGCTTGGAGATAGTCAGCGGCGATATCTGTGAATACCGTAGCCTTGGTGGAGTTATCCTCAATTGTTTGGGCAATCTGTAAGGCTACCTCCAGTTGTCCGCTAACTCGATACTTGCTGGCAATTTCTGCTAAAAGAGCCGTTTTCTCACTGCCAGCCTCCATAACTTGAGCCACCTGCAAAGCTTGGGGGACTTCTCTAAAGGCACGGTACTCATCAGCAATTTCCCGCAACAGCCAGCTTGAGCGATCGGAGCGGGCAACTGTTAAGGCTTGAGCGAGAATAGATAAAGCTGGTGCGGTTTGTCCGGCTTGACGGTACTCAGCGGCAATCGCCTTCAACGCGGCAGCTTTGTTATAATTACCTGCAATAGACTGGGCAAACTGTAAGGCTTGGGAGAGCATGGCTAAAGATTGCTCCAGTTGTCCGGATTGGCGATACTGAGTAGCAATAGCGGTCAAAGCTGAGGTTTTGCGATCGCAATCCTGGATAGTTTGAGCAATTGCCAAAGCTCGATCAACTTCGCCAGCTTCTGCCAAGTTCACAGTAATGGTATCTAAGACTGATAGTCTCCAAGCCTCATCAGGGATACTTTGAGCAACTTCTAGGGCGAGGGAGGCTTCTCCAGCTTCTGATAACTTGATGGCGATATCACGTAGGACTGAAAATTTGAAAGAATTATCCTGAATATTGGCGGTGACTTGCAAAGCTTGAGACACTTCGCCAGTTTCCACCAACCCAAGGGCGATATCCCGCCAAACCGAGGAGGCGTTTCCACCCTGCTCCTGAAGCGTTTGGGCAATTTGCAGCGCTTGCGGGACTTCTCCCATTTGTGCTAACTTAACCGCTACACCCCTCAATACAAAGATTTTTCCACCACTTTCAGCCGGAGAGGTTTGAGCAACTTGCAAGGCTTGAGAGACTTCTCCAGCTGTGGCTAAGGCGATCGCACTGTTACGCAATACTAAAAGTTGCCAAGAGTCATCCGGTAGGGTTTGGGCAATTTGTATCGCTTGGGAGACTTTGCCAGCTTCAGTTAACTGAAGAGCTATGTCATGTAATGTCCGATATCTCTCAGATTCATCCTCAATATTTTGGGTGATTTGCAGTGCCTGAGAAATTTGTCCGGTTGCTGTTAACTTGAGAGCAATTTCACGCCATGTCCGGTTTTTTTCATAACTATCCTCAATGCCTTCAGCGATCTGTAGTGCCTGAGAGACTTGTCCAGCAGTTGCTAACTCAACCGCTCTTTGGCGCAACTGTGCCGCTTGGTTAGAGTTGCGCCCACCCCCAAACCGCAAACGGAGACGAGGCAGGCGAGGGAAAGGATAACCGCTAGCAGCAGGAGGCAAAAGAGGCAACGGTGATAATGGTGTTTGGTTCGTACAAACCGCCGGAGACTGAGGAGAATTTAAGGGGACAGCTAATACAGGTTCCAGACTCAGTAGAGCCGGGAGACCAATCAGTAACAAGATGTAGTTATAAGTTCCCATCACCCTAAAATAACTTTCAAGAACTAACAGCGATCGCCTAATGCTACAGCCCAACCCCCTGGAAACTCAACCTGCCAAACCGCGATTACCCATCCCGCCACCTTTGATGATGTCAGAGGCAGGCTCGTTTGCCAACTTAACATTATGCCAGCGCTGGCCGACGATTTTGCAGCGGGTCATGGCGGAAAATGACTTTCCACCCTCCATTAACCAGAACCTAGAAACTCTAAGCCAAGAATTGCCTGACGGGATGGTGCGATCGCTTCACGATGATACCGGGCCAGATTTAGCCGCTTGGGCAAGCTATATCGCACCTTACCAGGGGCAACGCTGGATTGATGTACCCTGGTTCTTTGCCGAGGTGTACTTATACCGCCGTATCCTGGAAGCTACCCATTACTTTTTACCCGGACAGTGGCAGGGTGTCGATCCCTTTGCACCCCAGAAATGGGACAGTTTGGCTAAGGTGATGCCTTCTATCCCGGCTATGATCTACCAAATTAACCAATTTATCAATAGTCGGGGTAATGCCACAAATGCGATCGCTCTCCTCTACTTCGCGCTGTGGGGGAACCGCGTTGACTTAAGCCTATTTCCCACTGACGCCCAGGAGCAGGAACGGACAAGGATTGAGACTTCTGAGGAACAAGCCCATATTTTAGTTGATGATACCTCAACTATTGCTGACCGGATTATCAGTTTTAAGCGAGTCCAGATCGACTTCATCATTGATAATGCCGGATTTGAGTTGTTATGTGACCTCTGCTTAGCCGACTTCCTCCTCACAACTGAAGCTGCTGATCAGATTTACTTTCACCTCAAACCTCATCCTTTATTTGTCTCCGATGCCATGATTCAGGATGTGCTATATACCGTCGAGGTATTAGTAGCAGATAGCGATCGCGAATTGCAGTTACTCGGACACCGACTCCAAGACCATATCAAGCAAAGCCGTTTAATCTGTTGCGATGATTTCTTCTGGACTTCACCCTTACCCTTCTGGGAGATGCCAGAACAGTTGCGCACCAATTTGGCTCAATCCCAGCTAATTTTTAGTAAAGGAGATGCCAACTACCGCCGCTTGTTAGGTGACTGCGAGTGGCCCTTTACTACTCCTTTTACAGATATCGTCTCCTACTTCCCAGCACCATTAGCAGCACTCAGAACCCTGAAAGCCGAACTCGCAGCAGGTTTACAACCCCAGCAAGTGAACACACTTAATCAAAAAGATCCGCACTGGTTAACCAATGGTCAATGGGGCGTAATTCAGTTTGTAGACACTTAAAGCTTTTTCGTTTTATGAATTCAGTTAAATTTTTTGGTTATAAATTAAATCCCGCCAGATTCATCCCGTTAGGTCAATTCTGCCAGATTCATCCCGCCAGGTTAATCCCGTCAGGTCAATCCCGCCAGGTTAATCCCGCCAGGTTAATCCCGTCAGGTTAATCCCGCCAGGGAATTAATTCCCTGGCTAATAGCNNAAGTCCGTTAAAACGGACTGATTTTATTGTATTTAGCCTGTTAGAATACAGATATTATACTATTTAAATAAATGACTATAAGCATTGATTGTTTGTTTAGATAATCACCCAAGAACTTGCTTGTATAGGCTTAATTATATTGGTTCAAAATCTTAGTTAAAACTGACTAATTCCGTTTTATTTAGTCGGTTTTAACCGACTTGAGCTATTAGCCCGGAAATTGATTTTCGGGCGGGCTGTTTGGGGCGGCATGTTTCAAACTGGATATTTCAAACGGAATGTTTCAAACGGAATGTATACTTTGGCCAGATGCCTAATATCAACTCCGGTCAATCACCTACTATAAACTGGGACTTGCCATGCTGAGCGTAACGCAGTGTAGCGAAGCATCTAAAAGATTCTTCGCTTCGCTCATTTTGACAACTACTCAACGGGACATGATGTAATAAATTTAGGTTCAATTATAGGGATACTAATATCGTAGACCTTTTGAATAATTGGTAATTGTTGGTTATAATTTAAAAAAATAAAAAAAAGCGAGCGGAGCGAGCTTTTTAAGTGTAAAGGGAAGAAGTGCAAAGGGCAAAAGGGCTAAGGGCTAAGAGTCCTCGGCAACTCGCACACTACCCGAAAACCAACATAGTAGTTGTCGTCGCCGGGATCAGCGTAGCCGCGAGACGCGGAACGACAATTCCTCGGATTGTAGTCCCAGGAACCGCCGCGTAGAAGTTTCAATTGATTATCATTATCATCTCGCCAAACACTACCATCTGAAGTAGCACGTTCGTAATTATCATGCCAGGAATCAGCACACCACTCCCAAACATTCCCGTGCATATCGTATAAACCAAACGCATTGGGAGGAAAACTCCCTACTGAGGTGGTTTCTTCGCGATAAATTCCTGGGGGTCCATCAGCATAAGTGCTTGTTCCCCTATAATTAGCCAGCTCAGTAGTAATAGTTTCACCAAAATGAAAGGGGGTAGTAGTTCCAGCACGACAGGCATATTCCCATTCCGCTTCGCTGGGTAGGCGATAGGAACGTCCAGTATCCTGAGAGAATCTAGACAATCGCTCACAAAATTCCACCGCATCGGACCAATCAACATTTTCTATAGGTCTATCAGCCCCTTTAAAGTCCGATGGGTCAAGTTCAAGTTGCCGTTGTACTTGAGGAAGTGCCGCTACCGCACGCCACTGCGCCTGAGTGATGGGGTATTTACTCATGAAAAAGGGTTGGACTGTAACGAGGTGCTGGGGGCGTTCCGAGTCACTTCCTTCACCTTCAGGAGACCCCATCAGAAATGTACCACCAGGAATATAGACCATTTCTAGACTGGCGTTTTTGCCGAGGGGTTGGGTGAAGTATTTTGCTTGTTTGATTTCCCGGTGGATAATTTCTCCCCGACGGTTGACGGTGACGACTTCAAACTCAAAAGTAGGGAATAATTCCACCTCATTTGAGGACGGTATTTTAAAGGGTACACCAGCAACAACCACTTCTGCTCCAGGCAGACCTAACTGATTAAATTGTGCGGCAGCTGCCTCCTCATCACCTCGCGCTTTGGCTTCCCAACCGCGAGATAACACTAACAGGGGTTCAAAACCGCATTCTAATAAGGGGTCACACTCAGCATAGCTTTCCAGGACTGGAGTAAGATGAACCCATTCTGCCGGATTTTCTTTTTCTAACGTCTTTTTGAGTACTCGCGCAATATCAGCAGTGGCTGCTGGCGATCGCGTATAGGCTAATGCCGTCCAATGGGGTGCTGCACCTAAATCTTGAGCGGCGCGATCGTTTGTCAGTAACTGTAGGCGAATATAAGCTGCCATGAAATCCGATAACTCAGATAGCCGCGCTTCACCAAAGTTAGCTTTAAGCAATAGAAGTAACTCATGACGCAGATCCCATGTCATCTCGTAGAGTTCGTATCCTACTGGGTTGCACAGAGAGAGTAACAGATCCGCAACCGCGATCCAGTCACAATCTGGCTGAAAGTTCTCGCGTAAGCAATACAACAATTCTGGTGTTAGCGCTAAGGGGAAGGCAGCATGGCAGGCAAGATTGATATGGGTTTGGCCGAAGCGTTTGGCAAATGCTTTAAGGCGCGGGTGAAGCATTGGGGAGGGATGAGGGATGAGGGA
>DNXU01000561.1 GCA_003505715.1 Cyanobacteria bacterium UBA8803 | reverse complement strand
ATTACCAATTACCAATTACCTTCCCTAAATCACAACTGTTGCGAGGATTACATTTCGCAAAATGTAACTTTGCTAACATCCTGAGCCATTACTTGTCAAAAATAGGTGTGAGTCTTAATGGTTAAGGATGCAACTACCCGGAAGACAGGGTTCTCTGGGTCGATAACCTTTTGGTTGTCTTTTTTGATGGCTCAGTCCGCGATGCAGGTTGTGCCATTACAGGCGATCGCAGATGAAGTTTCAGACTCCGTAGCAATCTCTGCAATGCCTCAGAAGGCAATGACGGTTACAGGTGCAGGGAAAGTTCCCACGCTGGGTGATATTACGTCAGTGGCCCAATTGAGTTCGGATGCTGGAGAACTCGATCGGGGTCAAGGGGATGTGACAACACCAGGGACGACTGTAGGAGAGGTCGATCCGATCGATGTATCAACGGGGACACCAACTCTGGAGGAGATCACCTCTGTCACCCAACTGAGTGCAGCAGAGGGAGACATCAAAAACGATGATTCCATGTCCCAAGTTACTAATGTCTCGCAATTGCGGGATGTTTCTCCGGGAGACTGGGCTTATGAAGCATTGCGATCGCTTGTCGAACGCTATGGCTGTATTGCTGGATACCCTGATGGGACTTTTCGGGGTAACCGCGCTATGACCCGCTATGAATTTGCTGCTGGTTTGAATGCTTGTTTGCAGCAGATTGAGCGACTGATTAGCCCTACCCCCGATAATCAAGGTGACTTGGAAACCCTGCAACGGCTGGTGCAAGAGTTTCAGGCCGAACTGACTGCCCTCGGCGCACGGGTGGATAATTTGGAAGGCCGCGTGGCCTTTCTAGAAGACCATCAGTTTTCTACCACAACCAAACTGAACGGGTTGGTCTTCATGAACCTGACGGGTGCCTTTGCCGATGACGATGTGCGAGTGGAGACGATCAATCTCGATCCGCCATTTGGTGACCTGGCACTGAGACAAGCAGGACGAACGGCAACGGGCAGACCTGCGGTTCGAGTCAAAACCGACGATCCGGAAATTACTTTTAGTAATCTAGCATGGTTGACACTCAATACCTCGTTTACAGGCAGAGACAGCTTAGTGACGCAACTGGCAGCCGGGAATGGTGAGTCTCCAGCTAATGATTTTGCCTCTGCTGGATTGTTTAACAGTTTTGGTACTCCCTTTACTGACCAGACGGCAGGCATCAATAATGGTGTCAATGATGTCATTATCCGCGAACTGTTCTATAGCTTCCCGGTTGGGGATAAATTACAGGTGGTCGTTGGGCCGCGGGTGAACTGGTATCGCTATTTTGACGCCAATGCCTTTACCTTTTTCTTAACAGGTGCGGGTAGCTTCAACTCCATTGGCAGCACCCTTACCAATACTATTGACCGGGGTTCCGGAGCAATTGCCGTTTGGAACTTCAACCAGAAGTTTAAGCTAGCTGTGGGCTATCTGGGGGAAAATACAGAATTTCTCCCCGGTGAATTTGGATTTAATACTGCCTCGAATCCTAGTAAAGGGCTATTTAGTCCTACTAACACTGCCAGTGCCGAGTTGACCTTTTCCCCTACGGATAAAATTAATGTCCGGTTGATCTACAACTATTCCAACATCGACCCCAATGTGCCTATCTTTGATGAAAATGGCAATATTACAGGGTTTGGCGTTGGCGGTGCTACCGGAGAGCCAATTTACGGGGTAGCCGATGATGGTTTTGGGGGATCGATTAGCAATGCGATCGCTCACTCCTTTGGGATTAACTTTGATTGGCTGATTACTCGCGGGATTGGGGTGTTTGGACGGTATACCTACGGGATTACCAATATAGATCCCAAAACCCCCGGTCGCGATGATGGACAAATTGAGGCGCAGTCTTTGCAATTAGGAGTTGCTTTCCGCGACTTGGGTAAGGAAGGAGCGTTGTTCAGCTTATCGTACCTGATTCCGTTCTCGGTATTGGATGGTCGTAATTTCCTCGTTGCTGGGGGTGGCGATGGGGGCGTGCAGTATGAGTTTGAAGCCGCTTATTTTTATCCGGTGACGAATAATATTGCCCTGGTTCCCTCCTTTTACCTAATTGGAAATCCCAACAATTTCAGCGATAATCCCAATATCTACGTGGGTAATTTACGGGCACAGTTTAGTTTCTAAAACGCTACCTGGCACAGACATTCCGGGAGAATTACAGAAAATAAATTGTCCCAAAAGAACCAGAGACAGCTTTTCTCAAGAATGAGAATTATTCAAGGAGGGGCGTCAATGGGTTGCCCACGGTAGCCCCTTAACACCCCTTTTTTTGTAGTAATTTGATAAGCTGTTGTGCATCTAATTTGCAATAACAGCATTACCTTTGTTTTTAATTTTTCTCTGCCATTGATATTGAACCCACCTTCCGCACCCTAGGCAGCGGAAACTGGGGGTTTATGTGTCTTGTGCGCGATCGGGTTATACGGCTGCGAATTCGGTAAACTGACGTAAACGGGGTGGATGAAAGGCTAGGACAATATCTTCACGAGGCACTCCTGCCTGTTGCAGATCGGTCGCAATGCCATCTTCAGTCCAGTCTTCTTCAATCCAGATTTTGTGGTCTTTGAGACGAATATGAATGACGTTGCGTTTGATGCGGTTATCTTGATGCCACCCCATTTTGAGGAGAAGATACTGATCGCGAATGGGGTCGAGCAGTAGGGCGGATTCGATACCGGCGTTGTCTGAACCGAGCTTGTAATATTCTTCTAGAATTTTCTGGATTAGGCTTCGGTAGTGGTTGAGTTTATCCATTGTTGGATGACCCCTGGGCTGGATCGAAAACCAATAGGTTGAGACAGGGTGTTCCTCCATTTTAACTGAGATCTTGCACCAATGTCATTAAGCCTATAAAAGCTGGGTTTTTAGCGATCGCATCAATGGAAAATCAAGGGTTGTGGTGGGTTATTGAGAATGGTGCAAGATCTCAGCGCTTAGGGACTACCAAAAAATAAATTATCCATTCA
>DNXU01000010.1:7219-9226 GCA_003505715.1 Cyanobacteria bacterium UBA8803 | reverse complement strand
AATTACCCATTACCAATTACCTTGATTTGAGTATTGGCGATGATGGCTACTCCTTGTAGTGCGTTTTCCGCGTTGTAACATTTGCCGATACTGTTTTTTACTAGAGGGGCTGTTGTGTTGGTGGTGGTTTTGGTCGATCCGGCAGACCATTCGATGCGAATGCAGGGGGAAGGTTTACCGCCAGGGAGAGTAAAGGGACAGCCGATAATGGGATGAATGTCTGATTCTAAAAGTACTGGCGATCCGTTAGCGAAAACTTGGGTATTTGTTGTTAATAGGGTTGCCCTTGCGCCGTGGGGGCAAAGGATTGTGCTGGTTGTGGTGAGATAATTTGGCATTAACGAACCTCGAATGCGCCATTGTTGATATTGACTCCGTTGGCGGAGAGGACGAGTTGAGTCGCACCGATTTTGAACTTAATTTCTTGGTCGGTCATAGTTATTTCTGCACCGCCAGAATGGAGGAGTTGTATTTTGGCTTCTCGGTCATCCAAAATTAATTGATGTCCCCCCGAAGTCACTAATACCCTAGTTTGCGTTCCTGCCGAAGTGGGCATTTCGCCGCTGGCCCACCAGCAACCTGTCCAGATGGGACGGGATGGATCGCCTGCTTCAAACTCGATCCAGACTCCATCACCCACTTCTGGTAACAGGACAAAGCCGTGGTTTTGTCCGGCAAAGGGTACAGAAGGCAGCGCCCAGGGCGAATCTTCCTCGCCATACACTTCGGGAACTTGCGCCACGATCCGCCCCATGTTTTCCGGATCGTCTGCATCACGGACGAGTCCTCGATATTTGCCGAAATAGCGTTCTCGCTGAAATTCTGCGAGTTCGACGATCCTTGGTTCTATATCTGAAGTCATCATTAGATTATTGATTCCGCTAAATTGGCTAGTCCGGCGCTAGATCCGGAAGAACGGGCGTTGCGCTGGAGGGTAAAGGTTTGTGAATAGTAAGACCGCGTTAAAGAGTGGGTGACTTGGCGAATGAGATAATTACCACTGCGACGTTGATTGGCACCCCAGACGCTGACGACGCGGTAGGGGGAGAGAATGGCAGGGTAAGTATCGTTGAGGACTCTTCCGGTTGCCTCGGTGGAATAGCTAGAACGCAACGCCTCGGCTGCCACCGCTTGATCTAAGTCCACCGCATCGCCATAGCGGGGAGAGAGAATTTGGGTTGCCGCGTTACCCTCATCAGCAAAGGTTGTTTCCTCTCCCAGTAAGTCCAACCTGCCAAAATCAGAGGTGCGCTGCGTCACTGTTTTATCGGCGATATTCAGGGTGTAGCCAGTCACTCTAGCAGGGCGTTGGGCATTGTTGGTGGGGGTAAATTCTGCGACATTGCGTTCTGCTCCTAATAAAATCAGGGGTGGCAAACCATCAGGTTGAGTAGGAAAAGCCTTAAAGCAACCAATACTTTGACCTGGTTCAGTTCCTGGTAGGACGTAAGCGTGCATTCCCTGACGGCGGGAAAGCGATCGCAAAAATTGCATTGCCGTTCCCCGTTGCACCACCACTGGCGATAAGCTACTGCTTGGCGCTGGGGTATCCTCGATCTCGGTAGAGGCGATCGCCTCTACTTCCCCAAACACCTGACTGGCAATTTCATGATCGAGTAAATTGTCAAACCGGAAGATGCGATCTTCTTGGTTCAAGCGAACGCTATCATCTTGGACGACTACCGTTTTCATGCTTTGTCCTGGTTCAGAACTCATGCGATCGCCGTCCTCAACAATAGGGCCGTCGATCAGGGGAACAAATACCCCATCTCCCACCTGAATTTCTACTCGAACTTGAGTAAACTCCCTCAGAAAATCTTCATCCTCTCCCGTCCAATTCCCCCGATCGTCCGTAGCAATGGGAACCTGCATCCTAGCTTCCCACGCCATATCAATTTCCTGTTCAACAGTAATTTCTTCAACGCGATCGATTTGTTCGCGAGTGGCAGGTGTGTTGTTAAAAAATAGTCGGTAGTTAATGGTCATGGGTGATGGGTAATGGGTGAT
>DNXU01000010.1:6661-6997 GCA_003505715.1 Cyanobacteria bacterium UBA8803 | reverse complement strand
ATTACCAATTACCAATCACCAATCACCAATTACCAATTACCCATTTGGAACTTGAATAATTCGTCCGACTTCTTGAACGAGGTCGTTGGCTGCGAGTTCGGTATTGGCATCGGCAATGTGCCAGAACTGGGTTGGGTTTTGATATTGGCGTTGGGCGATGATGTCTAGGCGATCGCTTTCTTCAACAAACTTGGGTTCTCCATTAACTGTCGGCAGTCGTCTTAAGCTTACGGCTTTGACAGTGCGACCGTCTTTGGTCACAACATTAACTTGTTTTTGGCGAAAGTATCTTGAAGTTTCTAGGAACATGGTTTGTGATGGGTGATGGGTGATGGG
>DNXU01000010.1:2021-6513 GCA_003505715.1 Cyanobacteria bacterium UBA8803 | reverse complement strand
ATTACCAATTACCAATTACCTTCTCTACATTTAAAATGGAATTAAATCGACTGCTAACTCTACAGTATTAGCTAAATTAATAATTGCTTGTGCTTCTTTGGCAATGTTGGAATACTTCAGTGCCCCTTTGCCTACTTTATCGTCGGGGTTAGATGTAACTGCTAGGGTTAGGGCTACTTCTGCTTGAATGGGATTGAGGGAACTGTCGTATTGCTGGGCGGTAATACTCATGGATTCGATCAGTACGGGTAAAACTCGTGTCTTGCCCCAAATAAAGAGAATTCGGGGATATTGTTCTCTGGGAATGCTTTGTTTGACATCGTCTCCCCCCAGCCCGATCGCGTCCCCAATTTTGTCGATCGCTTCCCCTAGCAGTTCGCCAATAAAATTGCTGGGATAAACCATCTTTTCTAAGGCTGCTAGTTGGGGGCCAATGCCTAACTCTTGGGCGATGATATTTCCCGCATCCAACTGATCGGCAGCAGTAAAGTGAGCGGTAAAATTAATCCGTTCGACTGGCACTTCCCCGGCTTGTGAGCTTTCCCGGCTGGTTATGCCTGTGGGACGTTCGGGAATTTGGATATTGTGGGTGAGAGTAGGATTGAACTGAAAAATAACGACATTTGGTAGCGGCCCTAAGAAATCACTGGCATATTCTATCAGTGCGCCTCGCAGTAAAACCATTGTTTATTTCCTCCTGAGTCTGGCAGCGATCGCCTGAGTCAGAACGCGAGCAATTTCTCTTCTGAGTTCGTTAGCATTTCCCCCGCGCTGCCAACTCAACGTCTCCAAATTTAAGTCACCTAACTGTATCGTTTGTCCGGGCTGTACTAAACCCTGTTGTACTAAACTGCTCATTACTTCCTGCCCCAATCCATCAACGGCAGCATGGACTGTTGGGAGTGGTATGCCTCTACTATGAAGGGCAATACGGTTAATTGAAATCTCATGTTCATCCATTATTTTTTGTTCTAGTTCTGAAATAATAAATAATCACTCAAATTTCAGCTCGGATTTTATTGCCGATTGATACTCTCGATCAACTTAGCGTAAGCTCCGAATTGTTCTAAACTAACTGAACGGTTTAACTTGTCATACTCCCGTTTGATACAAACCATAATCTGTGCCATCGTTAACTGAGGATTTGGGATTGAGTGCTGATACGGACTTGTATTTAAAGAGATAACTTGCTCTTCCCCAGCTTCTTCATCTCCCGCTCCCCCCATGCCCGTACTTCCAGACGCACTTCCCGCTATTTGCAAGCAGGCATTAAACACAATTGAGCGAATATGCCCACCTGCTAGAGGAAATTGTTTGGCAAGAAACTCAAAATCGAGGGCAGAGGCATCGACTTGGGAGGGAATCGCTTGCTGCCAAATTTTATAGCGTTCCCTGATATCCGGGAGGGGAAAATCAAGGATGTAGCGCAATCGCCGTAAAAATGCTTCATCTAAATCTTTTTTACGATTGGTGGCGAGGATGGCTAATCCTTTAAATCGTTCCATCCGTTCTAATAAGTAGCTAATTTCTAAATTGGCGTAGCGATCGTGAGCGTCTTTCACCTCCGTGCGGCGGCCAAATAAAGCATCCGCTTCGTCAAAAAATAGGAGCGTGTCGGAAATATCTGCCGCGTCGAAGAGCCGTTTCAGGTTCTTCTCCGTTTCACCGATATATTTATTAACTACTTGGGAAAGGTCGATGCGATACATAGGTAACCCTAACTTAGCGGCTAAAATTTCCGCTGCCATGGTTTTACCCGTCCCTGGTAGTCCGGCAAAGAGTACGGAAATACCGCACTCATTCCAAGCTTTGGCCGTTCCCCATTCATAGTGGACTTGGGTAAGGGATTTCATCGCTTGATAGATGTCTTCAAAAAGTGCCTGCTGTTTGGGAGGCAGGACTAATTCTGCTGCCTCAAATCGCGGGGTAACTACTTGGGCGAGTTCGCCAATATTGAGATCTAATTCGGCACGACAGGCGGCGAATAAATCCGCTGGGGAAATCTGGGCATCTGGTATTGCCAGTCCGGTACAGATGCTATGAATGGTGCCTTTTTCATAGCGAAAGCGGCGGGAACATTCGGCAATAGTTTGCTTTAAAGCGAGATTCGTCGTGCCGAGTTCCTCTTGCCAAACCCGGACGCGATCGCTGTAGGCTAGTTGAGGAACCTTAATAATAGGCAGGAGTAGGTGGCTGGGCAGATGGCTTAACTCTTGGCGATCGCGAATACTCAGAAAAATTGCGATCGCTATCTCTTGGAGGGGAAATAAATAGCGACTTTTTTCGCCTTCTTTGCCCTCACTGCCATGGCTGGGAATAAATAAATCTAGTTCCTTTAACCAGCATAGGGTTACCAGTGACTTGAGATAAGTCCTGTTCTCGAATAGGATCGGATTTCCCTTCAGGGCAACAACTTGGCGCTGGGCTAGCTGTGAGATACCTTGAACCACCTCAGTGGGGATGGCACCCTGTAATGTTTGAATAGGAACGATCTGAAGTGTATCTGCCCGGTGGTAAAGTCGGAGTGCTACCTGATGGGCGCGATCGCCAGGAGTAGGGACACCTTGGGCTTGCCCTAAGGGCACCAAAACTTGGGGTAAGGGGGAATGGGGAAACAGTAAGTGCTGGGCGACTAGGGGAGGTACAACTAAGGGACTGTGCCAATCTACGCCGATAATAGAATGAGCTTCCTGGGTTGATTGCAATAAGCCGTAACGCCAGAGGGGATGTTCTGGATCTGCGATCGCCAAAATCTCCTCTGGTCGTTCCCATAATTTCTGAGCCAGCGCTAAGTTAGGGTGAGTGGCTGTGGAGTCGTTAAGGCAAGCAGCAATAACTTCACTGACGGCATTATCAAAGGTAACGATTAAACCCAAAGCCAGAATAAAGGTGGAAACCTCATTCAAGGCTAACTTCTCAACCACCCAACTAAACGAACCTCGCACCAAGGATTGAGGGATCGGCGCTTCTGTTACCAATAGATCGGTAAGATATTTTGCCGTCGGCTCGTTTTGGTAGAACTGACATTTTGCCTCCCAATAACGGCTGATGTCCAGCGCGTCAGTTAATTTATGCTTCAGGGGAGGTAGGGTGGTAGCAGACAACTCTACTGTGATGCCTTCCTGCAAGTACCAGCGCCAACAAATTTCTCGCCGCAACCGCACTGTCACTTGCCGCAGCCAATAATTTGCCAGAACATCTTCTGCCGCCAAATAGGGAGAAAAGGTGATAAATTCCCTGGTTGTATTCATGAAATTATCACCTCCGGACTGTTTTGCGCCTGCTGACCGTTTACCCGTAGGATGACTCGATAGCTTCCCGATGGCACGGCATCGGCAATTTGCACTCGCAATTCCGTTTGAGGGGGAGGTGGCGGCAAAATCTCTTCCCACACATCAAAAATCCTCACCGTTTTACCAGCTTGGTAAAGAGCTACAAAAACGTCATCCCTTGCCGTGCCTAGCAAAAAACCTGTTAAGGTCAGATAACCGAAGATATCCGGTGCAGGATCGGTGGTAAACTCGGCTATAGCAATAACTGGTAACAGATTGGCCACTAATAAATTGCTTGATCGCGTCTTATCATTAGGCAAGCTTTGCACTACACAAATCGGCTGGCTGCCCGCAGAAATAGAACTGCCATTGCTGATATTGCCGTTCAACTCGCACGTCAAAGCATCTGGCGACTGGGCGACAATAGGCAAATTCACCGCACCCAACCTTACTGTTAAGTTAGATAGACCTAAGTTACTGCCCCGAATAGTTAGAAATGCGGTTGTTGGGGGTAG
Source organism: Cyanobacteria bacterium UBA8803 (assembly GCA_003505715.1). GTDB lineage: Bacteria > Cyanobacteriota > Cyanobacteriia > Cyanobacteriales > Coleofasciculaceae > UBA8803. Next base: position 2,726 of record DNXU01000010.1, on the reverse strand, counting down.
GGGGGGAGTTATTTTAGTGGGCGAAATCGCCTCAATTTTCGGCCCCATCGCTGGCAGGATGGGAATTGAAATACCCGCCGCACCAATAACTTCATTATTGATATAGTCAATCCCCACCAGTAGGGAATAGGCAGGCGGTTCCCCTGTAGCAATCATGACGGGACGCACTTCAAAACCAACGGAACAGCGATATTTCTCATCTGGTCCCTGCATCAATTTAGAAATCAGTTCGGAGGAGGTGGGATCAAAAGTAATTTTCAAAGCTTCAGGATTAGGTGCTAGAGCCTGCAACCCATCAGATGCTACACTGCTCAACGGCAGGAAAGACAGTTCTTGCAGCACTCGCATTCCTTCCCCTAAATATTCTTGAGCCTGAATGCTATCGCTATCTCCACCTTCGTCAAAAGCAGTGAGCAGGTATTTGAGAACAAGCCATAAAGGAGTTGGTTGACCTGAATCGAGGGATCTATTCCTTAAACTAGGATCGAGCTGAATTTCATAGAGAAATAGATTTAACCGAGGATTAGTTATACCCTCACCTACCGCGTCCGGTTTACCAATTCTGACATTTCCCACCGTACCTGCTAAACGAAAAAGCAGGCGATCGCGAAGCAGTTGACTGACTGCCCCAATTGCTTTTCCAGTATCTGCAAGTGCCACGATCGCAAATCTCCTAATTTAGGGAATTGGTTGTTGGTTGTTGGT
>DNXU01000010.1:0-1920 GCA_003505715.1 Cyanobacteria bacterium UBA8803 | reverse complement strand
GGTGATTGGTGATTGGTGGTTGGGAGAGGGGGGAGAAGGAAATAGGAAATGGGATGTTGGGTAGGTGGTGGATGTAGGGGTGGGTTTAGGGATGGAAGGGGGTAGCTTACTAATAACTTTTTGCCAAAACCTGCCTTGATTGGGGCTTAACGGATATAGTATCGGTTGAGGCGAGCAGTGGGTTGGGTTGGTTTTTGCTGCTGCTGGGATTTGATGGGTGCTGGTGGTGGCTTGGGTGTTTCCGGTTGAGGGGCTTCAACGGTTAAACTAATTGTGCCGATGGTAAGTTTAAAGTTTTGACTTGCTGGAGGTTGGTAATTGGTGATGGGTGATTGGTGGTGGGGATTGTTTTGTGGTGTTTGTGGGCTAGAATTAGGGCTTTTGGGAAAATGGTGTTCGCGATCTGGTAAAGTTTGAGGATTTAGTTCCTGTTCCGACAGATTTTCCAAGAGTAATTTGGGATTTTCGGGTTCCGCTACCCAGGCTCGGACGGTTTGTAAATTGACTTGACGGGTTGGGAAGGGATTAGAGTTTTTAGCACTAGCAGATGGGCGATCGCTTAGCTGATTTTTGGCGTCTGGTGACTCCCCAGGAGGATAGGGTTTTTCAGCTGGATTTAGAAGTTCTGGCAATGAAGTTTCCTTCAATTGCGGTATGTCTATAATCGCGTTCGCCTTACTTGCAATAAGTTGATCCGGTTCAGCTTTTTGGTACTGCGATGGGTTAGGGAAACTTAAGGGAGCGATCGCATCCTGAGATAAGGTAACTTTTTCTGAGCCAAGTTCTACCGGATTGTCTGGTCTAATTGTTTGTGGTACTTCCCCAATTGGTAATGATGCCGTTCTTGTAACTGGAGGAATTGGGAAATCGTCTTTGTTTTCAGCCTCTCGATCCGGAAAAATTAGTCCAGCAACTCTATTCTCGTTTTCATCTCTCCCCGTCAGTAGATCCCGATCTGCTGGTTGCCTGTCCTGAGTTTCCTCAAGCTGCATTGATGCCATTTCACTACTCAGCTGAGGTGCGATCGCATTTTGCCCGTTGGCAGCAGACACTTTACCTGTTTCTAGAGGAATTCCAGTTTGGTTAATGAGTCTAGAAAAATAGCCATTCATCGATAATTTTCCTCCCGTTCGATTAGAGCTAAATAACGCGATCGCCGCCAAGGGGGAATAGCAAAAATCTCTGCTTCACTCCAGTGATAATAAGATGCTAAACGGTGAACTGTTATCAGGAGTTGCTGTTGGGCTTGCTCCAATTGCTGAAGCGCCCAGGCACCGAGATCGAAATCCTGTAAATTTTCTGTACCGCAGTAAGGACAAATTACTTGCAGGCTGAAATTGACTAAGGGATCGAGATCTTCCATAACTTGATTCAGCCTTTGCAGCCAATGCGTCTCTTGGCTACAAACTACCTCAAAACCAGCTCGTTGCTCTACCATCAGCAAAGTTTGTACCATAGCCATAGTCGCCGAAGCTTCATCAGTAAAATGCTGTTCTAGCCATAATCTTTGATNNATCGCCGCCAGTAGGTTTGCGAAGTGAAAACTTGCGATCGCCAATGGCAATTTCAGTTTTCTGGTTCTCAGATTGCTGTTGGAGGTGAGTAAGTTCTAATAGAGGAATGGTAATTTCCATCTGTTCCTGACAATCTGAGTTAGAGCAGTTCAATTTAACATTTATTTTTGAGCCATAAGGTAAAGTTGCTAGGGTTAATAGATACTCGGTTCGTTTGCCAATTTCCAGATCCCACCAGAAACTAGGGTTAAGTGCTGTGTGATTGTGATCGCGCAAACAACAGGATAATATCTGGATTTCCAAATCAGGGCGGCACGTTTGATGAAAATCAATCTCCAAATCTTCCGCCAACCAACCAAAAGGACGGAGGGATAATTTTCTCAAGGGAATAGGGAATGGGGAATGG
>DNXU01000044.1:5939-28252 GCA_003505715.1 Cyanobacteria bacterium UBA8803 | reverse complement strand
GCTTAACTAAGTGCCATTCGGCTTTAGCGTTGAGTTCTCGATAGGTCAACTGTTGGTCTTCACACACTACCGCAATGGCATCGGGTGTTCGCTCCGCCTGTGCTTCAAATAGCTGGTGGATGCACTGGTCTTTTGGATAGTCAGCTTGAGTATCGTGCCAATGCACCAACAATTGCTGCCGTTCCCTTTCGGTCAAGATGGGCAACTCTGAGAGGTGCTGTTCGGGATTGGCAACAATCCCTGCAAGTAAGGTCTCGAAATGCCCTAGCATCTGCGCGATCGTGGCGGCGTCAAACAAATTAGTGTTGTACTCTAACGCCCCCTTGAGTCCTTGTTCGGTTTCCGTCAGGGTTAGGGTTAGATCAAACCGGGCTGTTTCGCTATCCACCTCCAACATATCCAGGTTTAATCCAGGCAACTCTAGCGCCTCCATCGGCGCATTTTGAAGGACGAACATCACCTGAAATAAGGGCGTATGGCTCAAGTTCCGTGTGGGGTGCAACGCCTCCACCAGTTGCTCGAAGGGTAAATCTTGGTGAGTGTAGGCACTCAGCGCCACCTCCCGAAGCCTTGAGAGCAACTCTCGGAAACTAGGATTGCCGGACAGGTCGGTACGCAGCACTAGGGTATTGACAAAAGAGCCGATTAGCCCTTCTAGCTCGCGGCGGGTGCGGTTAGCAATGGGAGAACCGACTAGGACATCTTCTTGCCCGGTATAACGGTAGAGTAAGGTTTTGAAGGCTGCCAACAGGGTTACGAACAGTGTGACGCTCTCCCTCCGGCTCAGCGCCTTAAGCTCTTGGGTCAGTTTCTTGCAGAATTGCCAGGACTGGGTTCTTCCCTGGAACGTCCGGACTGCCGAGCGCGGGCGATCGCTGGGGAGTTCCAGCACAGGCAGGCTGCCTCCCAATTGCTGTTTCCAGTAGGTCATCTGCGACTCTAGTACCTCCCCTTGCAACCATTGCCGCTGCCAAGCAGCAAAGTCTGCATACTGAATCGGGAGGTCTGGAAGCGACGACGGCTTCCCGGTACAGAAGGATGCGTAAAGGACGGCGACTTCGCGAATTAGCACGCCTGCTGACCAGCCATCGGAGATGATGTGATGAATGGTAAACAGCAACCTATGCTCCTCTTCCCTCAATCGCAGGAGGGTGACTCGCAGCAATGGGCATTGGGTCAAGTCAAAGGACGTTTGAGCCTCCAACCTAGCGAGTTGTTGAACCTTAGGGTCTCGTTCCGTATGGGGCAACTCGCTCAGCTCGATGATCCGCAGCGTTAGGTTCAGTGCTGGAGCAATGACCTGAACGGCTTGCCCATCAATCATGGCAAAGCTAGTCCTTAAGGCTTCATGGCGTCGCCCAATTTCGTTGAAGCTCTGCTCCAGTGCTGCTACATTGAGCGAACCTTTGAGGTGTACAACTCGCGAAATGTTGTAGAACGGGTTTCCCGGTTCTAGCTGGTCGAGGAACCACAGCCGCTGCTGGGCAAAGGATAGTGGCAACACGGTGTCCCGCGAAACGCGATCTATTGGCGAAATTTCCAGTTTCTGCCCAGTCCCGATCGCTGTCTCAATGTGTTCGGCAAGCCCTGCCACGGTTGGTGTTTCAAACAAACGGCGCAGTCGCAACTCCACCTGAAAGGTTTCACGCACCTGGGAAACCACTTGCGTCGCCAGGAGTGAGTGTCCTCCCAAATCAAAAAAGTTGTCATGGATGCCCACCTGCTCGATACCAAGGCTCTCCGCCCAGATTTGAGCGAGGATTTCCTCTACGAGCGTGCGGGGAGTCGCCAGGGGGTCAACGCGATCGCCTTGAACTGGATCGGGTGCTGGCAGCGCCTGATGGTCTACTTTGCCATTAGGAGTGAGCGGCAGTGCCTTGAGCTTAACGAAGGTCGAAGGCACCATATAATCAGGCAGCCTCTCCCGAAGAATGCAACGCAGTTCATTGATCGCGCAGGGTGAGTCCTGGGATGGCACGACATAGGCGACGAGATAGCGCTGACCCGATTCATCGTCTCTGGCTGAAACGACAACCTCTCGCACGCTCGGATGCTGGTTCAGTACGGACTCTATTTCACCTAACTCGATGCGGAAACCGCGAATCTTGACTTGGCGATCCCTTCGTCCAAGGAACTCGATGTTCCCGTCGGGCAAGTAGCGTACCTTGTCGCCAGTTTTGTACAGGCGTTCCGATTTGGGATTTGGGATTTTGAATTTTGGGGTGCAGGGCTGGGAGATCTTCTCCCAGCTTAAGTAGGGCCTTGGATTTTTTGAATTGTTAAAGGGGTTGGGAATAAACCGCTCGGCAGTCAGCTCAGGTTGATTCAAATAGCCGCGTCGGGCGAGTCCTGCACCACCAATGTATAGTTCGCCGCTAACTCCGATTGGCACAGGCTGTAGTTGCTCATCCAGTACGTATACCTGAGTATTCGCAATTGGCCGACCTAGAGGAACGGTCTTTTCCTGTAAGGACGTTACTGGATAGGTCAGCACACCGATGGTTGCTTCTGTTGGACCATAGTGATTGAAAATCTGGCACTCTTTTGCCTGCTGCTGAATCTGGGCGATTAACTCCCAACTGGCAGCCTCGCCACCCAGGATAAGCCGCTGCCGGGGCAGGATGGATTGGGAGAAGGAAGAGGCTAAAAGTGCTGCTAGGTGGGAAGGAACAATCTTGAGACAATCGATGGGATATTTGCCGCAGTATTCTGCTAAAGCGGCTGGGTCAGTAGCACGCTCGGCAGATACGACATGGAGACACCCTCCCGTACACAAAGAGGAGAAGATTGTTGTGTTACCCAAGTCCGCTCCCAGGGTAGAAACAGTGGCAAAGTGCGCTCCTGTCGGTAGGTTTAATCGGTCTGCGATCGCGTTGACGTAATTGAGCAGTTGCTGGTGTTCAATTGCTACTCCTTTAGGTCTGCCAGTAGACCCCGACGTGTAAATGACATAGACCAGATTTTCACTCGTCACTTCACTGCTGGGATTTGTTTCGCTATATCGAGCCATGGCATCCCAGTGCGTATCCAGACAGACAACCTGTGCTGCTTGTGCCAGGAAAGTACTGACTAGTCGTTGTTGCGTCAATAGCACGGGTGCCTGGGCATCCTGCAATCGAAAGGCTAGAGCTTCTTTTGGTAATGCTGGGTCTAGCGGTAGGTAAGCGCCTCCAGCTTTGAGAATGCCTAGGAGACCAACAATCATTTCCAGAGAGCGATCGACGTACAACCCCACTAGAACCTCTGGTTTGACTCCCAATTGGTGCAAGTATCGAGCCAGTTGATTGGCACGAGCATTTAGTTCAGCGTAGGTCAGTTGTTGGTCTTCAAAGACAACGGCAATACTGTTGGGCGTTTTTTGGGCTTGTTCCTCAAAACGTTGGTGAATACATTGGTCTGTGGGATAATCTCGTAACGTGTTGTTGAACTCGACTAAAATTTGTTGTTTCTCCCTTGCAGGGAGAATGCCCAACTGATTGATGGCAGTATCTGGATGCTCAGTTGCACTCGCTAACACCGTCTGAAATTGTTCAGCTAAGCGCTCAATATCCTTTGCCAGGACTACATTGGGGTCATAGTAAACCGTAATGCTGAGAGCATTGTTACGGCGAAGGCAAGATAGCTTGAGTTTGAAGCGATCAATGCAGGCATACTGCTGAATCATCGCAAGAGACAAGTCAGCAGCAAAATACTGGGTAGGCTGTTCCTCAAACTCAAAACAAATTGGGAAAAAGCGGGAGTAATTTTCAGGCAATTCTGCTAATTGTTCCCAGCTAAAATACTCCTGCCACTTAGATAATTCTCGGAGCGATGCATTCACCTGTTGTAGGCGATCGCTAAATTTGCAATCTGGCTGTAGATGAGAATAAAGCGGTAAGAATTTTGCGAATAGGCCAAGTGCAGTCTCTAATTCCGGGTACTTTCTACCGTTAAAATTTATCCCTAAAACTATATCTCGCTTCCCTGTAAGCCGACCGATCAGAACTTGCCAGCAGACTAGGAAGAATTCAGAAACTGAAACAGTATACTGCTGCGCGTTGGCTTCAATTCTCGCTGCCAAATCCGCAGAAATGGTGCAGGTGTAAGCGTGAGGTTGAAATTCGAGGGGGTTAGCCGTTTGGTTTTCAAACGGTAGCTGCAAACTCAGTAGTGCAGAAACATTCTGCTTGCGCCAATAGGTTCTGCCAGCTTCTGTATCGGCTCCTTCGAGTAATTCATTCTGCCATGCTGCCAAGTCTGCATACTGTAGGGGTTCGCCATCTAACGCCTCACCTGCGTAGGCTCGGCTAATTTCGCAAACTAAATTCCTCAAAGTTGCCATATCGGCGCTCAATGCGGGTAAGCTGAGCAACAATACGGACTCAGAAGGCGATCGCTTCACCAAAGATAGCTGCAACAGTGGGCCTTGTGCTAAATCAAACGGCTGCTGCGCTAAGTCATGCAACAAGGTTTCGAGAGAGTCTGCTTGGGTTATGCCACTGCTCAACTCAGCGTTGAGATTCCAAGCTATGCCGTTATCTGCGATCGCTTGTAACGGGATAGTCATCCCAGGCAAATATTGGTAAGTCGTGCGAAGAATTTCATGGCGATCGACAATCTGCTCTACGGCTGCTTTCAAGGTTTNNNNAGATTTCCCTCAATTAAAACAGCACAGTAGGAGCGATATAGACTGTCGCCAAATTGCTGCAACTGCCACAGGTGTTTTTGCTGGGGTGAGAGTTGAAAACCCTCAATTTGATTTAGCATGGTCAACCGATTTTGGATTTTTGATTTACGATAGCGAAGCGGACGCAGCGCAGCGATTATTTTGGATTAACCATTTCCACAAGAGGACAAGGCTGGGAGATTTAAATTGCTATTCAACGCTTTGATAATTCAAGATGCGTGCATTCCGGGGTTGAGTTATCGAGAGAAAATTCCAAACCTAGCTCTTCTAAGGATTCTACACCAAGCTTTTCCAAAACAAAGGGCCGTAAGGCGTTGTTTTCAATAAAATTACTCGGCTTATCATTGTTGCCTTTGTAGAGAATAACTAGATTCGGGTAAAAATGGATTGAAACAATATGTTTATCAAAGTGTGACGGAGAATATCCGGGCCTCAAAAAATCCTGATAATTTAATCCATCAACTAACCTTTTGTACATATTCATTAAGGTTTTAGGATCGTTGAGGTCAAGACTTCCGCCGCAGCCTATCCAGTTTTCTAAAAAAATGCTTCCCTTAGCCAGACTCGACCACCTTTCGCCAGACAGACTTGGCCAATAGGAGTGGTGAATATTTTCAGCGGCGTAAATTCCACCTTCATTAAGGGCTGGAAAAAGAGTTTTAAATGTTTTTATATGTGCTTCATTAGAAGAACTGCCATCCTCAATAATGATGTCCAGTCCCCCAGTTTCAGCTAAAACGTCTCTCAAAAAAGATTCATCAGTCTGGCTACCTTGGAAAATTTTAATCCGATTTTCCTCTAATGCCTTTTTCTTAACTAAATCTATACCATAAATTAGACTATTACGAAAGTACTTTTTCCACATTCTTAGCGATCGACCACCAGCTTTTGGGTCATCATAACCCCCTACACCTATTTCAAGAATCTTGAGTTTTTTTAGCCTCAATGGAGCAAAGTGTCGTTGATAATGCTCGGCGTACCAATGACCGGGTTCCCATTTAGAATCATCATAAAGAGGTGAGAGCTTCCCCAAGTTCTTGCGGTGGATAAAGGCTAAGATTTCACGCTGAAAATTGTTGAAAAAACGTTTGGAGGAATGTATCCAGTTCACGGCTAGTACTCCTATAAAGTTTTTATCTGAGGTCGTCTTATCCCAAATCAGCTTTTATAACCTCCTTTTTAATTTAGGAATTGCTCTCCCCCCTGCTCCCCCTGCTTTTTTAAAAAGAGGGTAGTCAACCCAGATTTAGTATTAGACTCCACCTATTGCTGCTCGCTTAGCCAGTTTTAACTTTTGCAGACTAGTTGCTGCCATTTCTTTTTCTATAATCCGCTGTTGTTCTGTGTCAGCCTCAGCGAGGATAGCTACTAGTTCATTAAGCCTAAGTTCAGGGCGTTTCACGACGTGATGTAGCAAAATCTCAAAATGCCTTACCATTCGGGTAATGGTTGTTGCGCCAAACAAGTCTGTTTTGTACTCTAAGGAACCCTTAAACCCTTGTGCGCTTTCCCAGATACTGAATTTTAAGTCAAACTTTGATGTTCCACAATCAACTTCTAGAGGGTGTAGGGTCAATTTATGTAAAGACGTTTCAGGTAATGTTTCTACTTCCGGGATCGAAGCATTTTGCAGGATAAACATCGCTTGGAACAGTGGGTTGTGGCTCAAGTTCCGTTCAGGTTGCAACTCTTCGACTAACTTCTCAAAAGGCACATCTTGATGAGTGTAGGCTCCCAACGCTACGTTCTGTACTCGTCGTAATAACTCCCGGAAACTTGGATTGCCAGACAAGTCGGTACGTAGTACCAAAGTATTGATAAAAAAGCCGATCAATCCTTCTGTTTCTGTCCGGGTGCGTCCAGCAATGGGGGAACCGACGATAATGTCTTCTTGGTTGGAATAGCAGTACAGTAATGTCTTGAATACTGCTAGCAGAGTCATAAATAGGGTGACTCCCTCTTGCTGGTTGAAGTTACCTACTGCTCTAGTTAAAGCCTTGGGTAATGTCAGAAATTGCTTTTTCCCAGCGAAAGTCTGAATTGCCGATCGCTCTGTGTCAGTAGGCAGTTGCAACACTGGCAGGCTACCGCTTAGTTGTTGCTTCCAGTAATCGAGTTGGGTCTTGAGAACTTCCCCTTGCAAGCATTGCCGCTGCCAATAGGCAAAGTCGGCGTACTGGATGGGAAGATTGGGAAGAGGTGAAGGCTGGCCAGTAGAGAACGCTTCGTAAAGTACGGCTAGTTCACGGATGAGAATCCCGATTGACCAGCCATCTGAAATGATGTGGTGCATACTAAGGATTAGCATGTGCTTCTCCTCGTTCAAGCGTAGGAGCTTGGGGCGCAGCAAGGGTAAGCTCGACAAGTCGAAGGGTTGCTGAGCGTCCTGGGTGGCAAGGCGCAAAGCTTCAGCCTCACTCAATCCCGGAAATTCTACGACTGGCAGTGTCACGGTTAAGTTGGGAGCAATGACTTGAATGGGTCGTCCCTTAACCGCCTTAAAGCTGGTTCGCAACGCTTCGTGTCGCTTCACCACTTCGTTAAGGCTCTGCTTGAGTACAGTGACATTAAGCTGTCCGGTCAGGAGAATTGCGATCGCAACGTTGTAGAAGGGGTTATCAGGTTCTAGCTGGTCGAGAAACCACAATCGTTCTTGGGCAAGACACAGAGGCAAATTTCCAGTTCGGGGAATGGGTTGCAGGATTGGCTCCGTCGGTGCTGAATCGTCCATGAGAGCGATCGCTTGCGTTGCGATCTGAGTCACGCTAGCTCCCTGAAAGAAGTCTGCCGCACAGATTGGTATTCCTAAATCTACCTCAAGCCGATTTTTCAGCTCCAAGACCATTAGGGAATCTAGACCAAAGGTACTTAGGGGCTGCTGAGGTTTGACGCGATTGGGCGAGACTCTCAGCACCTTAGCCACTTGCTGCTGCAAGTAAGATCTCAGCAATGGTTGGCGCTGTTCTAGCTCTAGAGCCAGTAGCGCTTCGCGGGTTAATCTTTGCTCGTTCTCTACAGTCTCAGGGCTATCTATAATACTGACCCCTCGAAGATCGAGTTGGCCTGACAGGAAATGACTCCGGCAAGCACGGCGTTGAATCTTACCACTAGAGGTTTTGGGGATACTTCCGGGCTGAATCAAAACAACGGCATAGACTTGCACCTCATGTTCTTCAGCAACAGCTTGACGAATGGCAGCAGCGACTTCCTCAACATCGGGTGTCTGGCGAAACTCTAACTCTTGCACTACAACCAGCTGTTCTGCGCCATCTACCTCTACAGAAAAGGCGGCACTACCAGTGAGGCGCAATGCTGGATGGCTGCGTTCTGCTGTCCGTTCAATATCTTGTGGATAAAGGTTGCGACCGTAGAGGATAATTAAATCCTTCAAGCGGCCTGTAACGAACAGTTCTCCCTCGTGCAAAAAGCCCAAGTCCCCCGTCCGCAAAAACGGCTTTTCTCCCGTGTCGGATAGGTAGGCGCAGAACGTTTGCTCCGTTTCTTCAGGGCGATTCCAGTAACCGCGACCTACGCTAGAACCGGATACCCAAATTTCACCCACCTGCGCAGGTGAACAGCGAGTTAACGTTTCAGGATGAGCAATAATGATTTGCTGTTCTGGTAGGGTTTGACCGCAGCCGACTAGGGTGCAAACATTTTCATTGTCCACATCAGCTTCGACGACTCGATCGCGTTCTAGTGCATCTTTCTGCACCGTTGCGAAGACTGGAGGGGCGGGTTTTGAACCACCAGACACCATCAGTGTTGCCTCTGCCATCCCGTAACAGGGATAGAAAGCTTGCTTGCGAAAGCCACAAGCTGCAAATTTTGCCCAAAATCGCTCCAACGTATCCGATCGGATGGCTTCAGCCCCATTAAACGCCACGCTCCAACAGCTTAAGTCAAGCGTATCGAGTTGCTCTGGCGCGATTTTATGAATACACAACTCATAGGCAAAATTAGGAGCACCGCTTGTTGTACCTTTGTAGCGGGAAATCGCCTGCAACCAGCGGTAAGGACGCTGGAGAAACGCGGCTGGAGGCATTAATACGCAAGGAAAGCCCCCATAGAGCGGTTGCAAGATGCCACCGATGAGTCCCATGTCATGGTAGGCTGGCAGCCACGACACAAATTTACTGTTGGGCGAATGCCCCATTAGACGGTAAGTCATTGCGGCATTGTGCAACAGGTTGCCATGACTGAGGATGACTCCCTTGGGCGTTCCTGTAGAACCGGATGTATATTGCAGAAATGCTATCGTCTCTCTATTTATTTGGGGTTCTTGCCAACTTTCTTCGCTCCCGCGATCAAGGTTGTCCGTGACTAGCCACTGTAAATTCCCTAGATTAATTCTCTCGCCTAGCAAGGATTGAACTTTGGACAAAATCCCGCTTGTCGTCAGCGCGATCGCTGCCTGTGCATCGGTTACAACAGCCTGTATTCTTGGCGTGTTGCGTTGATTGCGAGGCGGGTAGGCGGGGACTGCAACGACTCCTGCATAAAGACACCCGAAGAATGCCGCCAGATAGTCCAATCCTGGTGGGTACAGTAACAAAGCCCGTTCACCGCTCAAACCTAAAGCCTGAAGTTTGGCGGCGACAGCTCGACTCAGCCGATCCATCTCCCCATACGTTAAGCGATCGCCTTCTGTTTCTCCATCTGGTAAGAACGTAAACGCCAACTGATCAGGCTGATGTATGGCTCTGTAGCGCAGCATACCTACGCTTGTGGAAAAATCTTGTTCGTTTTCTGACAATTCTTGCAAAACGCGATTCATCTTACTGTCCTACCCTTCAACCAGCTCTCTACGAAGAAGAACTAGCGGTTCATTTCTCGCTCTGGAGCCAAGAGCTTTTTTGAGTCACTTGGGAAAGTGTAGTACAACTCCTAATAATTGGCAAGAGTTATTTGCAAAGTTCTTTCAATTCCATAACTTTTAACTGTCATCAGACCTTGCACTCATGCGGAGTGTGATGGAGTTACAAGGCGATCACAAATACGGCTGAGCTTTTATATATATAGCTTTCAAGCTCCATTATTCAAAAATTTCAGGTTTATATTACCATCTTGACATTGAGAAAGATTCGTTATAGCTTGATGAGAATAGTTAGGAATTAGTTGCAGTAAGCTACTGGCTCGTCTACCACGACCAGAGTGCATTAATTTGGGTGTGAGAGAACTAAATGAAACGACAACCATTACTTTCTGGCCTGTGGCTAACAGGTGCAGTTGCTGTACTTGTTGCTCAGCCAGTAGGAGCAGAAGCGCAACAAAGTGTACCGATTGATGAAATTCCACGTTTGAGCGAGCTAGAGTTTCCTAAAACCAGCGTGCAGTGGCTCTCTCAACAACAGTCGATGCCAACAACCATTGCGGGTGAGCAAATCGCACAAGTCGAAGAGAACGTCGTGCAAATAACGGGTGTACGGCTCAATCCAACCGATATCGGATTGGAAGTCATCCTAGAAACTGTGGATGGCACTTCGCCTCAAGTCATTACGTCAAGCTATGACCAAATTCTGCTCCTTGACATTACCAATGCAAGACTTTCATTACCGTCAGGGCAGGAGTTTCGTCAAGATAACCCAGCGCAAGGCATTACGTCTGTTACTGTCACCCCCTTGTATAGCAACAGTGTCCGGGTAATGGTAATGGGTACGGGCGAGGCACCAACCGCAAACGTCACTCGGAGCAATCGGGGATTGGTACTAAGCCTGAATGCGCCTTCTACCACGGCTGAGACGCCACTCACTCCAGACACTCCTACGCCAGAAGTGCCAGAAGCCGAACCATTAACAACGGCGACACCAGAAGATGAACCTGAGGCTGTTACACAAGAGCCTCAAGGGGAAGAGGAAATTGAACAAGAGCTTCCAGAGGAAGAGGAAATTGAAATCGTCGTCACAGGTGAGCAAGAGGACGGTTATCAAACCCCCGACGCCACAACAGCTACGAGAACTGACACGCCGCTACGCGATATTCCTCAATCCATTCAAGTTGTCCCCGAACAGGTGCTTGACGATCAGCAAGTGGTTCAACTCCAAGATGCTCTGCGTAACGTCAGTGGGGTGACTCAAGGAAATACGTTTGGGAGTGGGGGGGATGCCTTTATCATTCGCGGTTTCCCTCAGTTTACGATTCTGCGAAATGGATTTAGAGAGAGTGTTGAGAATAGAAGTTTTAGAGAAACTGCCAACCTGGAAAGGGTAGAAGTCCTCAAAGGGCCGGCTTCAGTGTTATACGGCACGCTTGAGCCAGGTGGAGTAATTAATCTAGTTACGAAACAGCCCCTCTCAGAACCTTTTTACTCGGCTGAACTACAAGTAGGAAACTTCAGCTTTGTTCGACCCTCCATCGATTTGTCCGGTCCGCTAAACCCAGAGCGAAGCTTGCTCTATCGACTCAATGCAGTTTACGAAAGCGGGAATGACTTCCGCGACACCGAGCAAGATAGCGAGCGTTTTTTTATCTCACCCGTGTTGACGTTGCAGATTGGCGATCGCACTGACGTAACATTTGAACTTGAATATCTCAACGATGAGCGACCCTTTGATCGGGGACTTGTTGCTATTGGGAACGAAGTTGCTGATATTCCCTTTGATCGCGTTTTGGGTGAACCAGACGATTTCTCGGAACGGGAACAATTTAGCGTTGGATATCGGCTAGAACACCGTTTCAGCGAAAATTGGACGTTGCGTAACGCTTTCCAATTCCTATCCAATGATGCCAATTATCTCTTTATCGATACGGACTCAGGGCTGAATGAGTCTACAGGTGAATTAACGAGGAGTTGGGCTGACCAAGAGTATACTGACCGAAATTACTCGTTTCAAACCAATCTTGTTGGTAAGGTAGCAACGGGTTCGGTTGAACACACGCTTTTATTCGGCGTTGATTTGTTCCGAGGAACCCAAGATCTCGACAACTGGCGTCAATTTGACAACGTACCCAGCCAAAATATTTTCAACCCCGTTTACGGTTTCCCCCGACCTAGCAGAGATGAATTGCCAATCCTCGTTCAACTTGAAGGAACGACAGACATTTTAGGGATCTATTTGCAAGATCAGATGGCGCTGACCGACAATTTGAAACTGCTGGTAGGCGGACGCTTTGACATTGTGGATCAAGAATCCAACTTTAAGTTTAGTGAGTTGGGAACCCTCCTCGACGATACAGATAGCGAGCAAAATGAAGAGGCGTTTACTCCACGGATAGGGATTGTCTACCAACCGATTGAACCCTTGTCACTCTATGCCAGCTATAGCCAGTCCTTTGCTCCAAATTCTTCTACAGATGCCAATGGCTCGTTTCTTGAACCTGAACGCGGGACGCAGTATGAGATTGGTGTCAAAGGGGACTTGTTGGATGGCAGACTTTCTGCAACTCTAGCGTTTTTTGAAATTACCAAGAGTAATGTGGCTACAACCGATCCAGACAACCCAGACTTTAGCATTGCGATCGGCGAACAAAGAAGTCGCGGCGTTGAGTTGAATCTAATCGGAGAAATTACCGAAGGTTGGAATATTATTGCGTCCTATGCCTACATAGATGCTGAAATCACCAAAGATAACAGCCCACAAGAAGGTAATCTACTATTTGGCGTGCCGGAAAACTCTGCTAGCTTGTGGACGACTTATGAAATCCAACGCGGTAATTTGCAGGGGCTAGGCTTCGGATTAGGATTGTTTTTTGTTGGCGAACGCCAAGGAGATCTGGCTAACTCCTTCCAAGTCCCTAGCTATGTACGGACTGATGTTGGTGTTTTTTACCGGAGGAACAACTGGCAAGCGGCACTTAACATCAAAAATCTCTTCGACATTGATTATATTGAGTCCACTGGTAACGACAGAGCACGCATTAACCCCGGTGCACCTTTTACGATCATTGGGTCTGTATCCGTAGAGTTTTGAGATGAAAAGGATTACAGGTAAACGGATTACAGGTAATAGTCTCCAACCCCTTAATGGGTCGATGGGGTTAGGTTTCATGCTTTATCCTTTACACTGCATCGTGCAACGGAAGACGTATCGTGATATTGGATTATTTCTGCTGGGAATCCTCGCCGTTTTCATCGTCTCAGCTTGTAGCGATCGCGTCCAGCAAAATGCTGCTACTACTCTAGATGTCAGTTCGCCTGCTGCCTACCGAACGGTCAAACATACGCTAGGTGAGGTTCAAGTGCCGCTCCACCCCCAACGCATTGCTGCATTAGGAAACGTTCCCTTAGAAGCAGCGCTTGCTTTGGGATTCAAACCGGTGGGTGTGGCGACTTGGGGGGGTCACGGTCAAATCAGCGGACCTCCACCTTATATCATGGGAGAAGGAATAGAAGACATTGAAAACATCGGTCAGGAAGGTCAACCCAATTTAGAGAAGCTCTTAGCTCTCAAGCCAGATCTGATATTAGGTGAAAGCTATTACGACAAGATATACAACCAACTCCAGCAGATTGCGCCGACTGTTCTGCATGAGTGGACACCGACTTGGAAACCGCTCTTTCGGTCATACGCAGAGGCTTTGGGAAAGACAACTGAAGCTGAGAAAATTATTAGCGACTACGATCGCCGGATTGCTCAATTCAAGCAGCAAATGGGCGATCGCCTGAAGCGGACATTGGTGTCAGTCATCCAATTTGAACCGGGTCAGGTACGACTTTATATGCACGATTCCTACAACGGTCGCATACTTCAAGACGCGGGATTACCCCGCCCGCCCTCTCAAGACAAAGAAAAATGGACGGAATTGATTTCCATAGAGCGCATTCCCGACGCAGACGGTGATGTTATCTTCATCGCACAAGCGGGTCAAAAGGAGGTGCTCTATCAACAGTTTAGTAACAACCCCATGTGGCAGCAGTTGAGAGCCGTGAAGTCGGGTCGGGTGTATGAGGCGGACTTTGATTACTGGATGGGTGGCGGTGGACCTATTTCCATCAATCTTGTCCTTGATGACCTATTTCGCTACTTAGTGGGAAGTAGGGGTTAAGTCAAAAGTCAAACCCTTACCAGTTAAAAATCCTAACTCAGCATCTTTGTGAAACAACAAATGGCTTTGGACGATAAAAGATTTCTTCAGCGGCAATCATCACCCTGGATTGGCTTAGTTCTGGGATTGCTCGTTCTTCTGCTTTGCTTGGTAGCCAGCATTGCTAATGGAGCTGTAGAAATTCCTCTGAGTAAGATTTATGATGCCTTGACAGCCTTTGATGGCTCTGCCGACCACATAATTATCCGCACCGTGCGGCTACCGCGATCGCTTATCGCCCTATCAGTGGGTGCTGCGATCGCGGTGGCAGGTGCCCTGATGCAAGGATTAACCCGCAACCCGTTGGCTGATCCTGGAATATTGGGAATCAATGCTGGTGCTGCGATCGCTGTAGTCACAACTATTTCTCTGTTCGGCACGTCCTCCCTAAATGTTTATGCCTGGTGTGCCTTCCTGGGAGCAGCTGTTACGGCAGTAGCAGTCTACTGGCTTGGCTCTCTCGGTCGCGGGGGGCTGACTCCACTGAATCTCACCATAGCCGGTGCTGCCTTAACTGCCCTTCTCGCCTCCCTCACCACCGGTATCCTCATCCTTAGCCAACGCACCCTCTATGAAATTCGGTTCTGGTTAGCCGGTTCGGTAGCGGGTAGAGATTTCGCCTTGTTCTTGCAAGTCCTGCCTTACATTGCAGTCGGACTGGTGGTGGCATTTGCCTTGGGTAAACAAATCACGACCATTTCTCTGGGCGAGGACGTTGCCCGAGGCTTGGGTCAACAAACATTATGGGTGAAAGCGATCGCGGCTGTCAGTGTTGTTCTGCTAGCAGGTAGTTCAGTTGCGGCTGTCGGTCCAATTGAGTTTGTCGGTCTAATTGTCCCCCATCTCGTCCGCTTTCTGGTTGGCGTGGATTACCGCTGGATTCTGCCATATTCCGCTGTTTTTGGTGGAATCTTAGTTCTAGCCGCCGATATAACAGCAAGATTGCTAATTGCTCCTCAAGAACTTCCCATCGGAGTAATGACGGCATTTGTGGGCGCTCCTTTCTTTATTTATCTCGCCCGGTGGAAGGTGAAGTGATGAGAAAAAACTGGCTCACGCTCCGTCCCCAGCCGTTGCCTCTGTCTTTCCGCCTGGATCAGCGCGTACCAGCCGTACTGCTAATGCTCATTTTGGTTGCCCTTACAGCAGTAGTACTCAATGTGGGACAGGGTGATTATCCCATCCCTTTGTTAGAGGTTTTGAAAACGATTTTGAGGTTGCCGACAGCTAATGCAGACTATCCCTTTGTTGTCAATACGTTGCGACTACCCCGGACTTTGGTTGCCTTTGGAGTCGGAATGGGATTAGCAATCTCCGGCACCATCTTACAAGGTCTGACACGTAATCCCCTGGTAGAATCCGGCATTATTGGCATGAATGCAGGCGCGAGTGTTACTGCCGTCACCCTCATCGTTCTGTTTCCGAACGTTCCCCCGTTAGCCCTGCCATTGTCTGCCTTTGGTGGTGCTTTGGCTGTGGCTCTATTCATCTACCTGCTGGCTTGGGACAAGGGCAGTTCCCCAATCCGTTTGATTCTGGTCGGTGTTGGAATGGCTGCCGTACTCAACGCTGTGACGACCTTGTTGGTTACCTTTGGGGAGATTAATGGTGTCAGTCAGGCTTTAGTTTGGCTGGCGGGAAGCGTTTATGGGCGCAGTTGGGAACACGTCGGTTTATTGCTACCTTGGCTGATTGTATTTGTGCCACTGTCGTTGATGCTTTCAAGGCAGCTCAATGCACTGAATTTGGGAGATGATATCGCTAGAGGACTAGGAACGCGGGTTGAGTGGCAGCGTAGTTTGCTATTCCTAATTAGTGCAGCAATGGTCGGTGCGTCTGTAGCAACAGCCGGTACGATTGGCTTTGTGGGATTGATGGCACCGCATCTAGGGCGTCATTTAGTGGGACCCACCCATGAAGGCTTGATGCCAACGGCGGCACTAATGGGCGGCTCGATTGTCGTTCTGGCGGATTGGCTAGGGCGGCTGCTGTTTGCACCCATCGAACTTCCCTGTGGCATAATAACCGCAGCGATCGGTACTCCTTATTTTATCTACCTGCTGATCCGGAACCGTAAGTGATGAATTTACCGATGCACTCTATGAATCTACTCTCAACCCGCAGGCTTAGCTTGGGGTATAACAGGGCATCGGTCATTATTGACCTCGATTTGGCAATTCCTGCCGGAAAGGTTATCGCCTTAGTTGGAGCTAATGGTTGCGGTAAGTCTACACTGCTCAGGGGACTGGCTCGGTTACTCCAACCTCGGACTGGTACGGTTTACCTCGACGGTGCTGAGATTTTCAAACTATCAACTAAAGCGGTAGCTAAGCGACTTGGGATTCTGCCCCAAGGCCCTGTTGCTCCAGGCGAGCTGATGGTTCGAGACTTAGTAGCTCAGGGTCGTTATCCTTACCAGAACTGGTTACAGCAGTGGTCGAAAGAAGATGAGCGGATGGTCGAACAGGCGCTGGCAAAGACGGGAATGACTCACTTAGCAGAGCGATCGCTAGACACGCTTTCTGGTGGACAACGACAGCGAGCTTGGATTGCAATGGCATTGGCTCAGGATACAGAGATTCTGCTGCTGGATGAGCCAACGACTTTTCTGGACTTGGCCCATCAGGTGGAGGTACTGGATTTACTTTATGAGTTAAATCACACAGAGGGGCGGACCATTGTTATGGTGTTGCATGACTTGAACCAGGCTTGTCGCTATGCCGGTTACCTGGTGGCGATTCGGGAGGGTAAGGTCTATGCTCAGGGAGAGCCAAGGGAAGTCATGACAGAGGCTATGGTACGTGAGGTGTTTGGGCTAGAGTGTCGTATTGTACCTGACCCAGTGGCAGGGACGCCGATGTGTGTGCCGATAGGTCGTCGGTATAGCGGCTTGCAAACATAACTTACGAGTAATTCAGATTGGTTCATCCGGCGATAGTCAGTAGACCGAAAACTTTTGCGATCGCTCTGCCTAAGGGTAAATCATGTAGCTTTTGATACCAATTCTCGGAGAGTGAACGAAAACTATTTGCTTGAGATGAATGGTTGGCAACGGATTTGATCGCGGATTAACGGATGATAGCAAATCCGCTGCCACAGCTGTCATTAAAGGATTTCCTTAACCCGTGACGAGAGAACTACCTGGATATATTTCTGCCTACATTCTTTAGATAGATCGCTAAGTTGTTCGCTAGTTGAATAACCAGGTTTTAAGGTTTCCAGAAAGCCTCGGAAGCCTCGAAATGCCAGTTCATAGATGGCCTGCTGACTAAACTTGCCATCAAAGAACCCACCATGGACATTAATGTTTTCCTTTCCTTGCTTAACAAAGTAAGCAATGGATAGGTTGATATAATCCCAAATGGTCAGCGCTGGTTTTCTGAGAGCATAGCTAACCACTCCCTTCGACCTTGTTGGGTCTGAGTCTGTATAGTCTACATAATCCGTGCAGTCAAAATAGGTAAATAGGTCAGCCACGGGTATGCTTTCGCAAGAATCTGTTGTTTCTTTGGCAGTTGTCTCTAGAGGTCGAATTTCATTCAGAGTATAAGATTCCCGCTCCGAAGCCCGAATTTCCAGATAGCGATAAGGCTGCGCCTCGGTCAGTTTACCATCTCTAAAATTGATAATTCCATAGCCTGCATCACTGATAGATTTGCTCGGCTTGCCTTTTAAGTTATCCTCACTGTGCACAGTCAAATTACCAAGTCTGTAACCGCTAAAGCGTGTTCTCCCTGGAAAACGAAAGTAATTAGCTGCTGTCGAAGCAAGACGTAACGCCAAATCCCCTTCATTGCTAAACAGATAAGCTTCTTCACACCGCCGTAAAGACGATCGCAAAAAATTTGCCCGTCGCGGCATGATCGTTTCTACTGGAATGTCAGGAGCCACTAAAATTAACCGTCCCAGACAAAAGGCACGACCAATATTAGAGGAAGGAGTTTTGCCAATTGAGTTGGTATCAAAGACATCAGAAAGGATGCGAATAGTATTCGTAACTACAAAGCATCCCATACTGTGGCCGAGAAAGGTCAATTTAATTTGATTTAGTTCGCTAATTACTTCTTGTTCTATGAACAGCTTCCTTTTAGATTTTGGGTTTACGCTGCGCCACAACTCTAATTTCTTTTGACCATCCGCATTTTGCCATTCTTCTATGGCATTTTGAATGTCACTGGGTAAATCCGCGATCTCTTCTTTAGCCTGAAGGCGCTCAATAAGTTTAGCTTCAAATACGGCTTGATCGAGTTGCCTTACTAATTCAACTAAATCTAGAACCCCATAGTTTTCAGCTCGGTAGCCATCTCGCAGATAGGTAGATAATCTTAAGGCCATTAAAGCCAGGATAATAGCGAAGGAAATCGTGAATAAACTGAACGAAATTACTAAGAACCAGGTGATATTAATCGAACTGTAAACTGCGACAATACCGATTATAGATGCCAAGGCCAGCACCCAAATCGGCAAATCGAAGAATAAAGCCAAAGCTTTTCCGAACTTCAGAATGCCGATAGTGCCTAGGATTGAGAATAAGGCAATAAAAGCAAAGATGGTTAAGGGATTGGTAATGTTCGGTTGGCCAATGATTATTAATAAAGCCGAGATAATACTTAGGACTAAAGTACTGCTGAATAGCCCTATCAACAAAGTCGGTAGTGACTCAAAGGCGTAGGCCAACTTGTCTCGGAATGAATTAGGCTTTTGATTCAAAGCAGCATCATCCTGTACGGGATTTTCTGAAGGCCAGCAATAACCTAGAAAAACGGAGGTTTTGGGTTGACAAATCTGAGTGGCGTACTGATAAATTTTAGCAAATCGCGCTCTCGCGTCAGAGCGCCTAGTGCCATAACCATGAATTGATATCACGATTTGCGGATGAGGACTGTTTACCAAATACTGAGCAATCTTACTGAGCGAGGATTTTACTGAAGTATTTAGCTGTGGCGGCTCATCCTCTACATTAATTGAGGCAGTACTGGTTACATAATATCCCAGCATCGTTTCTGAAGCAGGTGCGATCGCTTCGAGATCGAATTCTGAAATCGTTGAACTTTGTGGGGAAAGTGAGGTCATAGGTTTGCCATTTTTCTGAGAATCGGGAGACGGGAAATGGTAGTATGAAATTATTGGTGCAGCATAGCGTATAGGTCTTTGTTCAGACAAGGAGAACCATCGCAATTGCAATAAAATGCAAAATAAGCGGTGACTCTGCTGTGCCACTTAGTTAAGCTGTTAGGCAACAAAAGTGCCTATTAAGGATTTCATCCTGCCCCTGGTGTTCTACAAGCGCCTCTCGGATGTATTTGATGATGAGTTTGCTCGTCATGTGGAGGAGTTTGGGGATGAAGAGACTGCCAATGAGGTGATTGAGGCTGACTATAAGGATGCCATAGCGACGGGACGCAAAGACCGGATGGTGCGCAATTACCCCGACCAGAAAAGCAAAGCGCCGAAACTTCTGCAATGCGATCGCTGTGCTAAAGCCGTGATGGAATGGTTAGAAACAAATGGCATTGATGGAAAAATCCTAAAACTTAGAACTAGGAATCTCAGAGAACGATATATTATCAGCGATCGCATTGGTAAAAATGAGTCAATTACTGAGAATGGACAGCATTATGGGGTAGAGGTACGAGGACGGATTTTTGATAATTTATTACCGGAGGGTTTGTTAAAAGAAGATTGGCTGAAGGATTTTTCTTGTCCGAGTAGTCTATGCCACCATTCTCTATTACCTACACAACAAAGAAGCGGTGAGCAAATACATCGCAGACTGGCTAGAGTGGGGGCGAAAAATGCGAGAAGAACAACGCCGCAACCCTTCTGGCGCCATTCAAAGATTAATGAAAATCAAAGCCGCTAGAAAAAGCCTCCAACAAGCTGAACAAGCTTATGACACTCCAATATCTCATGGATGAAAATGTCGATCCAGTTTATGCTTTGCAACTGCGACGACAGCAACCCGATTTAGTCGTTTGGGCAGTGGGAGAACCCAATACACCCCCAAAAAGTACCCTAGACCCAGAAATTCTGCTGTGGTGCGAGGCCAATAATTTTATTCTCGTCACCAATAACCGCACCGATGTCGTCTTTCTCATTAACAGCATCCCTGTCGCCGTTGCGGTAAGCTTTTACTTTAAGTCACACACAAAAATGTTGCTCTCCCAGGATTTCATCTAAAAGCTGGTGACAAGATTTGAACTTGCGACCGGCGGTTTACAAAACCGCTGCTCTACCACTGAGCTACACCAGCAAATAAGTTAGCTATGGCTCACAGGCAATCATTATAGCAGACTTCCCTGCGTGAGAGCTTTGGCTAGAAAAAGGAGCCACTAAGGGAGCGACCAGAAAATTATAATACCGCTTCAGATTTCTTGACAAGGTGATGTGCTACACATAAGACTGTGCAATGGTTGCTCCGCCTAGTTGTCGAGGCTTGATGTGATCGACTGTAAAGCTGTCAGGAGAGAACGCATCGGGGCAACGGCAGTATTCGCATCGATTCTTTGCCCGTTGAGCAATGTCCTGTCTTAGTGCGGTGGAGATTCGTTCATATTCAGATGGCATGAGAAGGCTGAGACTTCGACTGCAATTGCTGGTTTAAGCACATAATATCAATGTTCCTGAGCTTTGCTAGCTCGATAAGAGCTTCTAATCGCTCTACTCTCTGTTGCTCCAGCAAGTCTTCGTAACCAATCAATTCCCGATGTTCAGCTTCACTCAGTTCACCCAACCGAGAGCGATTGCGCAATGTCTTGAGGCGTGTCTGCTTGTCTTCAGGCAGATGATGCTCAATCACCTCAAGCAACTCTGCTTCCTGGGTACTAACTGTACTCTGCTGAGGCGGCTCCGCTAAAAATTCCAATAATTGCACAACAGCCATCAATTTGTCTTGAGGTAGTTGCCCAATCAACGCGATCGCTTTTTGGCGAATATCAGTAGCAGGAAGCATTGCCCATACCTAAGTAATGGTTAATTCGTATTTTAACAAGGTATACAATCCAAATACTTCGCTTTACAAAGCCTGCTCTAAGCCAAAATGGAACAGTCCTCTTGCATAGGAGCAGTAAGTGTGACTGTTCAGCTATCTCAACCAGACTTCCTACGACTCACCCGTGAAGCCTTAAGCGTTTTCCTCAACTACATTCAACCCTTTGCTGGCGATGAAGATTCAGACTTCATTTTCGAGCTATTTCAGAAGTATCCCCTCGATGTCCCAGCCTCTTATGATAACCATTATGATTACGATGAAGGTTTCGAGAAGTTTGCCTTCATTGTTGGCTGGCGAACCAAAGGTCTTTGGGGTATTGGAGATGCTCGTTGGCGGAAGCGTTCAGAACTAACCTTTAACCTCAGCGCACCGAAAGGACACCTCCCGTGGATAGGAGTTTTAGGTATGTTTCTTCTCTTTCGTCAAGACTTATAGACATTAGTAGGTAAAGCCTTCAGCCGTCTCTCTAGTTTTACTTCCAAGTAGAGAAACCAGGTTTTTCCATCAATTAAAATCTCAATATAACTTCACTTGCAGTCACCTTAACTATGCTTAGTACAATAGTCACTGATACAGGACAAATTACCCTGCCTGAAGAAATTCGGCAGCATCTCAAGCTGGTGAGCGGCAGCCGAGTCGAGTTCGTGATTGACGAAGACGGTCAAGTCAAAATCTTCCCCCTCAACGTTGCCGTAGAAACCCTATCTGGCATTCTTCATCTACCTGATATTCAACGAGCTTCCCTCGAAGACATGGAAACAGCTATTGTCAGGGGTCCGAATGATTGGACTTGATACCAACATCCTCGTTCGATACCTTACCACCCGATGCCAAATGAATGCTGGTGGCATACTACGGCTGGGGAAATTAAACGATTGGTGCCGATGTTTGAGATGAGTCGTCAGGGAATGAATGCGGCAATTAGTGTTTTGCGGGGTCGGTATTTCGTAGATATAGAGGAATAATTATGCTACTAGAGCTAAGACAATTAAGGATTCAACCCGGACACCAATTACTACTTGAGGATGTTAGTTGGCAGCAATTGGAAAGTATCTTAGCCGAATTGGGAGAACGTCGCGCTGCGAGGCTTTCCTATAGTAATGGTCGATTAGAAATTATGGTTCCCTTGCTCGAACATGAAAAAGCCAAGGAAATTATTGGCGACATGGTAAAAATATTGCTGGAATCACGACAAATTGCGTTTGAGTCATTAGGTTCAACAACCTTGAAGAACGAGCGCATGACTCAAGCCGTTGAGCCTGATACCTGCTTTTACATTCAAAATCAAGCGGCAGTCATCGGTAAAAATCGCCTGGATCTGAGTGTAGATCCTCTCCCAGACTTAGCTATAGAAATTGACCTTACCTCTCGCACTCAGTTAGATAATTATCGGGTTCTAGGAGTACCGGAACTCTGGCAATACACACGACGAGGGCTACAGATTAATGTTTTGCAAGGCGGAAAATATGCAGAATCTGATTCTAGTCCTACTTTTCCCGGCATTCCAATGATTGAGTTGGTGAATCGGTACGTTCAGCAGAGTCAGGTTTCTGGCAGAACTCAAGCTATTGAAGCATTTAGAAATTGGGTAAGGGAAAATCTTTAGTCTAATTGGTAACTTTTAATACAGAG
>DNXU01000044.1:4198-5838 GCA_003505715.1 Cyanobacteria bacterium UBA8803 | reverse complement strand
ATTCCCCATTCCCCATTCCCCAGCTATATTCAGTAGAAGATCGATATCAAATCGATAAACTTAATTGAGAACCTTGTTCGGTTTTGCGCACCTCAATCCTGGTTTGAAAGGCTTCCTTAAACTGGGGCATGTGGGTGACAGTCAGGATGCAAGAAAAATCAGATGCGATCGCATTAATAGCCGCAATTAAGCGATCGCATCCTTCTGCATCCTGTGTCCCAAAGCCCTCATCCACAATTAGCATTTGCAGTGAGGTGCCTGCCCGTTGTGCTAAAAGTCGGGCTAAGGCTAGACGAATGGAAAAGTTAATCCTAAATGCCTCGCCACCGGAGTAGGTTTCATAGGGTCGAGTGCCTTTAGCGTCGGCGATGAGAATGTCTAGGGTATCAATTAGTTTTGTAGATTTCTTAGAAGATCGCCGCCCCGCCCTTTGAGTCACAAATTGAACGTGTAACTGATTCCCTGTCAAGCGAGCTAGAATTTGATTGGTTTCTGCCTCCAGTTGGGGCAAAATGTTCTCAATCATCAGGGCTTGGATGCCATTTTTGCCAAAGGCTTGGGCTAATTCCTGGTGAACTCGGTATTGCCGCTGAAGAGCTTGTATTTGTTCTTGCTGTTCGTTGTATTGGACTTCCAGGGCTTCTAGTTGCGCTAGTCGCTGTTGCAGCCTTCCTGCTTGAGCGAGTTGTTCGTCTAGTTGCCGCCGCCGTTCTTGCATCTGCACCTCTAAAAGGGTAATCTCGTTGGTGGCGTCGGGATATTGTGCTAATTGCTTGACAATTGTATCGAGTTGTGAATTCACAGCTGCCCGCTCAGCTTGTTGCCCTTGTAGGGTTTGATGGAGGGTAGCTAAGCGTTGCTCGATTTGGGGATATTGCTCTTTGGCAGCTTGTAACTCCCGATCCCGTAACTGCCACGATTGGGCTTGACGCAGGGCGGCTCTAAGATGGTTGTGTTCGGTCAAGTTATAGCTGATTTGAGCCATTTGCCCCTCAAGGGCATCTAGCTGCTGCTTGAGGGGGGAAGTGGTTTGCAATTCCTGTAGTTCCTGGTTGAGGGTGTTAATTTCCGCCTGGAGTTGTGGCTTCCTTTCAGAAATTTTCTCCTGACGCCGATGGGCTTCTTCTAGCTTGGCACTCTTGATTTCTGCCCAGCGCCAACGATCTACCTCTCCCCTTGCTAAGGCGTGGCTTTGTTCGTTGTAGTTGAGCTGTTGGAGTTGCAGGTCGATTTGTTGTAGTTCGGTTTGGAGTTCTTGGGCATAGCCTCCATCATTTAGCGATCGCTCTAGTTGTTTCTTTTCCTCGGAAATGTCATAGAGGCGATCGTAAACTTCGTCAGTCGCTTCGAGTCGGGCTTCGAGTTGTCCCCTTTGCTCCAGCAATTTCTCATAGGGAGATAGTTCTCGTGTGAGTTGGGCGTATTCTTGCCGCAGCACTTGTAACTCGCGCTCGCAAACTGCTAATTGCTCTCGTACTAACCAGAACTGCTGTTGCATTTCCTGATACTCGGCATTAGTTTTCTGGATGACGTGCTGGCTGTGGGCTTCATCTAAAGGGCGATCGCACAGGGGACAAATGGCATCCTGCACTTGTAGCATGTCAATTTTTTGGGTCAGTTCTGCTAGTTGTTTTTCATAA
>DNXU01000044.1:0-4191 GCA_003505715.1 Cyanobacteria bacterium UBA8803 | reverse complement strand
TTCTTGCAAGCGTTCCTGAAAGTTCCGGCGTTCGAGTCCTTTTTCCTGTACGCGCTGCTGGTAAACTCGCTTTTTCTCTAACTCCCCAATTTCTGCTTCTACTTGCAGCACTGTCTGTCGCAACTGGGGAGTGGCTGAGATTTGAGCTGATAGTTGAGTTTCTGAAGAGCGCAGTGCTTCTAATTGAGCTGTCAGGCGGGCTTGGATGCGATCAAGTTCGGTTTGCAGGAAGGTGCGGCGTTGCAGGAGGGGGGAAACTTCCAGTTGGAGGTTGTCTAAGAGGCTGAGGCGTTTCTTCGCTTGGTTGAGTTGCTCTAAAGCAGTGGTGACTTCTGCGGCACGGGATAGTACCTCTTGGATCTCTTGCTCTTGACCTCGCAAAGCTTCTAGTTGGGCTTGGGATTGGCGAATTTGCAGGTTTAGTTCGTTGACTTGTTGGATTAGCTGTTGTTGCAGTTGCTGTTTTTGTTGTTGGGCTTCCTGGTAGGCTTGGAATTTGGCGGTTAGAATTTCTTCTTGGTTTTGTAAGTTGAGATATTGGGTATAGCCAGCGTTAATTTGTTCCTCTTGAGAGATGAGAGCAGATAGTTGCCGCTGTTGGGCTGTGGTAGTGGCGATATCTTGCTGGAGGCGATCGCAATCTTTACTGAGATTCTGATATTGCTGCCGGACAAAGGTGAGTTGTTGTTCCCAGCTGTGGCGTTGCTGCTGAAGGGTTTGCAACTGTTGGAGTTGTTGTCGATCTCGGTCTTGGGCCTGTTGCAGCTGCGCCAAGGTAGTTTGAGTAGTGGTTTGTTGTTCTAAAGTAGTCTCCCGTGCTTGCAGTTGTTGGGTGAGGGTTAGTAAATTCTGCTCTAACTGTTCTGCCTGACCTTTGAATTGGCGGGATAAGTCTTTTGCTTGTTCTGCTAAATGTTCGTACTGGTCGAGTTTGAGTAAATCTGCCAGAATTTGTTTCCGCTCGTTAGGACGCCTGAGCATAAACTCATCCGCTCGACCCTGACGCAAGTAAGCTGAGTTAATAAACGTCTCGTAATCTAACTTGAGATGATGCAGGATTAACTGTTGGGTGGCTCGTACTCCTTTCTCCGTTAAAGACCGAAAGCCACCTCCGCTCTCGATTTGAAATTCTAGGGAACTACTCTGTCCCCGATGGCGAGTTCTAATAATGCGATAGGTTTGCTGGTTATTTTGAAAGATAAAATCTACCCGGACATCTTTAGCTCCGGTATGAATTGCATCCTCTTCGGAAGCGGCACGGCTTTGCCCCCAGATTGCCCAGGTAATTGCTTCTAGGAGGGATGATTTACCAGCACCATTGGCACCGCAGATACAAGCCGTATGCAGACCCCGAAAGTCCAGGGTTGCTTCGCGGTAGCTCAGAAAATTTTTTAGCGTCAGTTTGAGGGGAATCATGCAGGCTGGAATGCCCTAGTGTAGTCAGAACTATAAGTACATCTGCACTGTTGCATAGTTTAGCCACGGAAGGATAAGGATTCCAGACCTTTACACTTTAGCTTTATAATTATTAATAATTCTCTTGCACTGCCCTATTATATAGGAGAAATTTTGTGAACCTGTGGGATTTTTGACGAATTAGTTGGAGATAATGAAAACGTTAGACTCGACGGTATACAATAAACAGCATTCGCAGTTTACTCCAGTCTTGGGATGCTCCTAGCTCTCAAGGATAGACTGGTAGCCATCTACACCTATAGTAAGGCTACCACTAGAATAAAATATTCTCAGCAGTTACTGTTTCAGGAGCGAGCCAGATGAAACGAGCTGTACGCCTAATCAGTCAGTCACTGGCAACCCTCTATCTTTTAGAAGGGCTAGTAGATCCTAGGTTAACTCAGGCACAGACAATTACTCCAGCCGAGGATGGTACGGGAACTGTTGTCAACCAAGAGGACAACCGCTTGGACATCATGGGCGGGACTCAATCTGGTGCTAATCTTTTTCACAGCTTTCTAGAGTTTGGTCTGAGCGAAGGCCAAATTGCTAATTTCCTCTCCCAGCCAGATATCCTAAATATTCTCAGTCGGGTTACTAGCGGAGATACCTCTGTAATTAACGGTCTGATCCAAGTTAGTGGGGGAACGTCCAACCTCTTTCTGATCAATCCAGCAGGGATAATTTTGGGTGCCACTAGCCAACTGAATGTGCCTGCCGACTTTACGGCAACAACAGCAACGAGCATTGGTATTGGTACAGGCTGGTTTAATGCTACTGGTAACAATGATTATGCCTCTTTAAATGGAACTCCCAACACGTTTGCTTTCAATGCCTCTCAATCAGCGTCAATTGTCAATTCGGGCAATCTGGCTGTCCCAGGTAACTTGAACTTATTCGCTAGTACGATAGTCAGTCAAGGGACACTCTCAGCAGCTCAAATTAATATAGCAGCGGTACCAGGCGGAAATATGCTACGCATTAGCCAGGATGGCATGGTGCTGAGTTTGGAGATTCAACCTTTAGCTACTGATGCATCTGGAACTGGGCAGGTATCCAGTCCCTCTTTAGCCCAATTGTTGACAGGGGGTAGTGCAACCAATGCTACTGGAGCGATCGTTAACAATGACGGAAATTTGGAACTAACAGGTTCCGGTATTCCGATAAATACTTCGATAAATAATGGAGATGTTGTCGTAACTAGGGATATGACAGCTCCCAGAGGAGTAAACATTAACGCTCCAGGTGGCAGCGTTACGACAAGTAATATCGACACTAGGTCTGCCGGAGCTAATGATTCTGGTTCTGTAAACATATCAGGTGGATACAACATTACAACGGGGGATCTCAGGCTTGACAACCAAGGACCTGGGAGTGCCGGAAATGTAAACTTATTTAGCTCCCAGAGAAATATTGTTACAAACAATATCTATGCTGAGGATCAAGGGCCCGGAAATGGTGGTCGTATTACCTTATCCGCCCCTCAAGGCTCAATCACGGGTGGTGATATAAGGATAAGAAACCATGGACCTGGCAATGATGGTGAGATAAATTGGTCGGCATCAGAGAGCATTAGTTACAAGATTATCGATCCGTTCACTAATGTTGTAAACCAGAATAGTCAGCAAGGCGCTAATAACAACAGTACCCTACTCGATAATACTAACGGCACTAGCAATAATAGCGCCATTAGCACTAACACCGATAACAACACTAGCATCAGCACTAACACCGATAACAACACTAACATCAGCACTAATATCGGTAACAACACTAGTATCAGCACTAACATCGGTAACAACACTACCATCAGCACTAACACAGGTAACATCGGTAACAGTAATAACAGCTCTAGCGCTAGTGCTAGCAGCAGTAGCTCTAACAGCTCTAGCACCACTACTAGCAGCAGTAACAGCAGTAATAGCTCTAACAGCTCTAGCACCACTACTAACAGCAGTAATAGTGGTAATAGCTCTAGCACCACTACTAACAGCAGTAATAGTGGTAATAGCTCTAACGACACTGGTGCCACTACTAACAGCTCTAACAGCGGTAATAGCTCTAACAGCAGTAATAGTGGCAATAGCTCTAACGACACTGGTGCCACTACTAACAGCTCTAACAGCTCTAACAGCTCTAGCACCACCACTAACAGCGGTAATGGCAACAACGCCAATAGCGAGAATACTTCTGCCGCTAGTCAGGACACCTGTACAATGAGTAGCCAGAATGCTTGTACCAATAATCAAGCAGGTGCTGACACAACTAATTCTGGGAATAGCCAAGGCAATACATCAAGCAATACTAGTAGCAATCCCAATAGCAGCAATACATCAGGTAGCTCGACTACTACATCGAGCAATACTACTAGCAATCCCAATAGCAGCAATACATCAGGTAACTCGACTACTACATCGAACAATAGTGGTACGAGCAGAAGTAATACCACAACTAGAGGCATCGGCAGTCTGCTTGGCGGTAACATTCGTCCCACTAGTGTCAGCACCAGCGGTAGTACAAGCAATACCAGCAGTAGTAACCCTAGTACTCCTAGCAGTACTACCAGCAGTAGTAATAGTAATAGCAATTCTGGTATTACTAACGCTAATACCCCTATAGTCAGCCGAGATACCAATTCCTCTAGCAGCACTACCAGTAGTAGTAATGCTGGTATTGCCAACAGCAATACCAATAACGCCAGCAGTAATCCCAATACTCCTAGCAGCACTACCAGTA
>DNXU01000256.1 GCA_003505715.1 Cyanobacteria bacterium UBA8803 | reverse complement strand
TCCGCAGTTGGCGGTTTACTAAAGGTTAAGAGAGAGGGTATCGAACCCTCTCTCTTAACCGCCTTTCATCCCCCACTAAACTGTCGGGGCCAGCCAAGGACGGATGAACTGAAAGTAAAAGCTGCAACACTTAATCCTACTGAAGCTAGTTATTTACTCCAACAACCTGAACAAAACTCTAAGGAAATTTACCTCCATGTCACTACTAAATCCTCAACGCAATCCCCAGATTTCTGATAATGAAGTTACCGTTGAAGTGCCTCTGCCGCCGGTATTTGTTTGTCTGCCTAACCTGACTTTTAAGGGTGCTGGTACCGGTTCCCCTTATATCATCAAGGCTGACGAAGCTTTTACTATCTCGGTTGATGTAGAATTCAGCGGCGGCACTTTGACCGATCTTCTCATGTATATCGGGATGGCGATTGACGTTACCTACGCCATTGAAGGTATTGGTGATGCGCCAGAAGTTAACCTAAGCACACCTACCGTCACCACCATGGCTGGTATGAAAAAGTACACTATCACCTACTCTGCACCGAGTCCAGCTGCGGTTGGTTTAAAACCAGGGTTCTACGAAGCTGCTGGTTTGTTGAGCGTGAACTCTCCTGCGGCTTCTGGCTTAGGGCCTGTAGCCTTCGGCTATATCGCTGATGTGGTTTTCCAGGTTTATGCCTAAATGACGGTTCTAGCTTAAGGGTAGACTAGCGTTACTAACTCTAAGAGCAACGTGAAACTGGCAGGTATCACAAGCGCCTGCCAGTTTTCTTTGGTCTTTCTGCATAAATAGAAGTCAGCCTCATAAAGACTTTGTCTATTTATTTCCGGTGTTTGCATAAAAAAATGCTACCCCAAAAATAACTTATAGGCCAAATTATTACTCTCATCCCAATACCGATACCCCAACGTGTCTAAAAACGCCTGCCACTCCTCCATCTCATCCGGAGGAACCTGTATCCCGACCACAATTCGCCCGTAATCTGCTCCATTATTACGATAGTGAAATACGCTAATATTCCAGTTAGGACTCATGGAACCCACAAACTTGATCAAGGCACCCGGACGTTCGGGAAATTCAAAACGGTAGAATAGTTCGTGGTGGGCGAGAGGAGAACGCCCCCCAACCATGTGGCGCAGGTGTAATTTAGTTAGTTCGTCATCGGTTAAATCTAAAGTTTTAAATCCGCAAGCTTCAAAATTTTTAGCCAGGTTGCTAGCATCGGCACGGTTTTGAATTTGTACGCCGATAAAAATATGTGCCTCTTTTTCATCAGCGATGCGATAGCTAAATTCGGTTAGGTTGTGTTTACTGAGACATTCGCAAAACTTCCGCAGGCTTCCTGGTTGTTCGGGAATTGTTACTGCAAAGATAGCTTCGCGGCGTTCGCCCAACTCTGCCCGTTCTGCAACAAAACGGAGGCGGTCAAAATTCATATTGGCACCACAGGCAACACCAACTAAGGTTTGTCCGGTAATTTGTTCTCTTTCCACATAAGCTTTAGCGGCTGCGATCGCAAGTGCCCCCGCTGGTTCTAAAATAGAGCGGGTATCTTCAAATACATCTTTAATTGCCGCACAAGTATCATCAGTATCTACCAAAATAATTTCATCTACATATTCCTGGCACAGGCGAAAAGTTTCTTCCCCCACTTCCCGCACTGCTACCCCATCAGCAAATAAGCCTACCTGAGACAAACGCACCCTTTTGCCTGCTTTTAGGGATTGATTCATGGCATCAGCATCGACAGGCTCTACCCCAATTATTTTAATTTCCGGACGCAATCTTTTCACATAAGCCCCAATCCCCGAAATCAATCCACCGCCACCAATCGCGATAAAAATAGCATGGATAGGTTGCTGATATTGACGCAAAATTTCCATGCCAATCGTACCCTGTCCGGCAATCACATCTGGATCGTCAAAAGGATGAATAAAGGTTAAGCCTTTTTCGGCTTCTAATTGACGGGCATAGGTATAGGCATCATCGTAGGTATCCCCGTGCAATACTACCTCTCCCCCCCGCGCTTTCACTGCCTCTACCTTAACTTGGGGTGTGGTAATGGGCATAACGATAATGGCACGGGTTCCTAGCTGACGGGCAGCAAGGGCAACTCCTTGGGCATGGTTGCCCGCAGATGCCGCAATGACGCCTTGTGCTAGTAAATCTGGGGGGAGTTGTGCCATCTTGTTGTAAGCACCCCGCAGTTTAAAGGAGAAGACTGATTGCATATCCTCCCGTTTCAGCAGGAGTTTGTTATTGAGTCGTGTGGAAAGGTTGGGGGCGTATTCTAAGGGCGTTTCTTGGGCTACATCGTAGACGCGGGCGGTGAGGATTTGTACTAGGTAGTCGCAAAGCATGGGGCGAAGGAGTGGTAAATGCTGGATGTAAAGAGAATTTTACTTTACCTCCCTACAACAGACTCCGAATTGGTTTCCTGTTCCCTTTTTACCTTAATGTCGGCAGAAGGCTCCCGCTATAACCGAGGCGGATTTATCGAGGCGCAGCCGAGTACCGCCAATGGTTTAGCGGCTTTCCGGAATGCCGACCAGCTAACAATTGAGCGAAGCGAATCCTTGTAAAAATTCTAGAGTTGGCGGTTTCAGGAATAGGTAAAGAAAGACTACCGACTTTCAGTGATAGCGCGTCGGCTTGGAAGTCTATTAATGCAACTTCTTCTATGCAAGTCGGTACAGGCTGCAAGCCTGATGAATGAAAAGCGTACACAAACTTACCTGTGTTTTTAAGGGGTAAATCATGATATGATTCTACCATGTTAGGCTAAGAACAAGGAGACTCCTTGGGCAAAGAAACTCAACTCTCAAGCTAGGCAGGCTCACGCTGATAGGGCGTGGTCTGCCATTCAGCGTTTTTATGAGAAGTGTAGATTGGGTAAACCCGGAAAGAAGGGATACCCAAAATACAAAAAGTTTAATCGTTCCGTCGAGTACAAAAACAGCGGCTGGAAGCTATCTGCTGACAGACGCCAGATAACTTTCACTGACGGCTTTGAAGTGGGAACAATGGACTTATGGAGTTCTAGAGATTTGGTCTGGTATTCAGAAAAACAAATCTCCAGAGTTCGAGTCATAAGACGCGCTGACGGCTACTATGCTCAGTTTTTGGTGGACTGGGATAGACGAGAGGAACATGGGTTTCAAGGAAAAATGACGGGAATCGATTTAGGGCTGAAAGAGTTCTACACCGATTCTGACGGAAACACTGTAGAAAACCCTCGCTATTTGCGGAAGTCCGAACGAAGACTAAAGATGCTTCAGCGTCGGGTTTCTAAAAAACATATCTTGGGGAAGAAACAGTCCAATAGATACCACAAAGCGCGTAAAGATTTAGCTAAACAGCATCTTAAGATAAGTAGACAGCGTGAAGACAAGGCTCGTAAAGATGCCTTGGCGCTAGTTAAGTCTAACGATTTAATCGTCTACGAGGACTTGAAGATACAAAACATGGTGAAGAATCACCACCTAGCTAAATCTATTAGCGATGCTTCTTGGTATCAATTCACACGATGGCTTCAATACTTTGCTAAAGTTCATAGCGTCATAGTTATCGCCGTCCCACCCCACAACACAACTGTTGATTGTTCATGTTGTGGGGCAAAGGTGAAGAAAACACTTAGCGGGACTTAAACAAATTT
>DNXU01000189.1:972-2575 GCA_003505715.1 Cyanobacteria bacterium UBA8803 | reverse complement strand
CATCCCCCATCCCTCATCCCTCATCCCTCTTCCTCATCCCTCATCCCTCATCCTTCATCCCTAATTAACGTCATGCTTTTTGGTATTGCCATGTATTTTCAATGGCTGTGAAAATTTTTCTGGAGATGATACTGCTGCTTTGGGAATCTCGATCACTGGTCGGTTCACCGCAATCATCAGGGGTTCTGCAACCTCTTGTGAGTCCTGATATTGAGCAAAATTTAGTGCTCTCTGAGAACCAGGGAGAACTCCTGACAAGGCACTAACAAACAAAGCAGCCATTGCGGCACCACCCCAAACCACTGCATTGCGAAGACGGCGGCGGTCGATGCGGGCAAAAACATGATGAGTAGTTTCTGCCGCTGTTACCTCAGATGCTGGCACTGGGAGCTTCTGCAACTCTCCACGCAGCTTGAGCAGTCGGGCGTACAAGCGCTTCATATCAGAGTCATTGGCTAACCACTCTTGGACTTGATTGCGCTCTGCCGCCGTTACCTCACCATCAATGTAGGCACTGAGTAATTCAAAGCGATCGCGCTGTAGGCTATCCATGTCTCTAGCAGCTTCCTGTCTAGAATGTTTAGGAACGTTAAAATTGGAGGTCATAGTTGGATCACCACCGAGTCATAGCAAGCACTGGGCGAAGGGTATCTCTACACATCCCATCATAAAATAAATGAACAACCGCCACAGGAAATGGTTCCTAAAAAAAATCCAACTAACGCTCAGGCTTCTAAATAGGTTTGAAGCTGCGATTGCAGTCTCGATCTGGCTCTGGCAATTCTTGATTTGACAGTTCCCAGGGAGACACCTGTGATTTCAGCAATCTCCTCATAGGCCATGCCTTCAATTTCGCGGAGGACTATAGTGGTGCGGAAGACTTCTGGTAAGTCGGCGATCGCTTCGCGCAGCTGTTCGTAAAACTCGCGGGTGGTCATATCTTCTTCCGGACTGGGATTGTCTGCGGCAATTTCCCAATCCATATCCCCGTCGTCCATGCGGCGCGGAGCATCTAGAGATAGGGGTTGAGCGACTCGCTTGCGCTTGCGTAGCTCATCGTAAAACAGATTAGTTGCAATGCGGCTCAACCAGCCTTGAAACTTAACAGGTTCGTGAAGCCGCTTGATATTACGGTAAACCCGAATCCAAACTTCTTGCGCCAAATCAGCTCTGTCCTGCCAGTCGGGAGCCAGGTGGTACAATATTTTATCCACATGGGACTGATACCGACGTAGCAGTTCGGCAAAGGCAACGCGATCTGGATTAAGTCCCTCTTGACAGCGCAAGATCAAGTCGTAGTTTGAGAGTTTTTCAGGTTGCACCGGCGGTACTTTAGGTACTGCTGCCTCAACCGTTGACCAGGATACAGAAATCGATTGGCTCATGGATGGAATGGGTGCTAGAACATCCTTACCTCCCAAAGACGCCTGACTTTCCATAGAGTTCCCGCAAGGAAAGGCAAATGTTTGGATTGCCGCCAGCCAATGATTCACACCTAGCTGGGCAACCAACTATTATCGCTCTGGAGACTGGGTCAAAGCATCATCCCAACGGGTAGTTTTTGTTGCAAATAGGGATGGGTGAGGGGGTGAGGGGATGAGGG
>DNXU01000189.1:0-940 GCA_003505715.1 Cyanobacteria bacterium UBA8803 | reverse complement strand
CCCTATTCCCCATTCCCCATTCCAGGGAGTGAGGGGATGAATTATGTTCATTCTTTGTTGTTTGTGCCTTCTACTTTCTACCTTAAAGCCTTCTGCCTTCCCTTCAATGAAGGCTAATATGAAAAGGGAGAGGGGGGAGTTAATTTATGGATAAGTCACCGGAGTTGATATCATTCAAGACCAGCTTGATGATTCTTTGCTTCGGGGCAGCGATCGTGCTGTTTTCAGTAGCAATAGCTGAATCAGGGCTGATGCCACCAAAGGCTAAGATTGGTAAATTCCCTCATAAAGCCCTTCCTATAACCGTTGGCAATGGTAACTCTACTCCATCCCAAAACGGTTCTCAAGATGGCGAACGCTCAGCCGATAAATTGCGGCTAGATTGGAGATTGGGGGTAAGAGCTGGGGGTTTTGGTGTGGACTCGTCATTTCCCTTAGCTGGGCTGCTCGTGCAACATCCTTCTCATTGGCATGGAGCAACTGCCAGAACAGTATCTTCTGTTACCCCATTATTCACTAAAGCAATTGCTGCCATAAGTACGCGGTTAGTTGTGGATTTGAGCGATGCTAAAGCTTATAGTTATTGGGGAAATAAATTGATCGCCACCTACCCCATTGCTGTAGGTCAGCCAGGTTGGGAGACACCGACAGGCACCTTCAAAGTGCTGCAAAAGCAGCGCAATCCTGTCTGGAAGCAACCCATTACTGGGGATTTGATTCCGACTGGACCGAATAATCCTTTAGGCGATCGCTGGATCGGTTTTTGGGCTGATGAACGCCATCAGATTGGGTTTCACGGTACCCAGAAAGAAGAACTGATTGGAAAAGCAATTTCCCATGGTTGTTTGAGAATGCGCAACTCTGATATTAGGGCGTTGTACGAGCAGGTGAATGTAGGAACACCAGTAATTGTGAGGAGATAGGGATGAGGGATGAGGGA
>DNXU01000502.1 GCA_003505715.1 Cyanobacteria bacterium UBA8803 | reverse complement strand
TCGAGAAAATCGAAGCCGAAATGTCCCATATTCATTTAGAGTTTCTCCCCGAATATAGCCCGGATTATAACTTAATAGAATTGGCTTGGCATTCAACGAAAGAATATATTGCCAATCGGCTATTTACATCAATTGAAGAACTAGAGTATTTATTACATCAGCTTTTAAATGAAGGAGAGTTAGTTATTAACTGGGAACGAGAGCTCAAAAACAAGGGTGATGCTCTTATTACAGTTTAAATGCATAACAGCTTATTTCAGCAACGGGTTCTGTTGTCACACTGATGGCAGGTATCATGTCCCTGATTTTCTTCCCACGAGCAACTGGGGGGTTGGGCTGGGCTTTAGTGGGGCTGGGCATTGTGCTGGTTTTTATCAGCGGTCAGGTGATTTTGAAGCCAACTAGCCTTTGGTATTTCTTTTCAGCATTTGTTTCTCTTGCTGCGGGACTCAAATTAATGACAACCAGACTAGTGAACTTTTAAATAGGGTAAGGGGGTGAATCGGTATAATAGTTTTTTAATGCCAAGGAACCCAGAGGGGATCGCAGAGTTTTTTTTGATATTATCTCAGCTAATGCCGATGCTACTAAGCTGTTCGTCATTTAAATCAGATTGTCAAGAATTGCCAAATCCTTGTGTCGCGATTATCTTGTCCGCTACTAATACCCAATTTAAAAGCGTGACAGCTTATTACCCTCGCAGGTTATTAAAAAAATGCCCTCTCATCCCCTCCCTCCCTCATCTCTAATCACATGAATCAGAAGGTTCAAAGCCTTTAGTTATTCCTTTTAGGTATACAGTAAAGTTATCTGAAATCCATATAGCTGTAGTGTAATATTTCAAGTTTATACAAGCTACCAATATTTGGTCTTTGCTATACATGTTTACGTTGCCTAAGGATTTTATTTCTGCTAAATCTTTAAGAACTTGTGCTGGTATTTTGATAGCCTTTTCTGACATGTAAACTCGATTACCTTCTCCATTTCAATGATTATTTTTCAGTTTTAATAGTTTTCAAATACAATGTAATTAAACAGCTTAGTGCTGTAAGGTTTTGGCAAAGCTGAACAATCTGAAGTACATCTCTAGAAAACAGGGTACTGAATTACAAAGAATCCCATACCCAATGTAGATTGGGCATTGCCTCCATCCAAAGCTTAGTTAGCAGTTGTGCAGAACCTGTGCAGATTCAGTATCTTTACACATTCTTTAAAAATTCCAACCCAACGCCTCTGCAATCAGGGTGGTTAATGTGAGAGGATCGAAAGGTTTATCAATCACGGCGCGTACTCCATCTTGCAGTTGGTGCGCCTCAATTGACTGCGATTTGGCCGTTAACAACAGTACAGGAATTTGCCGGGTTACACTACTTGCTTGCAGTTGGACTAAGGTGGCGGTTCCATCCAGATCGGGCATCATCATGTCTAAGAGGATAGCGTCAGGTTGTTGCGATCGCGCTACTGCTACACCCTCACTACCGGAACTAGCAGTCAATACCTTCCATCCCGCCATCATTTCCAAGGTCATCTT
This sequence comes from Cyanobacteria bacterium UBA8803, assembly GCA_003505715.1. Lineage (GTDB taxonomy): Bacteria > Cyanobacteriota > Cyanobacteriia > Cyanobacteriales > Coleofasciculaceae > UBA8803. The sequence goes on along the minus strand of DNXU01000502.1, from coordinate 6,048 downwards.
GATAATTTCGCGGATGCGGTATTCATCATCAATAATCAGAATGCTTTTGGTAGTCATGGTTCATGGTTTGATTCATCAAGATTGTTAGATCTGTTACCTCGCTTCTTGTATTCTTAGAGGGTAGGGGTAGGGTGAAATAAAAGGTGCTGCCAATTCCAGGAGTACTGTCAACCCAAAGGCGTCCCTGATGCTGCTGCACGATGCTGCGACAGATGGGTAAACCCAAACCCGTACCTCTAGAGGCACGAGAGTCAGAGGCATCCACTTGTCCAAAGGGTTCAAAGATGATATCTAGCTTGTCAGGGGGAATTCCTCGGCCTTGATCTTTTATTTGGAAGACGACCCAATCATCCTTCGGTTTGGTACTCAACCAGATAGTACTTCCTCGAGAGGAAAATTTGATGGCATTACTTAGCAAGTTAGTCAAAACTTGAATGATGCGATCGCCATCTGCCCACACGACACCTGTAACAGTCCCCACAGCTATAGTTACCCCAGCTTCGTCAGCGATCGGTTGCATAATACTTGTTGCTTGCTCGATCAACTTAGCAGTCTGACAAACCTGGGGATTAATAACCTTTTTGCCAAATTTAAAACGCTTTAAATCCAGGATATCGTTAACCAAACGCACAAGACGTTGAGTATCTAATAAAGCAAATTCCAATAGCCTTTGGCCTGGTTCAGTTAGGGTGCCGAGTTGCCCAGTTGCCAGCAATCCCAACGCTCCCCGCAATCCTGTCAGGGGAGTGCGGAGTTCGTGGCTGGCGATCGCGAGAAACTCATCTTTTATTTGTTCTACTTTTTTGCGCTCTGTAATATCAACGTAGGCGATTGCTACTCCATAATTATTCAAGGGAATGGGAGCAGCATTGACACTCAACCAGGTAATTTCTTGTGGTGTTTTAACAATTCCTACTTCTTGATTTTTAACAGTTTTTTGCTGGATTAAAGCCTTAATAATAGCCAACTCTGAAGTTGCCATCGGCGTACCATCCGAGCGCAGAATAGGCCATTGAGGATCTTGACAAGTGAGGCGGATCTGCTCGGCAACTGATAGCCCTAAAATTTGTTCTGACGCGGGATTTGCTTCGACCAGATTGCCTCTGGCATCAGTAATACAAACTCCAATCGGGAGAATATCAAATAGGGTTTTGTACTTCTGTTGGCTAGCTTTTAGCTCTAATTCTATCTGCTTGCGATCGGTAATATCTTCAACTGCGGCAATAAAATACTTAGGTTCTCCCGATGCATCGCGCCACAACGATACTCTGGCCTTAGCCCAGATCCGGTGGCCTTTTTTGTGGATGTAGCGTTTTTCTAGGGAAAAGGCTGATATTTCATTCGCTAAGAGCGATCGCACATATTTGGCATTCGCTTTGAGATCCTCCGAATAGGTCAGCTTCTTAAACGTAAGTTTTTGTAATTCTGCTTGAGTATAGCCCAAGATTTCGCAAAGCTTTTGATTGATTTGGATAAATCTACCGTCTAGATCGCAAATATTCATACCAATCGGTGCTTCCTCAAAGATAGTGCGAAAGCGCTCCTCACTTTCTTTTAGCGCTGCTTCTGCTTGTATGCGCTCCTTATACTCTGCTTGTAGTTGCTCGTGAGCTTGCTGTAACTCGGCAGTCCTTTGCTTGACTCTAAATTCTAGTTCCTGGTTAAGATTTTGTAAGGCAATTTCTGCTAATTTGCGATCGGTAATATCTTCAGCAATACCTAAAAGGCGGTATACTTCTCCCGATGCTTTGCGGAGAGAAAAGCTGCGATTGTTAATATAGCGAATTTCGCCATTGGGTTTAACAATTCGGTATTCCTGAACGAAATTGTTAGGATATCCCAGGCAGTTGCGTTCCTCAAGGGTATTGAGTACTCTTTCTAAGTCATCTGGGTGGATGGCCTTCATCCAACTGCGAGGTTGTTCGTATAAACTGCCACAGCTACAACCCCAGATTGTTTCATAGGCAGGACTGATGTAGAGCATTTCTTGGGTAACGGGGTTGCTCATCCAGAACACAGCATTGATGTTCTCGGCTAACTGGCGAAACTTTTCTTCACTCTGGCGCAATTCCTCTTCAAAGTGTTGGCGAGCGCTAATTTCAGCTTGCAGTTGTTCGTTGGCCTGTTTTAACTCGACGTTGTGGCTTAATACTTCCACCACGCCATATAGCTCAATAGGATCAAGGATTTGTAGCAAATTGGTTTGAGTAATAATCCCTAAGAGTTCCCCTTCTCTACCAGTTACCACCAAGCGCCGCACTCGCAGATGCTGCATGGTTTGATGCGCTACCAACAAGCTATCATCTGGACTCAGGGAAAATAAGGGCGCACTCATCACCTCGGCAGCTGGCAGGCGTTCTAAGTCCAAGTTTTGTAACTGATACTGGGCAATATCTCGCTCTGAGATTATGCCTAAGGGTTTTAGTAGGCCATCATCGGTACTTATTTGTTGTTCCCTAAGCCACTGACTGTTAACTGCTGACGGCTGACAAATGACTACACAACTAACCTGATGCTCGGCCATGATTTGGGCTACCTTTAGCACGGATATCTCAGGAGAGGCATAAATTACCGGAGTTTTCATAACCTCGGCCACGGAACGCAATTTGAGGTAATTAGAAGGTTGTAAAGCTTGGTGTAGCGTTTCATTGGTGACCATCCCCACCAGTTGTCCTTGCCGATCCACAACAGGAAGGTGACGGATCTGATGTTTTTTCAAGAGAGATAAGACTGAGAAAATAGTTTCATACTCAGTATCTTTGAGGACAACTAGCGATCGCGTCATAACCTCGGCAATAGTTATCCCCACTAGCGTCCTCCTGGTAGCTGTGAGGCGAACCACATCCCGGTTTGTGAAAATCCCCACTAATTGGTTGCCCTCAGTAATCAGGATATAGCTATAGTGGCGTTGGCTAACTCTCGTGGCCTCATCCGTTGAGTTCAACCATGGCAAAGCCGTAGAGTTGCCTTCAACCCAACTCATCCGATATAGAACCTCTAGGAGGGGAGTATCCGGTGCCACCGTTGGCGGACAGCGATCGATGATTTTGGCTAAAGGCGGTAAGTAGAAGGGAAGATGGTCGAGTTGCATCCCTGAAAATTAAAGACGTAGGTAGCCGATGACCACTCACTAGCCTAGATCTCCTATTCCCGTTCTGACCTGCGCCATTTGTCGTAATCTGCGAACTCGCTGCAAGTGGCTGAAAATACGAATCTGTAATTCTAAACTCAAAGCTGACTTACTGATAAAGTCATCAGCACCAGCTGCCACTATTTGCTCTACATTCAATCTATTGATATGAGCGGTGAGAAACAAAATCGGCAGATCGTTCCAACGAGGGTCATTGCGGACGACTCGGCACAAGTCAATCCCATTGAGATCCGACATTTCTAGATCTAGAACCAGCAGATCGGGTACTACAGTTTCCAGGGTTTCCCAGAACTGTCGAGGATCGCTCAGAGTGGTTAGTTGCAGTTCCTCTGATGCCAAACTAGTTCGCAGCAAAGACAGAAATTGAGAGTCGTCGTCTACAACCAAGATTTTTGCTGCCAAGGGACGAGATTGTTGGAGAGTTTGATGGACGATTGCCAGCACCTGTTCCGGAGAGAAAGGTTTGTGTAAAAAAGCAACCGCTTCAGCTCTGGCAGCTTCGAGGCGATCGCTCAATGCTCCGCGTATGGTCAGGACTACCACAGGTATTCGGGGAGTTGACTCACTCAATTGAGCCAGTAGGGTTAGACCATCTTCAAGCTCCTCTGGAAAGCACAGATCTAAAATAATTAAATCTGGACGGTTGTCTCTCAGGCGTTCTCTGCCTGTGGCTAGACTAGTAGCAACCTCAATCTGGAGACCCCAATTACTTCCTAGTTGGCGCAACTGTTCAGTCAGTTCTGGATCGTCATCGATCGCTAATACCACTGGCAGATTCGGCTCTATTGTGGGTGAGAATGCTTCTGTTGAAGGAACTGTTGCTGGCGATGACTCTGCCAAAACCTGACGCAGCATTTGGATCTGTTCCTGAAGCTGCAAAAGGTTTTCTGAATTGGGTGCGATCTCGGAGAGCAACAATATTTCAATTTCGCGGCAAATTCTGGCGGCATCTGCCAAGCGCAAACTACCCAATAACCCCACCAGATTATGAGCAGTGGCGATCGCTTGCGGTTGTAAAAAAGGGGTTGTTTGCCTCTCTACCTCTCGGATCGCCCGTTCTAAGAAATCTACATCCTCAAAAATACTGGTTCTGAACTGTTCCCAACGTCTGGCTAGTGCAGCTAAAGTCTGCCGCTCTTTATCTTCGAGGTTTTGTGGTTCTCCACTTCTTCGAGTTCCCCTAGTACCCCCCAGCTCCTTGAGGCGATAACCCACACCATAAACTGTCTCAACCAGATCGGGACTGGCTCCAGCTGCTTTGAGCTTATTGCGCAACCCTCGAATGTGCGATCGGATCGTGCTTTCTGTGGGAGGGTCTTCAAAAGACCACAGGTCTTGGATCAGGTCGTCACAGCTAAATACTCGATGATTGTTGCGCAGAAAAAGCTCCAAGAGGCGATATTCTTTAAGAGTCAGCGACAAGGATTGGTTCCCATAGCTCGCTTCACGAGTACTGGGGATGAGACGTAAATCACCCCACTCTAGGCTCGAAAGAATTGGAGAACTTCCCCGTCGCAGTAAGGCTCGAATTCGAGCCAAGAACTCCTGCAAGTCAAAGGGTTTGACCAGATAGTCATCAGCACCAGCATCTAGACCCTTAACCTTATCGGTAGTATCATCGCGTGCGGTAAGTAAGAGGATCGGTATAGTCAAGCCACGGGCGCGTAACTGCTGGCACAGAGTAATGCCATCCACTCCAGGCAGTACAATGTCTAGTAGCACTAGATCGTAGGCAAAGGTATCTAGGAATTGGAAAGCCTCTTGGCTATCCTTAACGACATCAACAAGGTAATGCTGTTTGAGTAGGACAGTCACAAGAGTAACACTGAGTCGCTCATCATCTTCTACCAGTAGAACTCTCATCTTAAAATTCAGTTTTTCCCTTTGAGTATTCCCCTCTACTTTCTATTTAAACTTTGGATTCGAGGGAATGGCGACTAGAGACGTTCCGGCGGAAAGTCTCTACAAGGGTGGGTTGTTAATAAATTCAGCTAAATTCTGTATTAATTAACTTGGCACAGATAATTAGGAATTTCAACGAAATTTTATACCCGATAAAAATACTCAGATTGAGGATAAATAAAATAGGTAGCAGTAGCTAAGGTAGGAGAGAACTATATCTATCTCCTGAAATTACTGCCATTAATGTACTAAAAGTTTTGCCAATCATCTTTAGGCAGAAGAGCTGAGCAATTTTCCTACCTCCTCAGTTGCACTAAAAGGGATGTCATAGTTCCGGCTGAAGATTGATACAACGGCTTCGGACGATGTCTTAGTGTTAGAGAGACTAAAGACCGCTAGCACAAAGGAGATTCAATCGTGAACATTTCTAGTTTTTCAAAATTAGTCGGAGCTGGTGTCATTGCTGCAACTTTAGCAGTTGTACCCTTCTCTACTCAAGTACAAGCTCAAGATACTGCTCCTGGAACTGGAACCTACACTGCACCCAATACCAACACTGATGCTGGATATACCGAAGATGATGACATGGATTGGGGTTGGTTAGGTTTATTGGGTCTGGCTGGATTAGCAGGTTTAGCTGGTAGAAAACGTAACGAGCCAGCTCGCTATGCTGATCCCGATCCAGATGTCAGAGTTCGGGCTGGTTCTGACTATCGTTAACATTTGGCTTTTGGAAGTGATGCCAGGTTTGAACGTATCCCAAGCTACAGCCAGTGTTTGGGATATGTTCTCCCCGCTGCTAAATTATTGAAGGCAAGCGTACAAAACAGGATAATGATTGACCCCGCTAAAACCGGAGTAAGCAGAAAATCCCAGGAAACACCACTCATTGCTCCGACAAGTGCTACAGCACCACCAGGAGGATGTAGAGTCTTAGTAATCGTCGATGACTCCGGGCATAGAAAAAGCGGCAATTTCACAGCCGGAGTGGGACG
>DNXU01000615.1:13279-15116 GCA_003505715.1 Cyanobacteria bacterium UBA8803 | reverse complement strand
CACCATTATTCGCCGTCGTTGGTTTTTAGTTTGCCTTGCCTCTATTCTGGTAATCATTACCCTCAATAGCTGTAGTCCCTCTGAATTTAAAACTAAGGCAGCTCAGGTTTCTCAAATAGTGTTTATTTCTCCCTCTGACCCCGACACGTTTAATTCTCCTCAGAGTGAATCCTTATTTAGCCGTATCGTTTTTGGCTTGCTCTACGATGGATTAATTAATGAAAACGGTGTTACTGCTGAATTGGAACCCGCACTGGCTGAGTCTTGGGAAATCTCTGACGATAAGCGGCGGATTACTTTTACCCTACGGGAAGGGTTGAAGTGGTCAGATGGAGAACCGTTCACGGCTGATGATATTGTCTTTACCTATAATGAGATTTACTTGAATGAAAAAGTCNNAAAGTCCCTACAGGTGTCAGAGATATTCTGCGCATCGGCACGTCAGGTGCTTTCCCCTCGGTCAAAAAATTGGATGAACGGCGAGTGGAGTTCACTGTACCCGAACCTTTTGCACCCTTTTTAAGATATGTAGGCGGAATTACAATTCTCCCGAAACACATATTGCAGGAATCAGTGCGCACCACTGATGCTAATGGCAATCTCAAGTTTCTCTCCACTTGGGGAACTGACACCGATCCGGAAAAAATCATCGGTAACGGCCCGTATCGCATGGTCAACTATACTCCCAGTCAGCGCATTATCTTTCGGCGCAATCCCTACTACTGGCGCAAGGATACTCAAGGGAATTCTCAGCCTTACATCGAACGTATTGTTGTGCAAATTATCGAAAATCCTGATAATCAATTGCTGAGATTTAGAACTGGGGAGATAGATAGCCTAGAGGTAGCACCTGAGATGTTTGGCTTAATGAAGCGAGAAGAAAAGCGCGGGAAATATAAAATTTATAACGGTGGGCCAGCATCGGATACCAGATTTATCAGTTTCAATCTAAATAAAGCACGCAATCATAAGGGAGAACCCTTTGTAGATCCCATTAAATCTCGCTGGTTCAACACCTTAGCCTTTAGGCAAGCGGTTGCCTATGCAATTGATCGCGAAACCATGAAAAATAATATTTATCGGGGACTAGGTGAATTGCAACATTCGCCTGTTGCCGTCCCCAGTCCCTATTATCTGTCTCCCCAAGAAGGGTTAAAGACTTACAGCTATGACCCCGAAAAGGCTAAGCAACTGCTACTCGATGCAGGTTTTAAATACGACTCCCAAGGACAGTTACTGGACTGGGATGGTAACCGCGTGCGCTTTACCCTCCTAGTAAAAGCCGAAGAAAAAACCAGGGTAGATGCCACCGTACAAATCCAACAAGACTTGAAAAGACTAGGTATTCAAGCTGATTTGCAGGTACTCAACTTCAATGTAATCGTGCAAAAACTGCAAAGTCGGAATTGGGACGCTTATGTCGGCGGCTTTGGTGGCGGTGGGGTAGAACCTCACAGCGGCTTCAATATCTGGTACTCTCAAGGCTCATTACACCAATTTAACCAAGGCCCTCAACCTGGCGAACCCAAAATTACAGGTTGGGAACCCTCGGACTGGGAACTAGAAATTGACCGTTTATTTGAGGCTGGTGTAAAAGAATTAGACGATCGCAAGCGCAAGGAAATTTACGGTAGGTTTCAACAAATCGTTGCCGAACAGGTGCCGTTCTTTCACCTAGTCAATCCCCTCTCCTTAGAAGCCGTGCGCGATCGCATCGAAAATATCCAATTCACCGCCCTAGGTGGCGCATTCTGGAACTTATACGAACTGAAAGTTCAACCGGATTGAGGGTAATGGATAATTGTTCATCAAAGTTGAACAACCAACAACCAACAAC
>DNXU01000615.1:10972-13219 GCA_003505715.1 Cyanobacteria bacterium UBA8803 | reverse complement strand
AACCAACAACCAACAACAAATTAACACCTAGAGGCCATTTTCTGGATAATTAGGTGGAAATCGGAGAGGATGTGGGGGGAATTGTGGGGGGTTAGGACTGGGACGTGGACGAAGATACAGTTGATGTTGAGGTGGCGATCGCGCAGGTACTTTAACACTTGGTAGTAGAGTCCCTCGCAAACAAATTTGCCGGCGTCGTGGCTAATTTCCGTTACCGCTAAGTCAGCAACTAATGTCTCTAAATCTACTGAAGTTTTCAGGAAGATGGGAGGCGATGGCTCGTCGTTGTTAAAGAGGGCGGGTAATTCATATTGCAGTTCTTTAAAGCTCAAAAATTCATCCAGGGAAAGGTAAGGGCTAGATAAATAAGCTTGATGGGAGTTAGGCAAAGGCTTCCCTAACTCCCCAAATCTGGAGGGAACTATGGTTTTCTCCCCCCAGGATTGGGGAGCCGGGGGGGCAAATTGGGTTAGCGCTCTTTGAGATAAGACGTATGGAGATGTGGCACGAGATTCCACGGTTAATTTCGTCCGCTTCTCAGCCATGCCGCAACAAATAATGGTATCCGGTTGCACTTCTTCAATTTTAGCGATCGCCAGACAGCTTGCTCGTTCCACATCAACAGGTAGCTGTCTCAAGCCAATTAAGGAGGTAGAGGCTTTGTCACACCCAGGGATTTCCGCTAATACTTGAGCTAATAAATCATCCGAAGAGTTAGAGACTTGATGGGGGAGCCAGGTTTGAAAGGAAGTCAGCAGGATTTTGCAGGTCATGGGTAGATAGTCGGCAAGCACATAAAATAAAGATTGAATTATAAAACTAAGAGGGGGAAGCGGGGTAATGCCACTGATTGCCGTTGTAGACTACGACATGGGAAACCTGCACTCTGCGTGTAAAGGCATCGAGAACGCCGGAGCAACAACTCTAGTAACCGATGCACCGAAAGATATTGAGCGAGCAGATGCTGTAGTTCTACCTGGTGTGGGTTCCTTTGATCCAGCAGTGCAACATTTGCGATCGCGCCGACTCGAAGAACCGATAAAACAGGCGATCGCTAGCGGCAAACCCTTCCTCGGCATTTGCCTAGGGTTGCAAATTCTGTTTGAAGGTTCCGAAGAAGGGAGCGAACCGGGATTAGGAATTATTCCGGGGTGGGTGCGTCGTTTTCGTTCCGAACCGGACCTCCGCATTCCCCACATGGGCTGGAACAATCTAGAATTTATTCAGCCCGATTGTCCCCTGTGGCAGCAATTATCCGATTGCCCCCAAGTTTATTTCGTCCATTCCTATTACGTCGATCCTGTTGATCCCACAATCCGGGCAGCAACAGTAACTCACGGTTCTCAAACGGTAACTGCCGCGATCGCTCGGGACAATATGATGGCAGTCCAGTTTCACCCGGAAAAATCCGCCGGGATTGGTTTACAAATCCTGTCCAACTTCGTAGCACAAGTTAAGACAACTGTTTCCGTGTAGGATAAACGCTCGCGATTACCATAGCCTACCCAAGTCTCAAAACAGGGTGCGTTAGCTCCCGCGTAACACACCCTACCATTGCCGCTGTTAAAATTAAACCGAATAGCGAAGCCTCAAACTCCCTCTCCCTTGTTCCTTTTCCTCATCCCTCTCCCGATTAGAGATAAATTTCCTTGCCATTGCCAGCAACTGTTCAGGGTGAAAGGGTTTGACTAGATAGCCATCTGCACCTTGACGCTTGGCCCAAACTTGATTGACTTTATCCCCAGCAGCGCTCATCAGTACTACTGCTGACTGGTTGGGACAGAGTGCCTTAAGTCGTCGCAGTACCTCGAAACCGTTTAGCTCTGGCAGTACTACATTTAGCAAGACTAACTTTGGCTTGTATTTCTTAAAAGAGCGTATGGCTTGCTTGCCGTCGGACGCGGAGATAACCTGGAGACCCTGCGATTGTAGGTAGTCGCTTAATAGCGCTCGTTGGGTTTTAGACTTCTCTACAACAAGTATACTGTTGCTACTCATAAGGCATACCTCCTACCTCAAGTTCTTTTACTCCCTCATGTTGCCATAGCCGCTCAAGAGCCACCATTACCTCGGAGGCTCGTTTAAGTAATTATTCCTCAACCACTTCCAACCTTATCTTTAGCGACTACTTAAAAACTAACAATAGCCATCCCCGCCAGTTATCTATCACAAGAAAGAACCAAATGGTAGAAAAAATAAACATTGAGTATAAATACTTGCAAAATTATTGGTTATTGGGAAAAAGCC
>DNXU01000615.1:7563-10936 GCA_003505715.1 Cyanobacteria bacterium UBA8803 | reverse complement strand
CCAATTACCAATTACCAATTACGTTTAGAGCAAATCATAAAACATCTGTTCGAGGATATCTTCTATAAATTCCCGTTGCAAAGAGCGGAGAACTTCTGGCCCATCTAAAAACTCTTGAAAGCTCATCTTCTGATCGCGAAAATCTCTCACAAAATCGCGAATTTCGCTAATCAAGGCAAGCTGAGAGTCTACTTGCTCTAACATTTGACCAATAGGATCTATTCCAGCTTTTTTGGCTTTTCGACAATCAGAAACTAACTCTCCTTCAGGCGTATTTTTGGCCATCCGTAGTTCTCGTTTTAAGGTTTCGTATTGAGTTTTAAGTAATTCATTTTCCTGCTCTAGACGATTACATTGCCGGGTCAAATCGTCCTCATTATTACTTGAGATAGATTCCCCTTCCTGATGTTGCCGTTCAATTTCTAACAGTCGAGCTAAATCTCCCTCTTGGTAAGCTTTGTTAATTTCCTTCATAATTTCCGTATGATGCTGAAGGGTTTCCGTGTCTCTGACCTTATCCGGATGGAAGATTTCAGCTAATCTCAAAAAAGTCTGCCTAATTTTCCGCGAAGCACCCGTTTTCCCAACAGCAGCAGAGTCTAACTCCTGTCGTGCTTCCTGCTGTTGATGGTAACTCTCCTTAGGCTCTTGAGAAAAATTATCCTCTTGCTCCGACGTTTCAAACAATTCATCTAGCTCTACATCTTCTCGCTCGTTATCCAGCTTGATGCTAATGATTCCTGCCATCTGGAGATTTTGATAAACTTTTTGTATCTTTTTCTTGGTTGCTTTACCCATCTTTCTAGCGGTAAAGATTTCATCGAATAGAGCATGAATTTCCCGATCTAGCTCCGAGACTTTGTTGAAACTAGAAGTTCCTCGCTGAAATACCTCTGTAGCTAAAGAACGCATCTGCTCGACAAAGTTCTTCACCTCAGTTCTTTTTCTCTTAATCTGTTTCAGCAACCACTGATGCTCTTTTTCTAAGGCAGACAGGTGAAGATGAAGGGATGACAGAGCCAGTGATGGAGTTCTGGTGGGGCGGGATGAGGAGGGTCGAGGCATAAAATGTCAGTTACGTTAAGCTTATTCGGCAGCAAGTAGAAATACTATCTTACATTCTGCACCCAGGAGTGTCATAGTATGTAATTTGAGGAATGGAAAGAGTTTTTTCCAGAGCTACTGTATTAAAAGTTACCAATTCCCCGAAAAACCCTGCTCAGGATAGATGTAGATAGCGCCACTCTCCACACAGGCTAGAAGAGGAGTATTGCTCTAATCCACTTGCCCCACAAGATTGGGGGGAGGTAACGGGTAACGGCTCAGGATCGGGATGATGCGATCGCAATTTTGGGCCAAAGCTGCCACACCCAAAACTGCAAGGTAACTGCGGCTACACCACTGACAAGCAGGATGATAGCACAAACGAACCGAGAAAATTCTCTAAGTTTGTTTTGTGCGGATCAATCTATCTTCCGGCTGTAAAGCTAGATTAGCCCTAAGGAATAGCGATCTATCTCAGGAATATAACTCTAGCAAGAACTATGGAAAATAGTTTTTGAGTTATAACCACAATAGACTATCCTTTCCTCCAACATCTTTGTGATTCCACGGGTCTGAATTGAACAGTTTTCTCTGCCTATAATTTTAGGATATTAAAACAGTTGGGTATGGAATTGAACCAAGGAGAGAGGGCTGCCAGGATGACACTCTATTTAACTCCTGGTTTCGGAAATTACTATGAGAGGTCAAGGAAATGCAGGCTGGTAAATTTTTTTCCAACCAAGATGCGACTGAATATCAAGACTGGAATTCTACCGAGATAAGTATTCCTCCCTCCCAGGGAGCAGCTTCCCAAGCAGAACTCCTCCATAGCACAGAAATGCTGTTATTGCCGATCGGATGTTTGGTACTATCGTGTCTTTTCTTATTGATGCTGCGGTTAGATGTGCGGAAGGCTCGCCCCAATAAATTAACTTTTATAAAAGATTTTAAGAAGGTCTCCTGTTCAAGATGCAAATTTTTTGACAGCAATCCCTATATTAAGTGCGCCGTACATCCTTCTAAAGTGCTAAGTGCCGAAGCTCGCGATTGCCCTGACTACTGCCCCAAAGAGTAGCATCAATTTTAAAGCTCAGAGATTATATGCTGGAAATACCCATAACCTACGGCGGATTTTCAGCAAGCCTGATTAATTATGCAAATTTATCTAGATTATAGTGCTACCACACCACCGCGAAAAGAAGTCATTGCTTTTATGCAAGACGTTCTTACCCAACAGTGGGGTAATCCTTCTAGCTTACACGAGTGGGGGCAGCGAGCCGCAACGGTGGTGGAACAAGCGAGGATGCAAGTGGCGGGGTTAATTAATGCCTCAGCAGAGTCAATCATTTTTACTTCTGGTGGCACTGAAGCGGATAATTTAGCAATTATGGGAATTGCCCGCAAGTACAGCACGCCCCACCATATTATTATTTCCAGCGTAGAGCATTCTGCGATCGCCGAACCAGTGCGCTTGCTCCAATCGTGGGGTTGGGAGGTAACCAGATTACCCGTGGATTATCAGGGGCGGGTCAACCCCAATGACTTAGAGGACGCTCTGCAACCGAATACAGTATTAGTCTCAATCATTTACGGTCAAAGCGAAATCGGCACCCTACAACCGATTGATACCCTCAGCCAAATTGCTCGCGATCGCGGTGTCCTGTTCCACACCGATGCCGTACAAGTTGCCGGACGCCTGCCAATTGACCTGCAAAAATTGCCAGTAGACTTGCTCTCGATTTCCAGCCATAAAATATACGGCCCTCAAGGAGCAGGAGCCTTGTATGCCCGCAGTGGGATTGAGTTAGTCCCTCTGCTGTTGGGTGGAGGACAAGAATTAAGGTTGCGTTCCGGGACAGAAGCAGTACCGATAATTGCAGGGTTCGGGACAGCGGCTGAACTAGCAGCAGCTGAGCTAATAACGGAGACGCCACGATTAATTGGGTTGCGCGATCGCTTATTTGACCTCCTCGCAGATACACCCAACTTAAAGCCTACAGGCTCTCGATTACACCGCTTGCCCCATCACCTCAGCTTCTGCGTTAAGGGGGGTGGGGAGAGAGTCACGGGTAAAACCTTAGTCCGACAGCTAAACCTGGCCGGGATTGGCATTAGCGCAGGTTCAGCTTGTCACAGTGGGAAACTCAGCCCTAGCCCGATCCTATTGGCAATGGGCTATAGTGAGTCTGATGCTTTAGGGGGTATCCGCCTAACCTTGGGACGGGATACTACGGAGGCAGATGTGGACTGGACAGCGATAGTCCTCAAACAGGTTTTGGAACGACTACTGCCTCAATTAGTGACTGCGTAAGGATGAGGGATGAGGGAT
>DNXU01000615.1:6966-7416 GCA_003505715.1 Cyanobacteria bacterium UBA8803 | reverse complement strand
GGATGAGGGGTGAGGGGTGAGGGCGTTTTTTGAGGTGAATTTTAGTTTGGGAAAAATTATTTTGGGCTTGTTTATCTCCTTCACTTCATGCCCTTTTCTCTCATCTATTAATATTAACAACAAGCTCAGCATTGTTAATGGTGTTAGATGTAAGTAAGTATATATAAATACAAGACAATTTACTACTTATATAATTCCTGAGACAGAGGAATATAAAAAATAATAAAGTTACTCTTCAATAGGAAAGAAAATCACTGTTTTAACTAAGGAGATATCATGAGCATAAAAAATAGTACCAAACTGTCAATTAAAAAGATGACAAGTTTGGCAGGAGTTGCTATTGTTAGTGTTTTACTGAGCCTCCCTGTTTCAGCTCAGACTACAGGGGGTCAGGGAACTGGAACTGGTGGCACGACTGGCGGTCAAAGATTCGATAATGACGGCACGACT
>DNXU01000615.1:6154-6889 GCA_003505715.1 Cyanobacteria bacterium UBA8803 | reverse complement strand
ACGGCACCACTGGTGGTCAACGACTCAATAATGACGGCACCACTGGCGATCAACGATTCAATAATGACGGCACCACTGGCGCTCAGGGAACTATGGGTGGGGATGTCAGAGGTCTCTGGTAATTTTCACAAGATTTCCTTCTGCAAATGCTGAAACAATCAGTAGCTTGGGCTAGTTTGATAGTAACAATTGGCTTATATTCTAGCCCACCAGTTGCATTAACAGCTGAACAACCTGTAAGGCTTACTAATGTTTCCTCAAATGTAGTTTCTCAACCTAAACGCTTAGAGATTAATCTCAGCCGCCGTCAAGTAACTTTATATGACGACAACATGCCACTCAAAAGTTATCCAGTGGCAATAGGGCGTCCGGGTTGGGAAACGCCAACAGGTAATTTCCAAGTAGTTCAGATGTTTGAAAATCCCCGCTGGATAAACCCTTTAACAGGTGAAGCAATTCCCGGAGGTGACCCCCAAAATCCGCTAGGTCGCTACTGGATTGGATTTTGGACAAATGGTAGAGATTGGATTGGCTTTCATGGCACGCCTAACCCTAATTCAGTAGGTAAAGCAGCATCTCACGGTTGTATTCGTATGTACAACAAAGATATTGAGGAATTATTTTATAGCGTTACTGTGGGAACACCAGTAACGGTAGTACCCTAGTTAAAAGACCTGAAGTAGGAACTAGGTTTTTTGGTTAATAGGTAATAGGTAATGGGTAATAGGTAATTGG
>DNXU01000615.1:4682-5804 GCA_003505715.1 Cyanobacteria bacterium UBA8803 | reverse complement strand
CCAATCACCAATTACCAATTACTCAAGATTGGCCAAATTCATCTTGGCCACTTGCTCCTGGGGTGGGCTTTGGTGCGATCTTATTTTTTGTAAGAACTCTTCGGTTAACCGAGCAAATGCTTTAGCTCCAGAGGAATTAGGAGTGTTAAGAACGACTGGCATAAAACTGTCCACCGCTTTGGCAACATTTACATCCATGGGAATACGGTTTTTAAACAGTTGAGTTGGTGTGAAATCGTCCGTAACTCGCTTCATAACTTGGTTGTAATATCTACCCAGCAGACCGCCTGAGAGAATGAAGACAATTCCTAACAATTGCAAGTTGAGCGGGCTACCAGAGTTATAGCTATCTTTAAGCCGAGCAATCCGTCTTTCTAATAGTTGAATTCCTACGACTGATAAAGGTTCTGGTCTAGCTGGGAGCAAATAGAAATCACTGGCAACAATGCCGCTTCGGGTTAAAAGGTTGTAACCAGGTGCGCAATCTAAAATGATAAAATCATAGTTATTAATAACAGGTTCTAAAATTCCCCTAATTAATCTACTTTCAAAATGATTCCAAACGGCATTAAAGTTGGCTTTTCCTTCACTGATTGCCTGATTGTGCAGCATCTCAGATACGAGATATTCATCATAGAGATCGATGTCTCCAGGTAATAAATCCAGCTCCTTGATAGTGCAAACATAGGGCTGAATAACATCTTGAATAGTCAGTTTTGCATTAAGCTTAGGTCGAATGGCTCGATCAATTAAATAACTTAACGTGCGTCTCGCTTTTCTAGCTTTAGCAAAATCTTGAGGCGACATCAAGCTAAGCGTGGCGCTAATTTGCGTATCTAAATCAACCACTAAAACGCGCTTTCCATGATTTTTTGCCAAGCAAGTTGCTAAGTTGACGGTGAGGGTTGTCTTCCCAACCCCGCCTTTCATGTTAACTGTGGCAATGACACATCCCATGAATAGAATCCCCTCGCAGAAAAATTGCCTTGTTTGGCACTAATAAATCCAGATTACGCCCATGTCGGATCTGTTGTTACAGTCCTTATCATAATCTGGGGTGTACTGATTTATAGACAACAGTATAGTATGTTAACCTATTTTAAGCATGAGGGATGAGGGATG
>DNXU01000615.1:4487-4619 GCA_003505715.1 Cyanobacteria bacterium UBA8803 | reverse complement strand
GGGATGAGGAATGAGGGATGAGGAATGAATGCTCTGCGCATAGCATAAATCGGGGAACTGGGAATGATGAGCTTGGCAACGACGAGTAAAAGAATAAAGGAACAAACTCCCTTCATTCCTCATCCTTCATCC
>DNXU01000615.1:214-4426 GCA_003505715.1 Cyanobacteria bacterium UBA8803 | reverse complement strand
TCATCCCTCATCCCTCATCCCTCATCCTTCATCCCTCACTCCTAGTTTTTGATAACCTAGTTGGCAGTCTCTGCAATAATTCCTTTGTTAAATCGGTAAAGGCTTTGGCTCCCGATGAGTTTGGCTCGGTTAGGACGACAGGCTGAAACTCATCGACTGCTTTGGCGACAGCGACATTGGTGGGAATTTCCGTACTGAAAATTTTATCCTCACCAAACTCAGAACTAACTCGGTTCTTGACTTTGGCTGCCATAGTAGTGGCATGACCCAAAGACGAAAAGACAATACCCAACAGATTGATATTCGTGCGATCGCTCTGTTTAAGTTTTTTGATATGCCCTTCCAAAATGCCCATCCCCACAACGGATAGGGGTTCTGGCTTGGCAGGCATTAAATAAAAACTACTGGCGACAAGCCCGCTGCGAGTCAGCAGATTATCCCCTGGTGGAAAATCTAACAGAATTAGATCGTAACTTTTCATTACTGGCTGTAGAACCGTGCGGACTAAAGAATCTTCCAGAGTATTCCAGTTTTTATCAAAGTCCTGCTGATTCTGATGCGTCTGTGCGTAAAGGATAGCCGCTAGCAAAAAATCATTGTAAAGTTCAATATCACCGGGCAATAGGTCAAACCCATTAACTTTACAGATATTGCGTTGAATAATATTTTCAATGGGGATAATCGACTGAGCGTTGGGTTGAATGACTTGATTGATTAATTGTTTGAGAGTTCGGTTTTCTTTCTTCAGATGAGCAAACTGAAGGGGTGGCATCAGGCTGAGGGTCGCATTAATCTGGGTATCGAGATCGACGATTAATACTCGCAAACCATGGTCTTTCGCGAGACTTGTGGCCACATTGACGGTAAGGGTAGTCTTCCCGACACCCCCCTTCATATTGACTATGGAAATGACGTATCCCATCCGCTCTAGTATAGAGATGATACTAATGATAGTCTGAGATCGAATCTATAGCTGTTAGTTCATGGTTCATGGTTCATGGCTTCTCTGGTACAGGAGCTGGGGGGCAAGTGCGTAAGTCGGGGCAATCTGGGCAATTTCTAACTTTTGGATAAATAGCATCTCAAACTTCCGGGCGATACTAAGAGGTTTTGGCTTGTGCGACCTTTACTAGGGTAGGCATCATTACTCAAAATTAAAAGGCACAAGGAAAAAACTATGCCGGATCAAACTTTAAGAAAAGACATTCCCGAAATCGATCCCACCGAAGTTGAAGATGAAAGAGTTGCGATCGCAGATGAACATCGTTCTTTCCTAGAAAAGGTCATGGTTCAAGGCGGATTTGGCGATCCCTACGACGCTAGAGACTTTACTGAAGTTGTGTTTCGTGTCATGCGGGACTTAATGACTAAGGAAGGCATTGAGCGCGTTGAGGCAGAACTGCATCAAGAGGCTTTGCCGACGAAGGAGAAAGCACTACAAATGGAAGTGGCTGACCTTTGGAAAGATACCAATCCGATCGTAGGATTTTTGAGTAGAATACGTCAGCCTTTAAGAGGTCCGGCCCCAGCTGGAATTGATTCCAATCTATTTCTGACCCGAATTGCCAATGAAGGCGCACTGGCCCCGACGATCGAGCCAGAACGAGCCGTTAAAGCGGTATTCTCCGCTACCAAAGATCAACTTTCTGAAGAGCGAATTCAGGAAATTGCTAGTTGCCTCCCTGACTATATCAGCCAACTTTGGCAGCAAGCTTAAGCTATTTAGTAGGGTGCGTTACGCTGTGCTAACGCACCATTCCCATTGAGGCTAATGGATAGGCAAAGATGTGGTTCGGGTTTAGGGGTTAAGTGAAGCTGAGACCGTACCCAATCAAACCAAGCATCTAATCCTTCACCTGTCTTGGCAGAAACAGGAATAATAGTGACATCAGGATTCATTTGCCGGACATTTGCTACAATCAGATTCACTTCAACCTCTAGATGAGGCGCTAAATCGATCTTAGTAATGAGCAGGCAATCAGCTTGTTGAAACATCACCGGATATTTCAAGGGTTTATCTTCTCCCTCGGTGATGCTCAATAAAGCGACTTTAGCGTGTTCCCCTACTTCAAATTCTGCTGGACAAACTAGGTTGCCCACATTTTCCACTAGTACCAGATCGAATTCTGAGGGATCGGAATGATGCTCTAGTTGGTGGATGCCACCCGCTACCATCTGAGAATCTAAGTGGCAGGAACGACCCGTATTAATGGCAATTACAGGAACGCCGTATTGGCGGAGGCGTTCGGCATCCAGTTCGGTAGTCATATCGCCCTCAATGACGGCAATCTTGAACTCACTACTAAGGCTGGCTAGCGTCCGTTCTAGCAGTACGGTTTTACCCGCGCCGGGACTGCTCATAATATTGAAGCAAGTAATGCCCCACTCATCAAAATGGGCGCGGTTATGGTCGGCTCCTTGTTGATTAGCGTGGAGTAAGTTAATTTCTAAAGCGGCGTCAAAGGTTTGGTGCATGTTTCTAGAGCGGGTTGGGAGTATGCGATGCGATCGATTTTTAGTTCTCGCCCAGAGCGAATGTCTTCCATGGGCGAACCGCATTCAGGGCAACCATATTGAATGCCAATTTCAGGATGATAGTCCTGCTGGCAACGGTGGCAAAAGGCAATTAATGGAGTTTCCTCAATGACGAGTTTGGCTCCGTCTAAAAAGGTGTTGCGGGTTTGAATTGCAAAGGCAAATTGCAAGCTGGCAGGTTCTACACAAGTGAACTGACCCACTGTGAGATGAACGTGGGAAATTCTCGGTTTTTCTGGCTGTGCTTCCCACCAATTTCTCAAGGTCACAATTAGTGCCTTGGTCATGTCAGTCTCGTGCATGGTTTAAGTCCAGGCGGTTAGTTCTTGCTGTGGTTCTGAATGTATGTAGGCGGGTTTCTCCTGCCGAGGCAGTTGGCCCGATAGTACTAGATGCGCCATCGTGTCGCAAATGACGCGAGTTGCCATCAGAGAGGTGATATCGCTGATATCGTAAGGTGGAGAAACTTCCACGACTTCCAAACCGCAAACGGGAGCCTGTTGCACAATTTTGCCCAGTAAATACAAGGCTTCGCGGGGGAGAAGTCCGCCCGGTTCCGGCCAACCCGTACCGGGGACAAAACCTGCATCAATGCAGTCAATATCAAAGCTGATATAGACGCAGTCCGTACCATCTAATGCTCTTTCGAGGGCAAAATCAACGGCGGCATCCAACCCCATTTCGGTAATATCCGTTACAGTCAGGATGTTGGTTGCCCGTTCCCGACAAACTTTCACCCCTTGCCGAGGCACTTGCCAGCCGCCGATACCAAGCTGAACCAAGTTCTGCGCCGGAGCATTCTTAATGTTGGTCGCATGGAACCAAGGACAAGTGTGCATCCGCTCATCTAAGTCGGTTTCCTGGGTGTCAACGTGGCGATCGAAGTGAATGATGCCAACTTTCTTATCCCCCAAATGCCGACAAACACCCCGAACGGTAGGGAAGCCGATGGAATGGTCGCCGCCTAAAATAATCGGAAATGCGCCAGAGCTAAAGATGTGGGCGATACCTTTGGAGATTTGGTCAAAGGATTTTTCGTTATTGGCAGGAATAGTAAAGATGTCCCCGACATCGCAGAGAGTAATTTGCTCTCGCAGGTCTATCCCTAACTCAAAGTTGTAGGGTGTATACAACGCCGAGATGCGGCGAATACCTTGCGGCCCAAAGCGAGTGCCGGGACGATAGGTTGTCCCCGAATCATGAGGAACTCCCACGATCGCAACATCATAGGAGCCAACCTGACGCACATCTTCCAGGTAAGGCGCTTTCAGGAAAGTATTGATGCCTGCATAGTGAGGCAGTTCGCCTCGCGAGAAAGTGGGAATAGTGCGATCGCGAATACTCTGTGCTGCTTCTAACCCGTATTCCAATCCCTTTGATACCTCCTGCTGCCAACCAGTCAGCGGCAGTCGAGCTTCCAGATCTAAGGCACGTTGCGCTTGAGTTGGAAAATGCCCGTTCTCATCTGGACTTTGAAACAGGGAGTTTTCAGAATTATTTTCAGCCATTTGCACTCCTGAAATGTTTACTTTTTGGAAGTCCCTCAAAGGCAAAAGCCCAGGATAGAACACAATCAGTCTGGTGAACTGATGTTTCTCCCGGGCTTTTCTCCCGCCGTGTAACCGACTAATCCTTAGGCTAAAGCACTCAAAACTTGGGAAGAGCCAGCTCGCTTCT
>DNXU01000615.1:0-191 GCA_003505715.1 Cyanobacteria bacterium UBA8803 | reverse complement strand
CCTACGTGGGGTTGAATACTCCAAATCGGAACCCTAGAAGCTTATGAATTGTTATTTTTGCTCTCTGGGACTCAGATACCCTCTGACACTCTACTCAGAAATTACTTTAATTTATTTTTGCTAGATTAACAACGAATTTTAAAATAATATGTATTTAAAATTACAAAATTTAGGTAATGGGTAATTGGTAA
>DNXU01000442.1:2387-4089 GCA_003505715.1 Cyanobacteria bacterium UBA8803 | reverse complement strand
ATCCCTCATCCCTCATCCCTCTGTTAAGAAAACTTCCCTTACGACTTGTTCTCACTCTACCTTTTGTGGTGCAAACCGTAGGCACAGTAGCGTTGGTGGGCTATCTGTCCTTCCGCAGCGGGCAACAGGGAGTGACCGAGTTGGCGAACGAATTGATGCGAGAACAGGGCGATCGGATTGTTCAAAACCTGGAGTACTACTTTAAAAACTCAAAAATTTTGTTGAGGGAACATCAAGCGGCAATTAAGTTGGGGGTTTTAGACTGGCAAAATAAGTCCCTAATCGAAGCATATTTTGTAGAGCAACTGAATATCCACACGGATGTCAGTGGGTTGATGATCGCGACAGAAAGCAAAGATTTTCTGGCCGTTGGCCATCCCAATCTCAATCAATTAGTCATTCGCGAACGCAATCGGAGGACGGGGGCGCTGGAGAATTATGTTGCAGATTTACAGGGCAATCGCCTCTACTTGCAGGATACTCTGCCAAATTATGACCCCCATGCCGATCCCCCTACAAATCCCTGGTATGGAGCAGCAAAAGCAGATGAAGATGGATTTTGGCAGCTTGTGGTTTCGCTGGTGCGAGGCAAAGATTACCCCATCTTAATGATGGCTTACTTTTTAAGTTTTGCAGACTCTCAGGGTGAGTTCCAGGGGGTACTCAGTACCAGTGTCTATCTGGATCGGTTGGGAGAGTTTTTACGCCATCTCCAGATTGGTAAGACGGGACAAGCCTTGATCGTCGATGAAAAGGGACTGCTGGTTGCGACTTCTACCACCGAACTGCCCTTTCGCCAGGATCTGGCAATTGAGGCAAAAGAAACATTATCACCAGAAAGCTTACGGTTAGCGGCTCAAGACAGCCAAAACCCGGTGACGCAAGCAGCGGCAACTTGGAGCCTGAACCAGAGGAAAAACCTTGATTCTAATCTGAGGGGGTTCCGCCTGCACAACAAACAGTACTTTGGGCGCGTTATCTCATTCCAGTTAGATAACCAAATCAATTGGATGATTGTTCTAGTTGTCCCAGAGTCCGACTTTATGGCTGAAATTCAAGCGAATGTTCAGCGCACGGTGATGCTATGCGGGTTGGCGCTACTGGGGGCAATTAGTAGTGGCATTTGGACATCCCGATGGATTACGCGATCGCTCTTCCGCCTTACCCAAGCTACCCAAACCGTTGCTACTGGCACCCTCAATGCACCACTGCCAGCTACCCGCATTGTTGAAGTAGAGAGCTTGATGGTATCCTTTCGCCAGATGGTGAGGGAGCTTCAGAAAGCAGAACAACTTCGCCAAAACTACGCTCGGGATTTAGAACTACAGGTTGCAGAAAAAACCGCTGCCCTTACTGAAGCTCAACGCATTGCGAAAGTCGGCAGTTGGGAGTTCGATCTGGCTAAGCAGGAGGTGATTTGGTCGGAGGAACTGTATCGTATTTATGAAGCTGAACATCTAGCGCCTGTACCCAGACCAGATCTGACTATTCAGCATATTCATCCCGACGATCGAGAACAATTCCAAAGGGAGGTAGTTGAAGCAGCGCTCGCCGATCAGCCCTTCGATACAGACTTAAGGATCGTCACCCAGAAAGGTAACATTCGCTATATCCAGGCCAAAGGACAACCGATTTACAATGCCCAAGGTGAGGTGGTCAAGTTGGTGGGCACTGTTGCCGATATCAGCGATCGCAAACAAGC
>DNXU01000442.1:1953-2312 GCA_003505715.1 Cyanobacteria bacterium UBA8803 | reverse complement strand
CCTCTCAATGGCATTTTAGGTTACGCCCAAATTCTCCAACGCGACAAAAACTGCACTCCTAAGCAACAGGAAGCTGTGGGCATCATTTCCCAGTGCGGCGAACACCTGCTCACTTTGATTAACGATATTTTGGACTTATCTAAAATTGAAGCCAACAAGCTCGAACTCTACCCCCAAGATTTTAATTTCCCCGCTTTCCTCCAAGGAGTCTTTGAAATCTTCCGCCTCAAAGCCGCCCAAAAATCAATTGACTTAACCTACCTCCCCTCCGAGCAACTCCCGGTAACAGTTCATGTCGATGAAAAGCGACTGCGCCAAATCTTAATCAACCTTTTAAGCAATGCCGTCAAATTTACCGA
>DNXU01000442.1:0-1826 GCA_003505715.1 Cyanobacteria bacterium UBA8803 | reverse complement strand
AACCAACAACCAACAACCAAAATCCGCTTTCAAGTTGAAGATACTGGTATCGGCATAACCGCTGAACAATTAACCAAAATATTTTTACCCTTCGAGCAAGTAAAAGATAGTTTTCGCTATACAGAAGGGACTGGGTTGGGACTAGCCATTACTCAAAAACTCCTCCGTTTGATGGGGAGTGAAATTTTTGTCGAAAGTACCCCAAACGTAGGCAGCAGATTTTGGTTTGACCTGGACTTACCAGTGGTCTTAAACCCGATCAAGTCAACACCTAATAAATCCACCGATACTATTATTGGTTATCAAGGCCAAAGAAAAAAAATTCTGGTTGTCGATGACCGTTTAGAGAATTGCGCAGTCCTGATTAATATCCTCAGACCCCTCGGTTTTGAAGTGCTGGTGGCTGCCAATGGCCAAGCAGGTTTAGAAAAAGCTCTTGAAGTGCAACCGGATTTAATTCTAGCTGATTTAGTCATGCCGATCGTGGATGGCTATAAAATGACGCAACAACTGCGTCAAATGCCAGAGTTTCGCAATACAATTGTGATGGCAATTTCTGCCAATGCCTTTGCAAGTGACCGAATTCATAGTTTGGAATCTGGCTGCAACGATTTTTTGGCCAAGCCCATCGTAGCTGAAGAATTGTTAGACAAAATCAATAGTTACTTAGATTTAACCTGGATTTATGACGAACAAGAAACTGGGGAAGGGGAGGAGCTATCTACGGGGATCTTAGCTCCGCAGCTCTCAGAAATAGTGATACCTCCCAAAGAAGAACTCCTTGCCTTGTATCAAGCAGCTGAAATTGGTGATGTTTCAGGTGTTGAAAAAAGCATCATCCGACTTCATCAATTAAAATCTGAGTATGCTCACTTTGCTACCAAAGTGCTGGCTCTCGCCCAAGAGTTTGAATATGAAGCAATTGTAAAGTTAGTTGACTGTTACTTCACAGAGCAATGAAAATTAGGGCTTAGTGAAAAAGTTTTTTGGTGGGGGTAGGAAACAGAGAACAGTTTTTATGTGGCTTTAATCCGATTATTTCTGAAAAAATGCCAGCATTTTGAGTTAAGAGCAAGCTACATCTGATACTTTTAAAGAGCTAAAAAGCGGTCAAACCATTATCCAGAGAGGAATACAGGTCGATTTAAGCCCAGAATCTGTCTAAGTCCCGCTAATGGATGTGGGGATACGAGATAATGGAATTTAAGGGATCACTTAAATTCCTTTTTAGGAGACTAGGCACACGCTCTGTAGAGCAAAAGGCAGCGCTCATGTTAGACCAACAGCAGCAGTTGACAGTGGAGACGGAAGTTAAAGCCCCTCTGGTAGTGCGGATACATCCGGTTATTGATTTGACAGATGACCAATTCTTTGAGTTTTGTCAAATCAACCGGGACTTACGTATTGAACGCGCTGCTACAGGAGAACTGCTAATTATGCCGCCAACTGGCTCAGAAACAGGAGGAAGCAACTTTAGGTTAAATCAGCAACTAGCCAACTGGACAGACGTTGATGGAACTGGGATGGGCTTCGACTCCAGCACTGGATTTACATTACCCAATGGTGCAACTGTCTCCCCCGATATGTCTTGGGTGAAGCTGGAACGGTGGAATGCACTCTCAAAACAGCAGAGAACAAAGTTTGCTCCTATCGCTCCCGACTTCGTAGTAGAACTGCGATCACCCACCGACACATTGAAAGACCTCTCTGACAAAATGCGGCAGTACATGGACAATGGTGTGAGACTGGGATGGTTAATTGACCGCAAGCGACGGCGAGTTTACATCTATCGCCCTGGTGTCCCAGTCCAACAACTAGACAATCCT
>DNXU01000268.1:38546-68833 GCA_003505715.1 Cyanobacteria bacterium UBA8803 | reverse complement strand
CCCTCACTCCCTCACCCTCTTCCCTCTCCCTATAAAGCTCTGCCAAACTGGAAATGAGAGGATCGAAGCCTAAGGTTACACTTTGAGATATGCATAAACGAGCTTTCTGGGTTGGACTCTTACTGATCTGTCAAATTGTCTTTTTGTCAGCTTGGTGGACGCCATCGGCATGGGCGTTCACAGAGGAGCAGAAACTCTTCTCCCAAGCTTGGCGTATTGTCTCTCAAGCGTATATCGATGACACCTTTAACCAGCAAAACTGGTGGTTGGTGCGTGAAAATGCTTTGCGTAAAGGGCTGGAGAATCGTCAAGCCACCTACGCAGCCATTCAAAGCATGTTAGAAAGTCTGGATGACCCCTTTACCCGACTGTTGAAGCCGGATCAATATCGCAGTCTAAAGGTCAATACATCTGGCGAACTCTCAGGAGTGGGGTTGCAAATTGCCCTCGATGCTGAGAGTGGTAAATTAGAGGTGGTAGCACCTATTGTCGGTTCACCTGCTGAGCAGGCGGGCATTCAACCCCGCGATCGCATCCTAGAAATTGACGGCACTCTGACTTCCCAACTGACTCTCGACGAAGCTGCTGCCTTGATGCGCGGACCAGTTGGCACGAAAGTGACTCTAAAAATTCAAGATCGCAACGGGGAGTTCAAATCAATTGAGCTGGTGCGCGATCGCATTGCCCTCAATCCCGTCTATGCCCTTTTAGATCAGCAGCCTAACGGTGCCTCGGTGGGTTACATTCGCCTGACTCAGTTCAGTGCCAATGCCCCCTCAGAAGTTGCCCACGCTCTCACTAAACTAGAACAGGAGGGAGCAGACGCTTACGTTCTCGACTTGCGGAACAATCCGGGCGGTTTATTGCAGGCGGGTATCGAAATTGCCCGTCTCTGGTTAGATAAAGGCACTATTGTCTATACCGTCAATCGCCAAGGAATGCTGGGTAGCTTTGAAGCTGATGGTGTGGCCTTGACTAAAGATCCCTTAGTGGTGTTAGTTAATCAGGGAACGGCTAGTGCTAGCGAGATTTTGGCTGGAGCTTTGCAGGATAATGGTAGAGCGCAGCTGGTGGGCGAGAAAACCTTTGGTAAAGGTTTAATTCAGTCGTTATTCGATTTGCCAGATGGCGCGGGATTGGCGGTAACTGTTGCTAAATACGAGACGCCCAAGCATCGGGATATTCATAAGTTGGGCATCACTCCAGACTTAGAAGTTGCCTTAGATGCCATACTGGCAAGCGATCGGGTTGGTACGATGTCGGACAGTCAATATCAAGCCGCCTTACAGATGTTGTCAGGCACCCCAGTACTGGCAGCGGGTACGGCTTAATTTGGCTAATTGTTAATGGGGTGTGGGGTAAGGGTTCGTAGTAACCAATAAGAGTGGTTGACAATGCTCTATTGTCAACCACTAAAAATGATGGGTCTTGTAAAAGAAATTACTAAAAATTGGCAATTTCAGGATACTCTCAATGCACACTTCTGCTAATCATGAACAAATCGCTTCCAGGTTGTCAGGATTGTCACCTCAACAACGCCAACTACTGACCCAGCGATTGCAAAAGAAAATGGTCAACGGCCATACCGCGATCGCCCAAACCTTAAAGCGCCTGAAGGTGACTCATGTATATGGCATTTCTGGTACACCGATTGATGAAACTCTCGCAGCTATAGCTCAAGAGGGAATCCGCCCGATTGGGGTTCACGATCAACAAGCAGCAACCCTAATGTCAACGGCTCAAAACTATATTACAGGTCGCCTGACATCAGTAGCGATCTGCTCTGCGGGGCCAGCAATCACTAATGCCACTACGGGGATTTTGGTAGCAAAAGATAACGGTTGGCCACTAGTGGTACTGGGGGGAAGGCGATCGCTCAAAATGCAGGGGATGGGCTGTTTTCAAGACTTGGATGCCGTAAATTTGTTTCAATCTCTTACTAAATATGTAGGGTTAGTAGACTCGACGAAGCAGATCCCCATCGCCCTGGCGCAGGCAGTGCAAATTGCCATGAGTGGACGACCAGGACCAGTGTATTTAGATATTACAGAAGATGCACTAAAGGGAGATACGATCGCTTCATGCCCCGAATTAGTCTCACCTCAGTCTTTCCCTGGGATTGATGGGGATGCGATTGAGCAAGCAGCCAAGCTCTTACTCACCGCCAAACATCCCGCAGTTATATTGGGTAAAGGTCTCCGTTGGTCAGCACCCTACGCAGAAGTCCGTCAACTAGTCGAAGATCTGCAAATCCCCTTTGTCACCTCACCCATGGGACGAGGCTCTTTGCCAGACGATCACCCCCTGTGCTACAACGCAGTGCGCTCGTTACTCCTGTCTCAAGCCGATCTCGTACTACTATTAGGGGCACGTTTAGACTGGACTTTTCGCTATGGAGCTGAGATCCCAGCTACGGCAAAATTGATTCAAGTCGATATTCATGCCCCTGAAATTGGTCATAATATCCCGCTAGCCGTTGGTATTGTCGGTGATGTTAAACAAGTGTTACAACAGTTGTTAACTCAACTCGATCGCCAGCGCCCAGTTAGCAATTGCTCTGGAGTGCGAGCAGAATGGTTTCGCCAACTGGATCGACAACGGCAACAAACACTCATGGGCTGGGAAATTGGGGCGCAAGCTGAGAAATTACCAATGTCGCCCCAGCGTTTAATCGCAGCAATTCGGGATGAGATCCCCAAAGATGCCATTTGTGCGATCGACGGCAATGTCATTCTTGCCGCAGCTCAACAGCTTTTGCCTAGCTATCTCCCAGCTTCTCGATTTACCCCCGGAACCAATGGATGTATGGGGGTAGGCGTGCCATTTGGCATTGCTGCCAAACTAGCCTATCCCGATCGTCCTGTGATCGTTATTACTGGCGATCTGGCTTTTGGATTCAATGCTATGGAGTTAGAAACTGCTGTGCGACTGAAAATTCCCGCGATCTTCATCATTGCTAATAATGAAGGGCATGGCATCGCCATGCGCTACAGCAATCTTTATCCCAAAGACTATCCAGATCGAGTGACGATGTTTCAACCTAATATTCGCTACGAACAAATTATGACCGCTTGCGGCGGACATGGTGAATTTGTAGACCACCCACATCAAATTAAAGCAGCTTTGGCACGCTCTATCGCCAGTGGTTTACCTGCTTGCATCAATGTGGCGATCGATCCTTTTGCTCCCTATCCTCAGTAACACTTCATGGCTAAACTAACACAGTGCCTTGCCCAACTGACCCCGGAACACAGAAAACAACTTCAGCAAAGACTACGGCAACGATCGCGACTCTCTCAACTCTCCCTATGTTAAGTTTAACTAGTCTTAGTGATCAAATACCGTAGCTCTGGATTAGCAACTGGTATCGCAAAAAAGGGTGCAGCAAAATCAAGCAGGTGTAGTTTCAGATTATAACATAAATGCAGACCAATTCCCGACGCAGTTTGCGACAACAACTCTCGGCCAGAGAGATAGTTCCTTCCTATGTATCTAAGGGCAAAAATGAGTAAAAACTACCAAGAAAGCAGCCCCAATTACACTATTGCTAAACTGGTGGAAACTATCAGTCAAAGAAACCCAAACGCCCTGGCAATCCTTGCTGCTAATCGGGTTCCCCTGACTTATAGTAATTTGTGCGATCGCATTCATGATGTCGTCACTAAGCTAAACTCAATCGGTATCGGCAGAAATGACCGAGTAGCCATTGTACTGCCCAATGGGCCGGAAATGGCAGTAGCTTTTTTAGCTGTAGCTGCTGCTGCTACTTGTGCTCCCCTCAATCCCAACTATCGCGCACCGGAATTTGAGTTTTATCTATCGGATTTAAACGCTAAGGCACTTATTATCCAAATTGGAATGGATTCCCCCGTTGTGGCTATTGCGCGATCGCAAAATATCCCTATCCTAGAATTATCACCCCTGTTAGATAGTCCAGCAGGTATTTTTACCCTGACTGGTGGTGAAACCAATCCTTCAGTAAAGGGTGGATTGGCTCTCCCTGATGATATCACTTTAGTCCTCCATACTTCCGGTACTACCTCCCGTCCGAAAATCGTGCCATTGACTCACAGGAATCTCTGTACTTCGGCGGCTAATATTCATCAAACTTTAAGATTGGTGGAGAGCGATCGCTGTCTCAATATCATGCCATTATTTCATATTCATGGACTGATGGGGGCATTACTTTCATCCATGAGTGCAGGTGCTAGTGTAGTCTGTACGCCGGGGTTCGACGCGCCGAACTTCTTTAACTTAGTTGAGGAATTTTCACCTACATGGTATTCGGCTGTCCCTACTATGCACCAAGCCATTTTAGCTAGAAGTCAGGGAAATAAAGAAATTATTGCTAGCTCTTCCCTGCGATTTGTTCGTTCCTCTTCTGCATCCTTGCCACCCCAGGTGATGGCAGATTTAGAACAAGTCTTTTCTGCTCCAGTTATTGAAGCTTACGGGATGACAGAAGCTTCCCATCAAATGGCGAGTAATCCTCTACCACCACAAGTCAGAAAACCTGGTTCCGTGGGGCTAGCCGCAGGGCCAGAAATTGCCATTATGGATGAAGCTGGTAATTTACTATCTCCAGGAGAAGTGGGAGAAGTAGTTATTCGCGGCGGAAATGTTACGAAAGGGTATGAAAATAATCCCCAAGCTAATGAAACGGCTTTTACTAATGGTTGGTTCCGCACTGGCGATTTAGGTTATTTGGATGACGAGGACTATTTGTTCCTGAAAGGGAGGTTAAAGGAAATCATTAATCGTGGTGGAGAAAAGATTACCCCCCTAGAAGTTGATATGGCATTGATGGAATTACCCGAAGTATTCCAAGCAGTTACCTTTGCCGTACCCCATCCCACCTTGGGTGAAGATGTAGCGACAGCTGTAGTGTTGCGGGAAAATACTTACCTGAAGGAAGAAGCGATCCGCAATTATTTGTTTCAGCGTTTGGCAGATTTTAAAGTACCCAGTCAGGTGGTAATTGTAGATGCCATTCCCAAAGGTTCGACAGGTAAACTCCAACGGATTGGTTTAGCAGAGAAGTTGGTAGAGCAACTTCGTACTCCAGCAATAGCACCCCGCAATCATATTGAACAAACAATTGCTGATATTTTTGTCGAGGTTTTAAACATTCCCTTGCCTAGCGTATACGATAACTTTTTTGCCCTAGGGGGAGATTCGCTCCGAGGCACGCAAGTGGCTAATCGGTTGAGTGCCTATTGGGGAATTAATATTGCCAATGTCCTCTTATTCCAAAAACCGACCATCGCAACATTGGCAATTGAAATTGGTGGGCTGATTAGCACCTCAGAAGAGGAAGATTTAGCCCATCTAGCCTCGGCTTTGCAAGGCTTATCCGAGGAGGAGATTCAAGGTTTTATAGATGATGTGTCTTGATGGGTAAAACAAGTTACTAAAAAGTTTGCCTCCTGGCATCAATGTTGCGATCGCTCCTTTTGCTTCCTATCCCCGCTAACTCCCTATGGATAAACTGACACAGCACCTTGCCCAACTCACCCCAGAACAGAGGAAAAAACTTCAGCAACGATTGGGACTTACTCAACAACCTACTATTCCCCATCGCTTAACTAACCAACCCCTTCCCCTCTCCTTTACCCAAAAAAGATTGTGGTTTTTAACTCAGTTTGAACCCACAAGCCCAGCCTACCACATCGGTAATGCGGTCAGAGTTACCATCCCGTTGCAAATTGAGGGAGTACGGCAAGCTTTAGCCGCGATCGCCAATCGTCACGAAATTCTCCGTACAGGGATTCAGGTGGTAGATGGGCAGCCTGTACAGGTGATTCGGGAACTACTAGTACTACCATTGACGCAGATTGATTTGCGATCGCACCCAGATCCAGAAGCCGAGTACCAGCGGCAATTAGTCCAGATTTCTCAACAACTTTTCGATCTTGAACAAGGTTCGCTGTGGCGCATGACTCTGTTTCAGTTGGCTGAAGCCGAGTTGATCTTGCTGCTTTCCATTCATCACCTGATTTGGGATGGTTCGTCGCTTCAGATATTCTGGCACGAATTTAGTAGTTTCTATCAAGCATTTCTCAACCAGCAAGCTTCACCATTACCGCCATTACCCATCCAGTATGGTGATTTTGCCCTCTGGCAACAACAACAGTTTCAGGCAGGACACCTGCAAACTCAATTTGACTACTGGAAACGACAACTTAAGGGCAGCCAGATGGTGCTGGAATTACCCTGCGATCGCCCTCGTCCACCCCGCCAAACCTTTGCAGGGAAACGACATTTCTTAACTGTACCTAAACGGGTTGTCGATGAACTCAAATCCCTCAGTCAGTCAACAGAGACAACCCTCTTTATGATATTATTGACTGCCTTTAATATCCTCTTATATCGCTACACCAAACAGGAAGATATTTTAGTCGGTACGCCCATTGCCAACCGTCGGCAGATGGAGACTGAAGGATTAATTGGCTTTTTTGCTAATACACTGGTATTGCGCACAAATTTGAGCGGCAACCCTACCTTTAGATCCTTGCTCCAACAAGTTCGGCAAACAGCACTTGATGCTTATACCCATCAAGATTTTCCCTTCGAGAAATTAGTGGCCGAACTGCAACCACAACGGGATCTTAGCCATAGTCCCTTGATTCAGGTGATGTTTGCTTTTCAGAATGTGCCTCTGCCAGCTGTGGAAATTGGCGATCGTGTCTTTATACCTAGCCGTCAGGATATTGGGGTAACCGGATTTGAATTAACGTTAGATGTTAGAGAAATTGCTGGAGAATTCCAGGGACATATTGAGTACAACACCGATTTATTTGAGCCAACTACGATTGAACGGATGGTAGGACATTGGCTGAACTTGCTAGCAGGAATTGTGGCAAATCCAGATCGCTCTATTGGGGAGTTGTCCTTATTAAGTCCAGCTGAACGCCATCAGTTATTAGTGGAATGGAATAATACTCAAACCGAGTATCCCCAAGATAAGTGCATTCATCAATTATTTGAAGAGCAAGTAGAACGAACACCAGATGCAGTTGCTCTAGTATTTGAAGATCAACAATTAACTTACCGAGAACTGAATCATCGCGCCAATCAATTAGGCCATTACTTGCAAAAGTTAGGTGTCAGAGCAGATGTATTGGTAGGAATTTGCGTTGAACGTTCTCTAGAAATGGTGGTGGGATTGCTGGGGATATTAAAAGCTGGGGGAGGTTATGTACCTCTAGATCCCACTTATCCTCAAGAACGCCTTACTTTCATGGTAGAAGATACTCGTTGCGCAGCGATCTTAACCCAAAATAGATGGGTTAAGTCTCTACCTGTAGGGGAAATACCTATTGTATGTATCGATACTAATTGGTCAGAAATTGCCCAATCTAGCCCGGAAAATTTAACGACCCCGATCACGGCCAATAATCTAGCTTATGTCCTCTACACATCGGGATCTACAGGAACTCCTAAAGGGGTAGCCGTACCACATCAAGGCGTGGTGCGGTTAGTGAAAAACACTAACTATATTAATGTTACTACTGAGGATGTTTTCCTGCAATTCGCGCCCCTAGCCTTTGATGCCTCAACCTTTGAAATCTGGGGATGTTTGTTAAATAGTGCCAAACTCATTATCCCTCCCAGCCATACCCTATTATTGACAGAATTAGGACAGTTAATTAAAAAACATCAAATCACCATATTATGGCTGACTGCTAGCTTGTTCCATTTGATGGTAAACGAGGAATTAGAACAGTTAAAATCGGTGAAACAGCTGTTAGCAGGCGGTGATGTTTTAGCTGTTCCCCAAGTTTTAAAAGTCCTGAATAATCTTGAAGATTGTCGATTAATTAATGGGTATGGCCCTACGGAAAATACTACCTTTACCTGTATTTACGCCATGACCGACACCAGCCAAGTTGGGGCTTCAGTGTCTATTGGTCGTCCCATTGCCAATACCCAAGTTTATATTTTGGATGGTCAATTACAGCCTGTACCTATTGGTGTCTCAGGGGAATTATATATCGGTGGAGATGGTTTAGCACGAGGCTATTTAAACCGTCCCCAGTTGGATCGAGAGAAATTTATCCCTCACCCCTTTAAACAGGGTGATAGTCAATCTCGACTATATAAGAGTGGGGATTTAGCTCGTTACTTACCAGATGGCAATATTGAATTTCTGGGGAGAATTGACAATCAAGTTAAAATTCGCGGTTTCCGGATTGAACTTGGAGAAATTGAAGCAGTCTTAGCACAAGTTGCCAGTGTCCGCGAAACTGTGGTTATAGCGAGAGAAGATCTCCCAGGAGACAAGCGCTTAGTTGCTTATATTGTTGCCCAGGAACCAGAACCTATAATTGATGAATTGCGCCGCTTACTCAAGCAGAAGTTGCCAGATTATATGGTTCCTTCTGCCTTTGTACTCCTGGAGGCTTTACCTCTAACGCCTAATGGGAAAGTAGATCGCCATGCCCTACCAGCACCAGATATTTCAAAAGAAAGTTTTGCTGAAAAATTTGTCGCACCCCGCACGTCCACTGAAGAGATAATCGCTAACATCTGGGCTGAAGTACTGCGATTAGCAAGAGTTGGTATTCACAACAATTTCTTTGAATTGGGGGGAAATTCCCTACTTGCTACTCAAGTCATATCTCGCTTACAGAAAGCCTTCAGCTTGGAAATGCCCCTGCGCATGTTATTTGAAACACCAACGGTGGCTGGATTAAGCCAGTCTCTGGCCAAAGTTCAAACTGGCACAACTGGAAATTTACCACTTCTAGTACCTGTTTCCAGATCTGGGAAACTGCCCCTATCATTCACTCAAACAAAATTGTGGTTTTTTGACCAATTATCACCAAACAGTGCTACTTATAATATACCTTATGCTTATCGATTAAAAGGTATATTAAATGTCGCGGTACTAGAGCAAAGCTTAGCAGAAATTATCCGTCGCCACGAAAGTCTGAGAACTATCTTCACCTCAGTTGATGGGGAACCATTACAAATTATTGCTGAAAGCATCAATTTTACTCTACCAGTTATTGATCTAGAAGAGATTTCAGCAGCAGCTAGAGAGGCAGAAGCAAAGCGCCTTATTACCGAGGAATCTCAAGTCCCATTTAACTTAGCAATCAGTCCGTTATTTCGTGCCAAACTTCTGCGTATGGCACCAGACGATTGGATCTTACTAGTTACCCTACATCATATTATTTTCGATGGCTGGTCTGAGGGCATCTTTCGGCGAGAATTAGCAGTATTGTATGAAGCTTTCTCCTCAGGGAAACCTTCGCCATTACCAAAATTACCAATCCACTATGCAGACTATGCCGTTTGGCAACGGGAATGGTGGCAAGGTGAATTTTTAGCATCTCAACTATCTTACTGGAAACAGCAATTAGGCGGAAATCTTCCCATCCTGCAACTTCCGACCGACTATCCTCGTCCGCCCATTCAAACCTACTCCGGAAAACAACAATACCTTTTACTTTCACCGGAATTAAGCAGCGAGATCAAAGAATTAAGTCGCTCATCAGGTGTTACCCTGTTCATGACTTTGTTAGCTGCTTTTTACACTTTACTTTACCGCTATTCTGGACAAAGTGATATTATTATTGGCACTCCCATTGCCGGGAGAAATCAGGTAGAAATAGAAGAGTTAATTGGCTTTTTTGTCAATACCTTAGCCTTGCGTATTAACTTGGAAGAGAACCCAAGTTTTCGGGAATTATTAGAGCGGGTGCGAGAAGTAACTTTAGGTGCTTATGCTCACCAAAACTTACCTTTTGAGAAGCTAGTCGAGGAACTACAACCCAATCGAGATTTAAGCCATTCCCCACTCTTCCAGGTGATGTTTGGTCTCCAAAATACTCCTGATTCAGCTCTCGAACTATCCGGGCTAAGCATCGAGAATTTCCCTATTGATAATGGCACAGTTAAATTCGATCTCACCCTAGCAATGCGCGAGGCACCAGAAGGAATATTAGGGATATGGCGATACAGAACTGACTTATTTAAAGAGGCAACTATGACCCGGATGCTGGGGCATTTTCAAAACCTTTTAGAAGGGATTGTTGCTAATCCAGAACAGCCGATTGGGACATTGCCGTTATTGACTGGAATCGACCGGACAGCATTGACAATTTGGACTAACCAATCTGATCAAAGCCAAAATCCTCAACAATTTAGTTGCTATTTGATCGGACATGAATCTTTGGTGATTCCCTGTGCTGAGGTGCTGATTAAAGGGGGACATAAAATATTAGGTATTATCTCCACCGGTATATCCATTGCTCAATGGACAACTTCACAAAGTATTCCTCATATTAAGTCAACAGAAAATTTAATCTACTTTTTAAGCCAAGAACCTTTCGATTATCTATTCAGTATTTATAATATATCTATTCTCCCGCCAGAAATTATCAGATTACCGCGTCGATTTGCGATTAACTGTCATGATGCTCTCCTACCCAAATATGGCGGAATTAATGCGCCATCATGGGCTATCCTCCATGATGAGAAAAATCATGGAATCACCTGGCATCAGATGACTAATCTGGTTGATGGCGGTGATATATTCAAGCAGATTGCCATCAAAATAGATCCAGATGAAACAGCCTTTACCCTCAATAGTAAGTGTTATGAAGCTGCTATCCATTCCTTTACTCAGCTAATTGACGAACTAGCCTGCAATCGAGTTGTTCTCACTCAACAGAATCTAGATGAGCGCAGCTACTTTTTGCTTTCTCAAAAACCGAGTCCAGGATGTGTTTTGTCATGGCACCAGCCCGCAAATCAAATAGATGCTTTTATGCGAGCATTAGACTTCGGTTACTATCAGAATTGGCTGGGTATTCCTAAGTTGGTGATCGGAAATAAGTTCATCATCATATCTAAAATTGCCGTCCTTGATGAACCTTCCCAGTCACCAGCAGGAACAATCATAACAATTGACTCTAATTACCTGAGAATTGCTACTACAAGTTATGATATTTTACTGAAGCAGCTCCTGACGATAGACGGTAAAGAGTTATCTATTTCTGAATTTATCAGAGAATTTAAGCTACAGATTGGCGATCGCTTGCCAGAAATCGATCTCAATCTAGCCCAGCAGATTAAAAATTGGGAAGCATTGCTGGTTAAGCATGAAAAATTCTGGGTAGAAAGATTAGCAACGTTACAGCCAATTGCCCTACCCTACGCAGAGCGCAAAGTGTTATCTGCCTCATCAGCTGGTGAGGCAAAGAGTCAAGAATGGCTGATACCCAGTGAGGTAATCACATGCTTAAAGAATCGTCCAGCAGAATGGACTTTAGCCAATTTTCTGGTTGCTGCTTTTGCGGCATATCTGGTGCGCATCAGCCAGACTTGTTGTTTCGATCTGAGATTAAGACAGTTGGAACTGCCAAGCCAACTAGCAGGGTTTTTTGCTGGCGATGTTCCTTGCCGAATCAATATCAACTATCAGCAAAGTTTTGAGGAAGTTTTTCAAGCTGTAAACCAAGAGCTAAAATTGGTTAAACAGCATAAGACCTATGCGCGAGATGTCGTGGTGAGATATCCCGCACTTAAGGGGTTACGAGAGCTAGGTGGGCAGCAAGAACTTCTGGTAAAAATAGAACAGGTACAAAATCTAGATGACTATACCGCCCGACTGGATAGTACCCTAACCTTGGTTGTTCCGGCAGAGGGCATAACCTGTTCTTGGGTTTACGATCCGGAAATCTTTGATAGCGATCGCATTGCCGGAATGCAAGCACAGTTTACTACTTTTGTCCGCAGCATTGCCGCCGATCCTACCTTAGCCCTTGCTCAGTTAGAATTGTTATCTGACGACGAGCGTTATCAAGTTTTGGTGGAGTGGAACAATCACGAGATATATTATCCACCAAATCAGTGTATCCAGGACTTGTTTGAACTTCAGGTAGCAAGAACTCCCGATGGAGTAGCGGTAGTGT
Organism: Cyanobacteria bacterium UBA8803; assembly: GCA_003505715.1. Taxonomy (GTDB): domain Bacteria; phylum Cyanobacteriota; class Cyanobacteriia; order Cyanobacteriales; family Coleofasciculaceae; genus UBA8803. The sequence goes on along the minus strand of DNXU01000268.1, from coordinate 56,909 downwards.
TTGCAGAACAGCAACTCAGCTATCGAGAGTTACAAGAGAGGGCAAATCAATTGGCTCACTATTTACAAAATTTGGGAGTTAAACCAGAGGTATTAGTGGGGATTTGCCTCGAACGTTCTTTAGAAATGCTCGTAGGCATATGGGGAATTCTCAAAGCAGGTGGAGTGTATGTACCATTAGATCCGGCCTATCCCACAGAACGCTTAAACTATATCATATCAGATGGCCAAATATCCCTGCTGTTAACTCAGGAGAAGTTCCAGGCACAGTTTGGCGATCGGGAATTAAATCTAGTTTGTTGGGAAAGAGATTGGTCAAGAATTGATCGAGAAAGTAGAGAAAATCCCGTTACTACAGTCACCTCAGAAAACTTAGCCTACGTCATTTATACATCAGGTTCTACCGGAAAGCCTAAAGGGGTAGCAATTTCCCATAAATCTTTGGTAAATTTTACCTATGCGGCGATTTATGAGTATGAAATGAGCCAGCGAGATCGCGTTTTACAATTTGCCTCCATTAGTTTCGATGCCGCTGCCGAAGAAATTTATCCTTGTCTGGCTACTGGTGGGACATTAGTGCTGCGCACGGATGAAATCTTGAGTTCCACCATCGCAACTTTCCTCAAGGCTTGCCAAAATTGGCACCTGAGTGTTTTAGATTTGCCTACAGCCTATTGGCACCAACTGGTTGCCGAATTAACCACAACCGATAGGAGGCTACCGGAGTGTCTGCGATTGGTGATTATTGGTGGAGAAAGAGTTTTACCCGAATCTGTACAAATCTGGCAAAAATATATAGGAAATTACCCTAAATTAGTCAATAGTTACGGCCCAACGGAAGGAACAGTAGTAGCGACAACATACCCGGTGACAACGGCAACACAGATAAATAAAGAAGTGCCCATTGGCCGTGCTATTGCTAATGTCAAAACCTACATACTTGACCAAAATCTACAACCTGTTCCCATCGGTATGCCAGGAGAGTTACATATTGGTGGTGCGGGATTGGCGCGAGGATATCTCAACCGCCCAGAACTCACCCAGGAAAAGTTTATTACCAATCCCTTTAGTCAAGAAGCTAACGCCTACCTCTACAAGACTGGGGATTTAGTTCGTTATCTGGCCGATGGCAATATCCAATTTCTGGGTAGAATTGATAATCAAGTTAAAATCCGTGGCTTCCGCATCGAACTGGGAGAAATCGAATCTATACTTCTACAACACCCTGATGTTCGGGAAGCTGTGGTTATTGCCAGAGAAGATATACCAACAGACAAGCGCTTAGTCGCCTACGTTCTCACCAACCAGCCAGCCACTACCAATGAATTGCGCCAATTTATTCAGCAGAAACTACCTGAGTACATGGTGCCATCAGCTTTCGTGTTCTTAGAGGCTTTCCCTCTCACTCCTAATGGCAAAATAGATCGTCGTTCCTTACCCGCACCAGAGCTGTCGCGACCAGACCAGTCAGTGAAATATGTCGCACCTCGTACTCCCACAGAGGAAATCTTAGCTGATATCTGGATTCAAGTGCTAAAGCTGGAGGAGGTTGGCATCTACGATAACTTCTTTGAGTTGGGCGGACATTCCCTACTAGCAACCCAAGTTATTTCTCGGATACAGAAAGCTTTGGGAGTAGAGCTACCCCTGCGTAGCTTATTTGAAGCACCAACCGTAGCTGAATTAGCACAGTGCGTAGAAACAGTCCTTTGGGCAGTGGGAGCTTTGCCCTCTGATAGTAGCCAAACCACCATTGATTACGAAGAAGGAGAACTATGAGAACAATTCAGGAGTTGCTATCTGAACTTCGCCATCGGAACGTAAATCTTTGGTTAGAAGGCGATCGCCTGCGTTATAAAGCGCCCAAGGAAACCCTAACCCCAGAGCTATTGCAAGAGTTGCGATCGCGCAAAGCCGAAATCCAGGAGTTTCTCTACCGGGTGAATGCTGGCACTACCGTGCCTCTGCAATCAATAGTACCCGTCCGGCGCGAGGGCAACCTCCCCCTATCATTTACTCAAACTAGACTCTGGTTCCTAGACCAATTAGAACCGAATAGTGCAGCTTACAATATGCCTGCCGCCTATCGCTTAACGGGTAAACTCAATATCACCGCACTAGAGCAAAGCCTTAGAGAACTGATACATCGCCACGAAAGCTTGCGGACTACTTTTACCTCTGTGGATGGGGAACCTCAGCAATTAATTGAATCAGATCTAAATTTCACCCTCCCCATCATCGACTTGGGACAACTCCCAGAAACTGAAAGAGGAACCGAAGCTCAACGCCTTATCCACCAAGAAGCTCAAGAACCCTTCCACCTAGAAGTTGGCCCGTTATTTCGGGTCAAACTGCTGCGCCTGACACCCTTAGACCACATCTTGCTGGTCACCATACACCATATTATTTCTGACGGTTGGTCGATGGGGGTATTGCGGCGGGAGTTGACAACACTATATCAAGCCTTTGCCTCAGGTCAGCCCTCACCCTTGCCAGAACTCCCGATCCAGTATGCCGACTTTGCCGTGTGGCAACGCCAATGGTTAACAGGAGAAGTCCTCGAAACTCAGTTATCTTACTGGAAACAGCAACTAGGCGGTCAATTACCCGTCCTAGACTTACCTACAGATCGTCCCCGTCCAGCTATTCAAACCTACTCTGGTAAAAGACAATTCCTAGTACTATCACCAGAACTAACCCAGGCCCTCAAAACCCTGAGCCAGAAATCAGGAGTCACCCTGTTCATGACCCTGTTGGCGGCATTTCAAATATTACTGTATCGCTATAGCGGGCAAGAAGACATCATCATTGGTACTCCCATTGCTGGCAGAAATCGGCTGGAAACCGAAGCCTTAATTGGCTTTTTTGCCAATACCTTGGTATTGCGCACTAATTTAGCAGGTAGCCCCAGCTTTCACCAATTGTTAGAGCGAGTACGCCAAGTAACTTTGGGAGCTTATGCACACCAAGAGATGCCCTTTGAAAAGCTGGTAGAAGAATTGCAACCAGAACGTTCATTGAGCCGCAACCCCCTGTTTCAGGTCTGGTTCAATATGGTTAACTTAGCAGAAAATGAACTCCAATTATCTGAGTTAACAGTAGAAACTATTGAACTTGCTCAACCAGATGCCAAGTTTGACCTCACCTTGTATATTCGAGAAACTTACCAGGGACTTGCCCTGAAATTAGTCTACAATGCCGACTTATTTGAGGCGGCGACAATTCAAGGCATGTTAGGTCATTACCAGACCTTACTCTCCAGTATAGTAACTCACCCCTCTCAACAAATTTCTACCTTACCACTGTTAACGGCAACAGAACGTCAAGCCCTCAACAGTTGTCGCAACATTGTTGAGCCAACCAACGCCTTCACGCCCTTCCGCCCAGAAGACATCGCCCAATCAATCCCATCTCGCTTCGAGCAGATCCTCAACAAATATCCCGCTCGGATCGCGATTAAAACCCAGAATTATCAGTGGACTTATAGCCAATTAAATCAGCAAGCTAACCGAGTCGCTCAAATCCTGCTCAAACAGGAAGTTAAAGAATCAGAAAGAATAGCGCTATTTTTGGAACAGGATGCCCCGATGATAGCAGGGATTTTAGGAGTTCTGAAAACTGGGAAAACCTATGTGCCTGTAGATCCAGACTATCCCAAGGCCAGAGTTGATTACCTTCTCCAAGATGCCCAAGCTACAGTAATGGTCACGGATAAAAATAATTGGCAGCGGGCTAGGGAATTAACCCAAAACACCATACTGATTATCAATATTGATGACATCAACTTGACGGATGAGCCTGAGGACAATCTCAAGGAAATATCACCAGATACCCTAGCCTATATCCTTTATACATCCGGTTCGACAGGAAAACCGAAGGGGGTAATGCAAACCCATCGGAACGTGCTGCATTTCATTAGGAATTACACCAACAATCTGCACATCAACGAACAGGATAAGTTAACCCTGCTCTCATCCTACAGCACTGATGCAGCCTTGGTGGATATCTTTAGTGCCTTGTTAAACGGTGCTACCCTATACCCCATCAATATCAAGGCTCAAGGTCTAAATCATCTTGCTGAGCGCTTACTCTCGGCAGAAATTACCATTTATCACTCCACGCCAACGGTCTATCGACACTTTGTTAGCAGTCTCGGTAGTACTCATAATTTTCCTCAGCTGCGTCTAGTTGTTTTGGGAGGAGAGGAAGTTGTCGCCAAAGATGTTGACCTATATCAAGAATATTTCGCCAATGAATGTATCTTGGTCAATGGTTATGGTGCCACAGAATCGACATTTAATCTCCAGTATTTCATCAACAAGCAAACAACAATCCCTGGTCACGCAGTTTCCTTAGGTTATCCATTAGACGAAACGTCTATTTGGTTAATCAATGAAGCAGGTAAACTGACAGATATTTATGGAGAAATTGCCATCCGCAGTCCCTACATTGCTCTAGGCTATTGGCAAAATCCTGAACTAACAGCAGCTGTTTTTCTACCCGACCCAGAAGCAGGCCAAAGGCGCATTTACCGCACGGGAGACATGGGACGTTTAAGACCGGATGGTAGTATAGAATTTTTAGGCAGAAAGGATTTTCAGGTTAAGATTCGTGGTTTCCGGATTGAGTTGGGCGAGGTGGAGGCGGCCTTAAATCAACATCCCCATGTTCGGGAAACTGTGGTGATCGCCAGAGAAGATACACCCCAAGACAAGCGCTTAGTCGCCTACGTCCTTACTAACCAGCCAGCCACCACTGAGGAATTGCGCCAATTTCTTCAGCAAAAACTGCCCAGCTACATGGTGCCATCAGCTTTCGTGTTCTTAGAAGCTTTCCCACTCACTCCTAATGGCAAAATAGATCGCCGTTCCTTGCCTGTAGCTGATTATAGTAGCCACGATTCAGAAAGTACCTTTGTTGCTCCCACTGATGAATTAGAACTGCAACTTACTAAAATTTGGGAACAAGTGCTTAAGGTACAACCCATCAGCATCAATAGTAACTTCTTTGACTTAGGAGGACATTCTCTCCTGGCCGTACAACTTTTTACTCAAATTAGGAAAGTAATTAATAAAGATTTACCTCTAGCCACCCTGTTCCAAGCACCAACTATTGCCCAACTGGCTACCATTATTCGCCAACAAGGATGGTCAACACCTTGGTCATCATTAGTAGCTGTTCAGCCTAAAGGTTCTCAGCCTCCTTTCTTCTTCCATGGGGGGGCGGCTGATGCGCTGAGCTGGGCCAGGTTTGCTCGCTTGTTAGGTGAAGACCAACCATTCTATGCCCTACAAAGACCCGATTTAGACGGCAAACAAGTCACTGAAACCTCTGTAGAAGAACTAGCAGCTCTTTGTCTGAAGGAAATCCGCACTGTTCAACCCCAAGGACCTTATTTGTTAGGAGGACATTGTTTTGGTGGTACGGTAGCATTTGAGATCGCACAACAACTTATTGCTCAAGGAGAACAAGTTGATTTGCTTGCCCTATTTGATGCCTATCCTCCTCAATCAACTCAACTTCATATCAACCGCAATTCTTTGTCTTTTCGGTTGAGGGCTAGTTTCCATAAGTTTGATTATTGGCTCCACAAAACTTACTATTATCATGGTCGGAAGTTATTCTCGGTTGGACTACCAGATAAGTTACAGTATATTCGCCAAAAGCTGCAACAAAAAATTTCAGCCAAACAGGAGCGAAAACTGGGCTACCAGCAATTGAACTCTCAGCCAGCTCCAGGCCAAAAAACCGAGGAGACTTTATCCCATCAACTGCGATACTTACGAGCAGAAAAGGTAAACCGAGAGGCAGGAATAAATTATAGACCGCAAATTTATCCCGGTAAAATTACCTTATTGAGAGCTAAGAAACAGTTTGCTCAATGGTACTTGGGTGAGTTGATGGGGTGGGAAAAATTGACATCTGTTGGAGTAGAGAAATATGAAATTCCTGGATTAGCAGGCAACTTGTTCAATCAAGCTTCTGCTCCCCTATTGGCAAAGCAATTGCAGGTATTGTTGAGATGTATTCAATCTAGATAAATAATGCTTTTTGGTATGCTGTAATTTAGGGAGCTGAACCTGGAATAGTCGCCTCTTTGGCACCTTTGGCATAGTAAGTACTGAAGAACCACAATAGACCATCTTTTAAAAAGATAATGATTCATCAAAATCAGCCATCTATCGAGTGTAACGAAGAAAATCAAGCCCTAGCTGAAACTACAGCGGCACAGGAGCAAATTTTGGCAAACTGGCATAATACTGATGGAAATTATCCCGAAGAGTTATGTATCCATCAGCTATTTGAAGCTCAAGTGGTACAAAGACCTAACGCAGTAGCAGTCAGATGTGATGGACAACAGTTAACTTACTCAGAACTAAATGCTAAGGCTAACCAACTGGCTAACTACCTTAAAAAGCATGGTATTAATCCTGAAGTAAAAGTAGGGATTTGCCTGGAAAGATCCCTAGATATGGTCATAGCAATTCTAGGAATACTTAAAGCTGATGGGGCTTACGTTCCTTTAGATCCAGCTTATCCCAAAGATCGTCTTGCTTTCATCCTAGAAGAAACCCAAGTAACTCTATTATTGACTCAGCAGCATCTAGTCGAGCAACTTCCCCAACATCAAATTCCTCAAATTTGTCTAGACACTAATTGGGAAATAATTGCTCAGGAAAGTCAAGATCAACCTGAGTCAAAGGTCAACCTAGAAAATCTAGCTTACATTATGTACACTTCCGGCTCAACAGGCCAGCCAAAAGGTGTACAACTAACCCACTCTAATATTTTCTATTATATTCCGGCTGTGAGCCAAGTTTTGCAAATCCAGCCGGATGATATCTATCTCCACATGGCATCTTTCTCCTTTTCCTCCTCAGTGAGGCAATTAATGGTGCCTCTATCTAGGGGAGCTACCAGTATTATTGCCACCCGCGAACAAACTAAAAATCCCCTGAGTCTGTTTGAGCTAATTGCCAAAGCAGGCGTAACAGTTTCTGACGGAGTACACTCAGTTTGGCGTTATGGGCTTCAGAGCCTAGAAACTCTAGATAAAAAATACACAGAAGCGCTCCAAAATTCTAAATTAAGAATCATCGTCCTTTCGGGTGACTTGCCGCCCATTCATCTCTACAAACAGCTTAAAAACTTGTTTGAGGAGAAAGTGCGGATTTTTAACGTATACGGTCAAAGCGAAACTATTGGCAACTGTGCTTATGCCCTACCAGAAAACTTTGACCCGGAACAAGGATATATTTTTATACCTGTAGGATATCCTTATCCTCATAATCAGGCTTATATTCTCAACGAGAAACTCGAACCAGTTGCAGCAGGAGAAGTTGGTGAATTATATATGGGTGGAGCTTGCCTTGCTCGCGGCTATCTCAATCGTCCTGATTTGAATGATAGTAAATTTATTCCCCATCCTTTTAGTAATGACCCCCAGGCGCGACTATTCAAAACAGGAGACTTAGCCCACTACTGTTTAGATGGAGCGATCGAACTCTTAGGCCGCACAGATTTTCAAGTTAAAATCCGGGGAATGCGAGTAGAATTGGGGGAAATTGAGACATTGTTAGAGCTTCACCCCAGCGTTAAACAAGCAGTAGTGATAGCCAGAGAGAACTTAAAAGCAGATAAGCGCTTAGTTGCTTACATTATTACGAAAGATTCATCAAACGTTCAAGCTCAATTACCTAGTTTTCTAGCCCAAAAGCTACCAGACTACATGATTCCTTATGCTTTTGTAGTAATGGAAGCTTTCCCCTTAACACCCAATGGCAAATTAGATCGCAATGCCTTCCCCGCACCAGATTTATCTAATTTCATTGACTTGGTGCCTCCGCGCACGCCCACGGAAGAGATTGTGGCTACTATTTGGGCGGAAGTTTTAGGGCTAGAAACAGTCGGTATTCATAACAACTTTTTTGAATTAGGGGGACATTCCCTCCTCGCCATCTTAATTTTATCTCGCCTCCAGCAAGCCTTAGGCGTGCAACTTCCTTTGCAGACTTTATTTGAAGAACCAACAGTGGCTGAGTTAGCTGATGCGATCGCCCAAGCCAAAACAGACAGCACTGTAAATATACCACCCCTAGTACCAGTCTCCAGAGCCGGAAACCTCCCCTTATCATTTACTCAAACAAAATTGTGGTTTCTCGACCAATTGGCTCCCAACAGTGCTACTTATAATATGCCTTATGCTTATCGCTTAAAAGGCGTACTAAACTTAATGGCACTAGAGCAAAGCCTAGTCGAAATTACTCGTCGTCACGAAAGCCTGAGAACCACCTTCATCTCAGTAGATGGGGAACCTTTACAAATCATTGCACAAAGGAGCAATCTCACCCTTCCACTTATTGATATAGAAGAGATTTCAGCAGCTGCTAGAGAGGAAGAAGCCAAGCGTCTGACGATAGAGGAAGCCCAAGCACCATTTAACTTAGCCGTAGGTCCATTAGTTCGTGTTAAACTCCTGCGTCTAGCAGCAGAAGACCACATCTTACTAGTAACCCTACACCATATTATTTCCGATGGCTGGTCGCGAGGAATATTTAGGCGAGAATTAGCAGCATTGTACGAAGCTTTCTCATCAGAGAAACCATCACCCTTACCAGAATTACCCATCCAGTATGCTGACTTTGCAGTTTGGCAACGCAACTGGTTACAAGGTGAAGTTTTAGAAACTCAGTTATCTTACTGGAAACAGCAACTAGGCGGTCAATTACCCGTCTTAGACTTACCTGCGGATCGTCCTCGTCCACCTGTCCAGACTTACTCTGGCCAAAAACAATCCCTGGTAATATCACCAGAACTAACCCAGGCACTAAAAACTCTGAGTCAGAAATCTGGTGTTACCCTGTTTATGACCCTGTTAGCGGCATTTCAAATATTACTCTACCGCTATAGTGGGCAAGAAGACATCATTATTGGCACTCCCATTGCTGGCAGAACCAGGGTAGAAACCGAAGGATTAATTGGGTTTTTTGTCAATACCCTAGCGTTGCGGACTAATCTGGCAGGGAACCCAAGTTTTGAAGAATTGCTAGAGCGAGTGCGGGAAGTAGCGTTGGGGGCTTATGCACACCAAGATATACCCTTTGAGAAGCTGGTGGCAGAACTACAACCGGAAAGGGACATCAGCCGTTCGCCGCTATTTCAGGTGATGTTTATCCTGCAAAACACCCCTCAATCTACCTTTGAGTTTCCAGGTCTAACTCTGAGTACTCTGGAAGTTAATAGTGTTGGTGCTAAGTTTGACTTGACTTTGAGTTTAACAGAAACTACAGAGGGGATTCTGGGTAGATGGACATATAGCACTGACCTATTTGACAGCGCTACCATTACCCGGATGACGGGGCATTTTCAGACTTTGCTAGAAGGTATCATTGCTAATCCATCTCAACCTATCTGTGAACTACGTCTGTTAACAGCAGCCGAAAGGCACCAAATGTTAGTGGAGTGGAATGACACCTACTCCGAGTACCCTCAAGATACCTGCATCCATCAACTCTTTGAAGCTCAAGTACAACGGACACCAGATGCACTAGCAGTAGTTTTTGCAGATCCCCACAGTACTGTTTTCCCTAGAGTACAGCAAAAGTTGACCTACCGAGAATTAAATAATCGTGCCAATCAGTTAGCCCAATACCTGCAAAAATTGGGTATAAGTCCAGAGGTAATGGTAGGGATTGCTGTAGAGCGTTCCTTAGAAATGATCATAGGCGTCCTTGGTATTTTAAAAGCTGGTGGGGCTTACGTGCCTCTCGATCCAGCTCTACCTAAGGAGCGTCTCGACTACATGATTGAGGATACTGGGATAGGGGTATTGTTGATCCAAAAGTCCCTGGTTAATAGTTTTTCTGAGTTCAGAGGGCATGTTGTCTGCTTAGACTCAGATTGGCAGGTGATCGAGTCTGAAAGCACAAATAACCCAACTAGCGGACTAAAACCCTATAACCTGGCTTATGTAATCTACACTTCAGGCTCTACAGGCAAACCTAAAGGAGTAGCGGTAGAACACAGAAATTTGTGCGGTTTTGCAGCACCAGCAAGGCTGCAAGCTTACCATGTCAAACCAGATAGCCGCGTCCTCATGTTTGGTTCTCTCAGTTTCAGTACCTCCCTGTCTGAGATATTCATGACCCTACTAGTAGGAGCAACCCTTTATGTTGCCAAACAGGAATCCCTACTACCTGGTACAGGATTGGCTCGTTTACTACGGGAGTATGCCATCACTCATATTAAAACTACTCCTTCTGTGTTAGCTGCGATGCCCGATGCGGATTTCCCCGCATTACAAATTATTACAGTTATGGGTGAACCTTCGTCTACCGAGGTTCTAGCCCGCTGGATACCCGGTCGTACTCTACTTAATTCTTATGGAGCAACTGAAGTAAGTGTCTCCAGTACTTGTGGTGAGTACAAGGATACCAGAACAAGACCTGCAATTGGACGTCCTATTTCTAACACAGCAATTTATATACTGGATGCCCATCTCCAGCCCGTACCTGTGAATGTACCAGGAGAAATATTTATAGCGGGTGTTGGCGTAGCACGGGGTTACCTGAATCAACCCGATATAACTGCCGCAAAATTCATTTCCAACCCTTTTGAGGCTTGCCAATACAGCCGTATTTACCAAACTGGGGATTTAGCCTGTTATTTGCCAGATGGTAATATCATCCATCTCGGTCGCATAGATAATCAGGTAAAAATTCGTGGTTTCCGCATTGAACTCGGAGAAATTCAAGCTGTTCTGACACAACACCCCCATATCCAAGAAAGTACCGTCATCGTTAGAGAAGACACCCCAGGAGAAAAGCGCTTGGTTGCCTATGCTATTCCTCATCAAGAGGTCTCACCAACCATTGATGAACTGCGCCGCTTCCTCAAACAGAAGTTACCCGACTACATGGTGCCTTCCTCTTTTGTTTTCCTAGACACCCTACCGCTGTTACCCAATGGGAAACTAGACCCTGGTTCCCTACCTGTACCAGACTATAGTAGCCACGATTCAGAAAGTACCTTTGTTGCTCCCACTGATGAATTAGAACTGCAACTTACTAAAATTTGGGAACAAGTGCTTAAGGTACAACCCATCAGCATCAATAGTAACTTCTTTGACTTAGGAGGACATTCTCTCCTGGCCGTACAACTTTTTACTCAAATTAGGAAAGTAATTAATAAAGATTTACCTCTAGCCACCCTGTTCCAAGCACCAACTATTGCCCAACTGGCTACCATTATTCGCCAACAAGGATGGTCAACACCTTGGTCATCATTAGTAGCTGTTCAGCCTAAAGGTTCTCAGCCTCCTTTCTTCTTCCATGGGGGGGCGGCTGATGCGCTGAGCTGGGCCAGGTTTGCTCGCTTGTTAGGTGAAGATCAACCATTCTATGCCCTACAAAGACCCGATTTAAACGGCCAAGCAGTCACGCACATCTCTGTAGAAGAACTGGCGGCTATTGGTATCAAGGAAATACGCACGATTCAACCCAAGGGGCCTTATTTGTTAGGAGGGCACTGTTTTGGAGGGACAGTTGCCTTTGAGATGGCGCAACAGCTACAGTCTCAAGGGGAAAAAGTGGCTTTGCTGGCTTTAATCGATGCTTATCCTCCTAGAGCATCTCAAGCTCAAATCAATCGCAATTCTTTATCCTTCCGGGCGCAAGCTAGTTTACACAGATGGGAATTTTTGCTGCATAAAGCCTATTATTATCATGCCTCTAAGCTCGCTCAAGGTGGAGTTAAAGATAAGTTGAGCTATATTCGCCAAAAGCTGCAACAGAAAAATAAGTCTAAACAGCAACGACGGGCGGGACTTCAACAGTTGGCATCTCAGCAGCCTGCTAAGCCAAATACCGAAAATTCGCTACCTCATGAACTGAGATACTTACGAGCAGAACAGGTAAATCGCCAAGCTAGCCTTAACTATGTGCCACAAATTTATCCTGATCAAATTACCGTATTTAAAGCTAGTAAGCAGTTTGCCGCCTGGTACTTAGGTTCGTGCTTGGGTTGGGATCAATTGACAGTACAGGATGTCGAAAGTTACCAGATTCCGGGATTAGCGGGAAATTTGTTCAATCAAGCTTCAGCTCCACTGTTGGCGAAACAGTTGAAAGCGTGCTTGGATAAGTTAGAGCTAAATAAGTAGTTCGCCATGAACTGCGTACACCAAGACGCCTAAAAATCGCTCTTCCTCTGTTCTGTATTCCCTGCTCCCTGTTTTCCAATAGATAGGTAAAATGACTAAAACTATTGTGCAAATTGTGCCTAGGCTCCCTCCTTATACAGATGGAGTCGGAGATTATGCTCTCAGATTAGCAGATAGATTATTGCAAGAACATGAAATATTCACTCACTTCTTAGTTTTCCAACAAGGAATTCAGACTGACCCGATAATTAAGGGGTTTTCGGCTACAGGTTTACCTGCTCACAATACGGAAGCATTTTTATCTGTACTGCCCGCAGATATTGAAGGCATGATTTTACATTACAGTAACTATCCCTATCTGCTAGGAAAATTCGACGCACCATTTTGGCTAGTAGAAGCATTGCGATCGGCGATGAAGCTACGTCAGATCAAATTGGTGGTTATGTTCCATGAGTTACCTAAATTGAAGTGGCAAAAAATCAGCTTTTTAAACCCGATCCAAAGTTTCGTTTCTCGTCGTCTGGCTCAAATCGCTAGTAGCGTCATTACAGATAGCGGCAGATTTAAAGCTCAACTTTCGCAGTGGACTAAGTCTCCCATTACTTGTATACCTGACTTCTCAACAGTTGGGGAACCCGAACATATCCCCCCATTAGCTCAACGGGAACGAAAATTTATAGTATTTGGGGGCAACGATCGCCATCGCGTTTATAAAAACGCTTTACCAGCGTTGCTCAAAACTTGCCAGACTTGGCAAATTACCGAAATTTACGATATTGGTCAACCTCTCAACCTAAATCCAGCGGAGTTCCCAGGCGTGCATTTGAACCAGATGGGGTTTCAGCCTGCTGAATTGATTAGTAAATTGATGTTAGATTCCTGGGCGGGATGCTTCGACTACACCCGTTTTCCTGGCGATTTAGGAAAATCAACGGTATTTGCCGCTTACTGCGCTCATGGATTAATTCCTTTGGGTACTCAGTACAATCCTTCGGAAGCAGATGGAATTGAAATGAACCATAATTATTTGGTGTTAGGTGACCATTTGAGCCAATTTAATTTTGAAGAATTGCAAACTATTGCTAATAATGCTCACCAATGGTATAAGTCTCATAACCAAACAGAGAATGCTAAAGTTTTTGCTTCACATCTTTTGGGAGAAATTCATAGTTCTTGACATTAAAATAATAAAATGATTAAATTTCTACCCATATCTCAGCCATCCATTACTCAGTTAGAAATTAACTATGTAACGGATGTCATGAAATCTGGCTGGGTGTCATCTCTCGGTCAATACATCAATAAATTCGAGGAAGGCTTTGCTGACTACTGCGGGACAAAATATGCCCTGACAACAGCCAATGGTACAACAGGAATACATCTAGCCCTTGCCAGTTACGGTATCACAGCAGGTGATGAGGTTATTATTCCCGATTTAACCTTTATCGCTACGGCTAGTGCCGTTATATATACGGGAGCGAAAGCTGTCTTGGTTGACATAGAAGAAGATACTCTATGTATTGACCCCTTACAAGTTGAGAAAGCCATAACCGAAAAGACTAAAGCCATAATAGCCGTTCATCTTTACGGCCATCCAGCTAATATGATAGCCATCAATGAACTGGCTAGGAAATATAACCTGATAGTTGTGGAAGATGCTGCTGAAGCCCACGGTGCTGCAATCAAGGAGCAAAAAGTTGGCTCTTTAGCTAACTGTGGCATTTTTAGTTTCTATGGCAACAAAATCATCACCTCTGGCGAAGGGGGAATGATTACGACCAATGATGAAGACTTTTATCAAAGAGCCAAATACTTGCGAGATCATGCCATGAGCAGTTCAAAACGCTACTGGCATAATGAGTTTGGGTATAATTATCGGATGACAAATATGCAAGCTGCGCTCGGTCTGGCTCAGCTGGAGAGGATCGATGAACTTGTTGATCGCAAAAGAGAAATATTTAGCCAATACCAAAAAAATTTATCAGATTTTCCTGGTTTGAAACTCAATTTTACCGCTGAGTGGGCGTGGAATGTCTACTGGATGATTTGCCTAGAAGTAGAAGGGTATACAGAGACACAGCGGAACAATCTAATGCAAGCTCTCAAGCGGCAAGGTATAGACACAAGACCTTACTTCTATCCCCTTTCCGATATGCCCATGTATGAAGCTCAGGCTATTCCTACGCCTATAACCCATAAAGTATACCAAAGAGGCATCAACCTACCCTCTTACTTCGATCTCACCAATCAAGATATAGATTATATCTGTTCCTCATTGCGAACTTGTTTGGAAAATGGTGATTGGTGATGGGTGATTGGTAATTGGTGAGTGGTGATTGGTGATTGGTCAGCAATTTTTTACCCATCACCTATCACCCATCACCTATCACCCATCACCTATCACCCATCACCCATTACCCATTACACTGGAGAGCGTTAGGATTAACATAGTTGCGATTCAACTCACAAATCACGAGAGGTTAGCGATGTCCCAAACCGGGTCCCCACCCCTACCCCTAACGCCTGACAACGTCGAGGCTGTTCTGGATGAAATGCGTCCTTACTTGATGGCTGATGGCGGCAACGTTGAATTAGTTGAGATCGATGGCCCTATTGTCAAACTTCGCCTTCAGGGAGCCTGCGGCTCTTGCCCCAGTTCAACCATGACCTTGAGAATGGGCATTGAGCGCCGCTTACGGGAGTTTATTCCTGAAATTGTGGAAGTTGAGCAAGTCATATAATTGCTTGGCTCTTTGAGTTTTGAGTTAAGAGTTATAGAGTTTAGAGGTCTACCGTCATTAACCTTAACTCTTAACTCTTAACTCTGAACGATGTCTCATCCTTTATACGTCGCCTTTATCTGGCATCAGCACCAGCCGCTGTATAGAAGCCGCAACACTGTTACGGTGAAGAATGGGCAATACCGTCTACCTTGGGTACGACTGCACGGTACGAAAGATTACCTGGATTTAGTACTGCTGCTGGAGCGCTATCCCAAGTTGCATCAAACAGTGAATTTGGTGCCTTCACTAATCTTACAACTGGAAGATTACATTGCTGGTACGGCCTTTGACCCTTATCTAGCAGTCGCTCTCAAGCCCACGGAACAGCTGGACACCGAAGAGCAGACCTTTATCTTGGAGCATTTCTTTGATGCTAATCACCACACCCTCATCGATCCCCATCCCCGCTACAGGGAACTCTACCAGATGCGACAGGAAAAGGGGAAACAATGGTGCTTGGAAAATTGGACGCTTCAGGATTACAGCGACTTGCTGGCATGGCATAACTTAGCCTGGATCGATCCCCTGTTTTGGGATGATCCAGAGATCGCAGTCTGGTTGGAACAGGGGCGCAACTTTACCTTAAGCGACCGACAGCGGCTTTTTTCTAAACAGAAGGAAATCATCAGCCGCATCATTCCCCAGCACCGCAAGATGCAAGACTTCGGTCAGTTGGAAGTGATGACAGCTCCTTATACCCACCCAATTCTACCCTTACTCGCCGATACCAATTCAGGTCGGGTGGCCGTGCCGAATATGACCCTACCCCAGTATCGCTTCCAGTGGCAAGAAGATATTCCCCGTCACCTGAAGAAAGCCTGGGATATGTATGAAGACCGATTTGGTCGAACCCCCCGTGGCTTGTGGCCCTCAGAACAGTCGGTCAGTCCCCTAATTTTGCCTTACATTACCAGCGCTGGATTCAAGTGGATTTGCTCCGATGAGGCAGTATTGGGTTGGACGTTGAAGCACTTTTTCCACCGAGATGAGATGGGCAATGTTTCAGAACCCGAATGGCTTTATCGCCCCTATCGTTTAGAAACCCCCTACGGTGACTTGGCAATTGTGTTCCGAGACCACCGCTTATCGGATTTAATTGGTTTTACCTATGGGGCAATGCCACCAGAACGAGCAGCAGCAGATTTGGTGGGACACTTAGAAGCAATTCGGGCTGGGTTGGCGATCGCTCAACGTAACGCTCAGTTGCCCAAACAGGCACAGTCTCAGGTGGGCGGAACCTCCTTAGAAAAACCATGGTTAGTTACTATTGCCCTGGATGGGGAGAATTGCTGGGAATATTACCAAAAAGACGGCATTCCTTTCCTGGAAGCCCTCTATCAGACCTTAAGCGATATTCCGACCATCAAACTGGTAACGGTTTCTGAGTTTATCGAGCAGTTTCCACCCACTGAAGTCATCCCTGCGGAACGGCTGCATAGTGGTTCCTGGGTCGATGGCAGCTTCACCACCTGGATTGGCGATCCGGCGAAGAACCGGGCTTGGGACTTACTTTGGGAAGCACGGCAAGTATTAGCTAATCATCCAGAAGCCACGGAAGAAAATAATCCGGAAGTTTGGGAAGCCTTGTATGCCGCTGAAGGTTCTGATTGGTTCTGGTGGTTTGGTGAGGGTCATTCCTCAAACCAGGATGCCATTTTCGACCAATTGTTCCGCGAACACCTGAGTGCAATTTACCAAGCTTTGAACGAACCGATCCCCCTCAGTCTCAGGCAACCCGTAGAACGCCACGATATCCCGAAACCCCACCACCCTCAAGGCTTTATCCATCCAGTTATCGATGGTATGGGCGACGAGCAAGACTGGGATCGGGCAGGTTTGATTGAGATCGGAGGCGCACGCGGCACGATGCATAAGAGCAGTGCCATCCAGCGGTTGTGGTACGGTTTGGATCACCTCAACTTCTACTTGCGGTTGGACTTTAAAACGGGCGTGCAACCGGGTAAAGATATCCCCTCGGAATTGCACCTGCTATGGTTTTATCCTGATCGCATTATGTACAACAGTCCCGCGCCTTTAGCAGAACTACCGGATGAGGAACCCCTGAACTATCTATTCCACCACCACCTAAACATTAACCTCCTAACCCAATCCTATTGGTTTCAGGAAGCTGGGGAGTATTATCAGTGGCATCCCAAAAACAGTGGGGCTAAAATCGCGCTCAACCAGTGCTTGGAGGTAGCAGTGCCGTGGGCAGATTTACAAGTTGAGCCAGATTATCCCCTGCGCCTAGTAATGGTTTTGGCGGATAACGGCATATTCCGCACCCACGTATTGGAGAATACCTTGGTAGCACTTCAGGCTCCCTAGCCTGAAAATAGGGATGAAGGGAGTAAGGGAGTGAGGGGTTGAGGGAGTGAGGGGGTGAGAGGGTAAGCGATTTGCCTAGAGATCTAGCTTACTGTTAACAAGTCTTGCAACTAGGGAGAGGGGTTGAACGCTTCCCGGCTTATGAGAATAAATCTTGTATATTGAAGTTTGCCAATATTGATAGAGGGGGTCAACCCCCCCTCACTCAGCAATTCCTGAAAGGGTTTACCATAATTAAGTCCTAAGGAGCGCCTACTGCTCCCAAAGTATGTACCCCCACGCCGCCGGTGGGGGTTTTTTATGGTTTTCTCTTCACCGCACTAGTTAAATCGGCAGGCGGTCAATATCACGATTCGAGCCAATCACCACCATGACCCAATTTTTATACAGGCGCTTGGTGGGGTCAGGGTTAATTTCAAAGCGTTCATCTTGACCGATAGCTAACAAATTCAAGCCATAACGGTTCCGCAGTTGCAGTTCTGTGATGGTCTTGCCATGAAATTCTTCAGGCACCGATACTTCCACAATACTGTGGTTGGGGTCGAGGTCAAACCGATCTAGGATTGATGGTTGGGTGAGCGATCGCGCTAAAGCAGAGCCTGCCTCATATTCGGGATACACTACATGGTCAGCCCCTACTCGCTGCAATAGTTTACCGTGGACTTCAGAGGAGGCTTTGGCAACCACATGGGGAACTCCTGCTTCCTTCAAATTTAGGGTGGTAATAATACTCTCTTGTAAGTAGTTGCCAATCGCTACAATTACCGTATCAAATTCTAAAATCCCCGCTTCTTTAAGTGCTGGAAGTTCGGTTGAGTCCAGCTGAACAGCATGAGCAACCAGTTGTTCAGTCACTGCCTGAGCAACTCGTTTTTCATCAATATCAGTTCCTAGAACTTCATATCCTAGGCGGTGCAATGAAGAGCAAACGGATCGGCCAAAACGTCCCAACCCAATAACAGCAAATTGCTTATTGTCTCGGCGCAGACTGCGGAAAAATCCTAAAGAAGAAAAATTCACACTTATTCCCTCAATTTCTTTAATTAATTTATAAGATTTTAATTGCGCTAAAATTCATCCCTCATCCCTCATC